>NZ_JBSGAW010000004.1:0-362298 GCF_053600955.1 Streptomyces sp. NPDC004838 | reverse complement strand
TCGCGGAAGTCGAGTGCGTACGTCGAGAAGGTGGTGAATCCGCCGAGCACCCTGGACGGGGTGCGGGCTCGCCGGGCAGTGGCGGGGTTAGGTCGCTTCTGATGGATCTTGCTGGGCTCGCGTGGCCTGGCACCTTCCCCCTGGGCCTGGCGGCCCGGGAGGTGGCCCCATCGTATGGACTCCCTCCTCCGCCTTGCGGTCCACGGCACCAGACCCCGCTCCCTGATCCAGCCTGGTCCATCAGAAGCGACCTAGCCGTCTCTGCGGCCTCTGTTGCCGGGGCGGTTGGCGACCCACCTGCGGATGGTCTCCGCGTACCAGTAGGGCTTCCCCGCCTCCACATGGTCGGGCGGCGGAAGATGGCCGTGCTTGCGATAGGAGCGGACGGTGTCCGGCTGCACCCGGATGTGGGCTGCGATGTCCTTGTACGACCAGAGCCTTCGGTCCGTCATCTGTCTGGCACCTCCCTGCTCGCGCGACAGACGGCGGCCTGGGGGCCATCGGGGGAGCTGTCGTGCGGACGCTGGCGATCACTGAGCCTCGCCGGGTGAACGACATGGAGCGAAGGGGGGACGGGTCTGTCGACCGGCTGTGACCGAATACCCGCGTAATCGGGATATGCGTGATCACCACGCGACAAAGGTCACGGGTTTGACACGTATGACGCCTGAGCTGGAGGGAACGCGCTGTCCGGGTGGCCTTCGGAAGCGCCGAATCCCGAGGGCCTGGCTCCGGAAGCTCCGAATCCGGAGGCTCTGAGTCCAGAGGGCTGAACAGCGCTCAGGCGCCGCAGGAGCGCAGGAACCCGCGGGTCCGGCGGGCGATCGGGAGAGGTCTGTCCGGCGGGCAGGGGTACATGTCCTGCTCCACGATGGCGAAGAGTTCCACGCCCAGGGCCTGTGCCGCGGTCAGTACGGGCTCCAGCGCGGGCACCCCCGCCGGGGGCTCGCACATCACACCGCGCCCGACGGCCGGACCGAACGGCAACTGTTCGGCGACGACCGTCGCCAGGACCTCCGGATCCACCTGTTTGAGATGGAGATAGCCGATCCGCTCGCCGTAGGTCTCGATCAGCTTGACGCTGTCGCCGCCGCAGTAGGCGTAGTGCCCGGTGTCGAGACAGAGGGAGACCAGGCCGGGATCGGTGGCGTCGAGGAAGCGGCTGACGTTCTCCTCGCTGTCGATATGGGTGTCGGCGTGCGGGTGCACGACGATCTTCAGGCCGTACCGCTCCCGCACCTCCCGGCCCAGCCGCTCGGTCTGAGCGGTCAGATCCCGCCACTGCGCCGACGTCAGCGTGCTGTCCTCCAGCACCTTCCCGGTCTTGTCGTCACGCCAGAAGGACGGGATGACGACCAGATGCTCCGCGCCCATGGCCCGGCTCAGCGCCGCGATGTCCGAGACATGGGCCCAGGTCTCGTCCCAGACGGCCGGACCGTGGTGCAGCCCGGTGAAGACCGTGCCCGCCGAGACCTTCAGCCCGCGCCGGGCGGTCTCCTCGGCGAGGACCGCCGGGTCGCTGGGGAGATAGCCGTACGGGCCCAGTTCGATCCACTCGTAACCGGCTTCGGCGACCTCGTCGAGGAACCGCCGCCAGGGGATCTGCCGAGGATCGTCGGCGAACCACACCCCCCAGGAGTCGGGGGCCGAGCCGACCCGGATGCGGTTCAGGGAAGGGACGGTGGAGGTCATGCCGACGAGCTTTCCGGCCGCCTCGGAAGGGTGTCAAGCCTTCGTCCGAATGTCAGGACAAAATGTTGACAGGGTTCAGGAGAGAGCACTAGACCTGGTCGGAGCCGGGCGTCGAACCGAAGGGACGCGCATGCCTCAGCCGTACGACCCTCAGCCGTACGACGTGATCACGATGGGACGGATCGGGGTGGACCTGTACCCGCTGCGGACCGGGGTTCCGCTGGCGCAGGTCGACACTTTCGGGAAGTTCCTCGGCGGTTCGGCGGCCAATGTGGCCGTGGGCGCGGCCCGCCTCGGCAGACGCACCGCGGTGATCACCCGTACCGGGCAGGATCCCTTCGGCGAATACCTCCACCAGGCGCTCGGCGAGTTCGGTGTGGACGACCGCTGGGTGGCACCGGTCCCCGCGTACCCCACCCCGGTCACCTTCTGCGAGATCTTCCCGCCCGACGACTTCCCTCTCTACTTCTACCGGCAGCCCAAGGCACCCGATCTGGAGATCCATGAGCATGAGCTGGATCCGGCGGCGATCCGCGCGGCACGCGTCTTCTGGATGACCGGCACCGGGCTGTGCGCCGAGCCGAGCCGGGCCGCGACCCTGGCCGCGCTCGCCCACCGGAACCGGTCCGGCATCACCGTCTTCGACCTCGACTGGCGGCCCATGTTCTGGCACGGCGAGGCCGGGCAGGGCCCCGGTGCGGCACGGACGCAGTACCGGCGGGCGCTGGACCGCGCGACGGTCGCCGTCGGCAACCTCGAAGAGTGCGAGATCGCCACGGGAGAACGCGACCCCGACGCGGCGGCCCGCGCGCTGCTCGCCGCGGGGGTCGAACTCGCCGTCGTCAAACAGGGTCCCAAGGGCGTTCTCGCCCTCCACCGCGACGGCACCAGGGCCGAGGTCCCGCCGGTCCCCGTCGAGGTGGTCAACGGGCTGGGCGCGGGGGACGCGTTCGGCGGAGCGCTGTGCCACGGGCTGCTCTCCGGATGGAAGCTGGAGCGCGTCATACGGTACGCCAACGCCGCCGGAGCCATCGTGGCGTCCCGTCTCGCCTGCTCGGCCGCGATGCCGTACGCGGACGAAGTCGACCAGGTCCTGTCGGGCGGCCCGGTTCCACAGTCCCCGACGCCGCCTCCGTCCCCCACGCCGCCTCCGTCCCCGACTCCGCCTCAGTCCGTGCCCGACGGGCCCGTGTTCCCGGAGGCCGGGCCGGCGGCCGGGCCCGAGGCCGGAAGCGGAGCCGTGACTTGAGCCGGGTCGACATCGCCGAGCTGATCGGGATCCGCACCCGCCACCCGGAGGCCGTGGCGGAGGCCGCCGCCCGTCGCCGTAGACGGCCCCGGCTCGTCGGTGACAGCGGCCGGCTGATGATAGTGGCGGCCGATCACCCGGCCCGTGGAGCACTCGCCGTCGGCGAGAAGCGTCTCGCGATGGCCAACCGGCTCGGCCTTCTGGAGCGGCTCTGTCTGGCGCTCTCCCGCCCCGGCGTCGACGGCGTTCTCGCGAGCGCCGACATCCTCGACGACCTGCTGCTGCTCGGCGCGCTCGACGACAAGATCGTCATCGGCTCGATGAACCGCGGCGGTCTCGCGGGCGCGTCCTTCGAACTCGACGACCGTTTCACCGGCCACCGAGCCCGGGATCTGGACCGGCTCGGCTTCGACGCCGGCAAGCTGCTGCTGCGTATCGACTACCAGGACCCCGGATCCCTCGACACGCTGCACGCCGCCGCCCGTACCGTCGACGAGATGGCGGAGCGTCGGCTTCCCGTCTTCGTCGAGCCGTTCATCTGTCACCGGATCGACGGACGCCTCCGCAACGATCTGGGCGCCGAGGCGGTCACCCGGTCGATCGCCATAGCGTCCGGGCTGGCCGGAACTTCCGCGTACACCTGGCTGAAAGTCCCCGTCACCGACGATCCCGACGACATGGCCGCGGTGATGGAAACCTCGACGCTACCTGCGGTGATCCTCGGCGGTGAGATCGGCGACGACCAGGACGGCGCGTATGAGAAATGGCGCGGAGCTCTGCAACTTCCCACCGTCCAGGGTCTGGTAGTGGGACGCTCGCTGCTCTACCCGGTCGACGGAGACGTCGCCGGGGCGGTCGACACGGCTGTAGGGCTGCTCTAGGAGATCCTTCAGAAGAACCTCCAGCCGGAACTGGGAGTACGGAGACGTCATGAGCGCCGACGGAATGCGGACACCCGACGGGAAGCCGGGGACGACGAACGGAACGCGGACACCGGACGGAACGCGGACACCGGAAGTGAAGCTTCCGGGGCTTTACGTTCCGGCGGGCGGCGCGGTCAGCGGCCCGTACGCCCTCCGGATCGACCCCGGGCAGGCCGGCTGGGGATACACCGGCATCCGGGTGCTGGAGCTGGGGCCCGGAGAGTCCCACTCCTTCGCCACCGGGGAGATCGAGTGGATCGTGCTCCCCCTCAACGGAGGCTGCACCGTGTATGTCGAAGGTGAGTTTTTCGAACTGCTGGGCAGGGAAAGTGTGTTCGATGGAGTGACCGATTTCGCCTATCTACCGCGCGATGCCCATGCACAGATCGCCTCCGGTGCGGGAGGCCGCTTCGCCCTGGCAGGAGCGAAGTGCGAGCGCCGACTCCCCGCTCGCTACGGCCCCGCACCGGAGGTACCCGTCGAACTGCGCGGCTCCGGCGCCTGCTCGCGCCAGGTCAACAACTTCGCCGCGGCGGACGTGTTCGTCTGCGACCGGCTGATCGCGGTCGAGGTGCTCACCCCGGGCGGAAACTGGTCCTCCTACCCGCCCCACAAGCACGACGAGCACCTGCCGGGCATCGAATCCGAACTGGAGGAGATCTACTACTTCGAGATCGCCCGGAACGGGCTCGGCTACCACCGGGTCTCCCCGTCCCGCGCGGGCGGTACGGACGTCCTCGCCGAAGTCCGCACGGGAGATGTCGTCCTCATCCCCGACGGCTGGCACGGCCCCTCCATCGCGTCCCCGGGCCGTGACATGTACTACCTCAACGTCATGGCCGGCCCCGGCGCGGAACGCGCGTGGCTGATCCGCGACCATCCCGAGCACGGCTGGATCCGCGACACCTGGCCCGCCCAGCCCGTCGACCCCCGGCTGCCGCTGTACGGAGCGAGCCCGGCCCCGCCGCTTCGGGCAGCGGAACCGCCGGATCCGGCGGACGGCCCTGCATCCGGAGTCGGCCCCACGTCCGAAACCGCCCCCGACCACCGCGCCGCCCGCGACCACCGCGCCGCCCCCGACCGCCGGGGCGACGCCGAGCACCCGGCGGACGGTCCAGCGACCCCGGCGGACCCATCACCTTCCGGTACCGCCCCCGAGGAAGGCCACCGATGACCACGCGCCGACTCACCGTCGCCCAGGCCCTCCTCGCCTTCCTCGCCCGCCAGCACACCGAGCGCGACGGCCACCGCCAACGGCTGATCGCCGCCACCTGGGGCATCTTCGGCCACGGCAATGTCGCCGGCATCGGCCAGGCGCTGCTGGAGTCGGGCACCGGACCCCATGCGGAGATGCCGTACCACCAGGGCCGTAACGAACAGGCCATGGTCCACGCCGCCGTCGGCTACGCACGCCAGTCCCGCAGGCTCTCCGCCCACGCGGTCACCACCTCCATCGGTCCCGGCGCGACCAATCTCGTGACCGGGGCCGCGCTCGCCACCGTCAACCGGCTGCCCGTCCTTCTGCTGCCCGGCGACGTCTTCGCGACCAGGCCCGCCGACCCGGTGCTCCAGCAGCTCGAGGTCCCGTACGCGGGAGACGTGTCGGTCAATGACACCCTCCGCCCGGTCTCCCGGTACTTCGATCGCGTCACCCGCCCGGAGGCGCTGATTCCGGCGGCGCTTCAGGCGATGCGCGTGCTCACCGACCCCGCGGAGACGGGCGCGGTGACGCTGGCGCTGCCGCAGGACGTGCAGGCCGAGGCGTACGACTGGCCCGAGGACTTCTTCGCCGAGCGCGTCTGGCGGGTGGGACGCCCACGGCCCGACCGTCATGCGCTGGACGGAGCCCGCCACGCCCTGGCCGCGGCCGGACGGCCGCTGATCGTCGCGGGCGGGGGCGTCCACCACAGCGAGGCCGAGGACGCCCTCGCGGCGCTCGCCGACGCGACCGGCATCCCCGTCGCCTCCACGCAGGCCGGCAAGGGATCGCTGCCGTACGACCACCCCGGCGACGTCGGCGGAATCGGCCATACCGGCACCGCCACCGCCGATGACCTGGCCCGTACCGCCGACCTCGTCATCGGCGTCGGGACCCGCTGGTCGGACTTCACCACCGCGTCCTCGACCCTCTTCCAGAACCCGGCCGTCCGGTTCCTCAACATCAACGTCACCTCCTTCGACGCCCACAAGATGGCCGGACTCTCCCTCGTCGCCGACGCCCGCGTCGCCCTTGAGGAACTGACCGGCGCGCTCGACCCCGGCTTCCGCGTCCCGCCCTCGTACGAGACGGAGTACGCGGGCGGCAAAAACCGCTGGGAGCACCGAGTGGACGCCGCCTACGCGGCGGGGGACCCGGATGCCCGCCCCACCCAGACACAGGTCCTCGGCGCGCTCGAAACCCTGGTCACGGGGGAGGACATCCTGATCAACGCGGCGGGTTCGCTCCCCGGCGACCTCCACAAGCTCTGGCGCGCCCGCAGCGCCGACCAGTACCACGTCGAGTACGGCTACTCCTGCATGGGATACGAGATCCCCGCGGCGATCGGCGTCGCGATGGCGGCCCCCGGACGGCCCGTCTGGGCGCTCGTCGGCGACGGCACCTATCTGATGAACCCCACCGAGATCGTCACCGCGGTCCAGGAGAACATCCCGATCAAGGTGGTGATTCTCCAGAACCACGGATACGCGTCGATCGGCGGCCTCTCCGCGTCGGTGGGCGCGGAACGGTTCGGCACCGCCTACCGCCATCGCGCCGGAGACGGCACCTTCACCGGCGCCCCGCTCCCCGTCGACCTCGCCGCGAACGCGGCGGCGCTCGGACTGCGCGTCATCCGCGCGCGCACGGTTCGTGACCTGCGGGAAGCGCTTGCCGAAGCGCGCTGGTCGGACGTGCCCACAGGTGTCTACGTCGAGACCGAAACGGCAGACACTGTGTCGGGCCCGCCCCCGGCACAGGCGTGGTGGGATGTTCCTGTGGCCGAGACCGCGACTCGTCAGTCCGCGATCAAGGCCCGCGAGGAGTACGAGCGACACGTCGCAGCCCGACGCCGCCATTTGTGAACAACCTGGGCCTATGGCAACTGGGCCGGCACTTGTGAAGGAGCCTTTCGTCATGACGAAGACCGTCAACCACTGGATCGGTGGCAAGACCGTCGAGGGCACGTCCGGCAACTGGGGCCCGGTCACCGACCCGGCGACCGGCGCGGTCACCACCCAGGTCGCGCTGGCCTCCGTGGACGAGGTCGGCGCGGCCGTCGCGTCGGCGAAAGAGGCGTACGCGACCTGGTCCACGACCTCCCTCGCCCAGCGCACCGCCTTCCTCTTCCGCTACCGCGCCCTGCTGGACGCGCGGCGCGACGAGATCGCCGCCCTGATCACCGCCGAGCACGGCAAGGTCCACTCCGACGCGCTCGGCGAGGTCGCCCGCGGCCTGGAGGTCGTCGACCTCGCCTGCGGCATCAGCACTCTTCTCAAGGGCGAACTGTCCACTCAGGTCTCCAACCGGGTCGACGTGTCCTCGATCCGGCAGCCGGTCGGGGTCGCCGTGGGCATCACCCCGTTCAACTTCCCGGCGATGGTCCCGATGTGGATGTTCCCGCTGGCCATCGCCTGCGGAAACACCTTCGTGCTGAAGCCCAGCGAGAAGGACCCGTCGCCCGCGATCCTCCTCGCGGAACTCGCCGCCGAGGCCGGGCTGCCCGACGGTGTGCTCAACGTGGTCCACGGCGACAAGATCGCGGTGGACGCGCTGCTCGGACACCCGGATGTCGCCGCGGTCTCCTTCGTCGGCTCGACCCCGGTCGCCCGCTACATCCACACCACCGCGTCCGCCAACGGCAAGCGCGTACAGGCGCTCGCCGGTGCGAAGAACCACATGCTCGTCCTCCCGGACGCCGATCTGGACGCGGCCGCCGACGCGGCCGTCTCGGCGGCGTACGGTTCGGCCGGCGAGCGCTGCATGGCCATCTCCGTGGTCGTCGCGATCGACTCCATCGGCGACGAACTGGTGGACAAGATCCGCGAGCGCGCCGAGAAGATCAAGATCGGCCCCGGCAACGACCCGACCTCCGAGATGGGTCCCCTGATCACCAAGGCGCACCGCGACAAGGTCGCCTCCTATGTCACCGGCGCGGCGGCCCAGGGCGCCGAGGTCGTTCTCGACGGCACCGGATTCACCGTCGACGGTTTCGAGGACGGCCACTGGATCGGCCTCTCGCTCCTCGACCGGGTCTCCACCGACTCCGACGCCTACCGCGACGAGATCTTCGGCCCGGTGCTCTGCGTGCTGCGCGCGGAGACGTACGAGGAGGGCCTGGCGCTGATCAACGGCTCCCCGTTCGGCAACGGCACGGCCATCTTCACCCGTGACGGCGGCGCGGCCCGCCGCTTCCAACTGGAGGTCGAAGCGGGCATGGTCGGCGTGAACGTGCCGATTCCCGTCCCCGTCGGCTACCACTCCTTCGGCGGCTGGAAGGACTCGCTCTTCGGCGACCACAACATCTACGGCGAAGACGGCGTGCACTTCTTCACCCGCGGCAAGACCGTCACGACCCGCTGGCCCGACCCGGCCGACGCGCCCGCGGGCGTCGACCTGGGCTTCCCCCGCAACCACTGAGCATCCCCGAGTGCCCCCGAGTGCCCCCGGTCCGTGGCGGACCGGGGGCACCGCGATCTTGTGTCGGGCCCGGTTCTCGGGGCCCGCGGACTTCCGGCCGTGCTAGAAGACCGAGTACAGGAGCTTGTTCGGCGAACCGGCGCGTGGGTCCGTGACTCTGCCGTCGGTCGCGTTGCCGACCAGCGCGTCCCTCACCTGCGCCGGGGTCGCGTTGGGGTTCCGCGCCAGATGGAGCGCCGCGACGCCCGCGGTGTGCGGGCTGGCCATCGAGGTGCCCGAGATCGTGCTGGTGGCGGTGTCGTTCGTGCGCCAGGCCGAGGTGATGCCCACGCCCGGCGCGAACAGATCCAGACAGGTGCCGAAGTTGGAGAACGACGCCCTGCGGTCCGCGCTGTCCGTGGCTCCGACCGTGATCGCCTCGGGAACGCGGGCGGGCGAGAATCCGCACGCGTTCTGCGGCTGGCCGAGGAAGTTGCCGTTGCCCGCGGCGACGGCGTAACTGATCCCCGCGCCGATGGAGCGCCTGACCGCGCTGTCCAGCGAGGCGTTGGTGCTGCCCCCGAGGCTCATGTTGGCCACGGCGGGCTTCCTGACGTTGGCGGTCACCCAGTCGACGCCCGCGATGACCCCGGCGGTGGAGCCGGAGCCCCGGCAGTCGAGGACCCGTACGGCGATGAGCCTGGTGTTCTTGGCCACGCCGTACGTCTTGCCGCCGACCGTACCAGCGACATGGGTGCCGTGCCCCTGGCAGTCCTGGCCGTTCTGGCCGCCGCCCACGGTGTCCGTGCCGACGCTCGCGCGTCCGCCGAACTCGGTGTGGGACGTGCGGATTCCGGTGTCGATGACATACACGTTCACGGCCGTCGCCGGTGTGGGGTAGGTGTACGTCCGCGACAGCGGCAGATCGCGCTGGTCGATACGGTCGATGCCCCAGGTCGGGTTCGTCTGGGTGTCGTTGAGCCGGACCCTCTCGTCCTGCTCGACGTAGGCGACCCGCGGATCCGCGGCGAGCTTCGCCGCTTTCGCGCCGGTCATCCTGGCGGAGAACCCTTTGAGGGCGCTGCGATAGGTGTGCTTCGGGGTGACGCCCAGATCGGCGGCACGTGTCGAGCCGTCCTTCAGGACGACGATCCAGCTGTCGGGTACGGCAGTCGCAGTGGGGGCGAGACGGAGATCGCCGGCCGGCGCGCTCTGAGCGGTGGGGGACACGGCGAACTGGAGACCGGCCGCGAGGGCGACCACGGGTATCAGCGCGCCTAAGCGCCGGGTGGTTCTGCTCATCTCGTGCACCTGACCTTTCGTTGACCGGATTGCGGGCAAGTACGGGTGTGCTGGGTGCCAAAGGGATGCCGACGCTCCGAACAGGCGTCGTGCGGAACAGGTAGTGCGCTGAACAGACGTCGCGCGGAACAGAGTCTCGTGACATGAAACATGACACAAGATGCCGTGGGCCGGAGAGTTCTGCGGGGGAACCGGGACGGGCCCGGCCGGGCAGCGGAGAGCAGGGGAGCGGACAGCGGGGGGAGCGGCCTCCGTGCGGCCTACGCGGATCCCTCCGCGCGGCTTTCGCGGGTCAGCGTTCCCCGGTGGGGAACTCCCAGCTGAGCATGGTGAACATCCCGTCGTCCCGCGCCTTCGTCGAACGGTAGGTCAGCAGCGCCGGATCGTTGTCCCTGTCCACGCCCACCCACATCCCATAACAGCCGCGCTCCCGCGCCTCCTCGCTCAACGCCTCCACGAGGGCGCGCCCGATGCCGCGCCTGCGGTACGGCTCGGCCACGGACAGCTCGTACAGGCACATCTCCACACCCTTGTCGGGGTGGAGCATCTCGATGCCCGAGACCATCCCGGCCGGTCTTCCGTCGGCGTAGGCGATCAGCATCAGATGTCCCGGTGCCGCCAGAAACCGCTCCGCCCACTCCGGACGCGCGGGGCTGTCGTACAGATGCTCGGCCGACAGCAGTTCGGCGACAGTCGTCGCACGCCGGATCTCCATATGCCCTGCTTCCCCCGGCTGTCATGCCGACTGTCTGCCATGTCCACTGCCTGTCACGCCCACTATCTGTCATGGACGCCGCGCACATACCGCGGTTGGCGTAGGTGACCGTGCCGCCCTACATCCCAGGGATGCCCCCGCCTCCGCCCGGAGTCGGCACGGACCGCACAGCCATAGCGCTTAGGGTTTCAACCATGCAGATCCGACTTCCCCGGCCCCGTTCCCGCGGGCGATGGCTCGCGGGCGCCGCCGCCTTCGCCGCCCTCGCCGGTGCGGGCACCTGGACCGCGGTCGCCGATGACACGAGGCCGGCGGTCCACCGCGAGGACCAGACGCAGACCATGCCCGGAGCGGAGATCGACACCTCCTACTTCACCGCGGGCGACCGGAGCGAACGCCGTCCGGCCGTACTGCTCGGGCACGGCTTCGGAGGCAGCAAGGACGATGTGCGCGCCCAGGCGGAGGAGCTGGCCCGCGACGGGTACGCCGTCCTGACCTGGTCCGCCCGTGGCTTCGGCGGATCCACCGGCCGGATCGGACTCAACGACCCGGAGTTCGAGGTCAAGGACGTCTCCCGGCTGATCGACTGGCTGGCGAAGCGCCCCGAGGTCCGGCTCGACGCCGACGGCGATCCGCGCGTCGGCGTCGCCGGGGCCTCCTACGGCGGTGCCGTCGCCCTGCTCGCGGCGGGTCATGACGAACGGGTCGACGCGATCGCCCCCGCGATCACCTACTGGAACCTCTCGGACGCCCTCTTCCCGGACGGCGTCTTCAAGAAGCTCTGGGCCGGGATCTTCTTCTCCACCGGGTCGGCGGACGCCCCCGGCGCGGCGCCGTCGGCCACGGAGCCCGTCGACCCGCCCGCCGACCCGCCCGCGGGTTCGGCCGGCGCCACCCCGGCCGGATCCGGCGCGACCCCGGCGAACCCCGGCGGCTGCGGACGCTTCCAGCCCGAACTGTGCGCCATGTACGAACGGGTCGCAGTAGCCGGAAAGCCCGATGAGGCCGCACGGGCCCTCCTGGAGAGCCGCAGCCCCTCCGCCGTCGGCGACCGCATCAAGGTGCCCACCCTGATCGTGCAGGGGCAGGCCGACTCGCTCTTCCCGCTCGGTCAGGCCGACGCCATGGCCCTGCGGATCAGCGACAACGGAGCCCCTGTCTCCGTCGACTGGATCGCCGGCGGCCACGACGGCGGGGACCGCGAGACCAGCCGCGTCGACCAGCGCGTCACCTCCTGGTTCGACCGCTACCTCAAGCAGGACAAGAACGCCGACACGGGACCCGCCTTCCGCGTCAGCCGGACCGGAGGCGTCGACTCCACCGATGGTCAGGCGCTGCTGCGCGGCGCGACCGGCAACCGCTATCCGGGCCTCGGCAGCGGCCCCCGGAACATCGGGCTCACCGGCAGGGAGCAGAAGTTCTCCAACCCGGCCGGCGCCAGCCCGCCGGCCATCTCCGCCGTCCCCGGCATCAGCGGTGGACTCGGCCAGTTCTCCTCCTTCGGCGTCGGGCTCTCCCTCGACTTCCCCGGCCAGCACGCACGCTTCGACTCCCAGCCCCTCCAGCAGTCCCTGCGGATCACCGGCTCGCCGACCATCCGTGTCAAGGTCGCCTCCAGCACCGGAGAAGCGGTCCTCTTCGGGAAGGTGTACGACGTCGGTCCCGACGGCCGACAGCAGGTGCTGCCCTCCCAGCTCGTGGCCCCCGTCCGGGTCGAGAACTCCAAGGAGGGCAAGGAGGTCGAGCTGACCCTGCCCGCCGTGGACCACGAGGTCGACGCCGGACACCGGCTGCGGCTGGTGCTCTCCGCCACCGACCTCGGCTACGCCTCCCCGGCCGCACCCGCCGCCTACACCATCGCCCTCACCGGCACGGACACCAGCGCGGGCACGGGCGCCGGCACGGGAGCGGCCTCAAGCGCCGGCACCGGTTTCCTGACCGTGCCCACCGCGCCGGGCGTGAAGACCCAGGAGGCCGGGCTGCCCTGGTGGACCTGGGGCCTTCCGGCCGCGGGCGCGCTGGCGGCTGCCGTACTGCTGTTCACCGCCCGCAGACGGGCCGTCGCCCCGGCACCGGCACCCGAACTCGCCGAAGTGCCCCTGGAGATCACCGGACTCGCCAAGCGATACGCCAAGTCCTCCGATCGCTATGCCGTCAAGGACCTCTCCTTCCGGGTCGAGAAGGGCCAGGTCCTCGGACTCCTCGGCCCCAACGGAGCGGGCAAGACCACGACCCTCCGGATGCTGATGGGGCTCATCCGCCCCGACGAGGGAGAGATCCGCGTCTTCGGTCATGCCATCCGGCCGGGCGCGCCCGTACTGTCGCGGGTCGGCGCGTTCGTCGAGGGAGCCGGATTCCTGCCGCATCTCTCGGGCCGCGAGAATCTGGATCTGTACTGGCGGGCCACCGGCCGCCCCGCCGAGGACGCGCATATCGAGGAAGCTCTGGAGATCGCGGGCCTCGGCGACGCCCTCGCCCGCGCCGTACGCACCTACTCGCAGGGCATGCGGCAGCGGCTCGCCATCGCCCAGGCCATGCTCGGCATGCCGGATCTGCTGATCCTCGACGAGCCCACGAACGGACTCGACCCGCCACAGATCCGCGAGATGCGGGATGTGATGATCCGGTACGCGGCCGGGGGCCGCACGGTGATCGTCTCCAGTCATCTCCTCTCCGAGGTCGAACAGTCCTGCACGCATCTGGTGGTCATGGACCGCGGCCGGCTGGTGCAGGCAGGACCGGTCGCGGAGATCACCGGCGAGAGCGACACCCTGCTCGTCACCACCGCCGCCGAGGTGTCCGATCCGGTGATCGAGAAGATCGGCGCACTGCCGGGGATCGCGTCCGCCGTGCGCGTGGACGAAGGGCTCCTCGTACGGCTCGACGGGATCACCACGACCGCCATGATCAGCGAACTCGTCCGGATGGACGTGCCGTTGACCGGCGTCGGCCCGCACCGCCGCCTGGAGGACGCCTTCCTCACCCTGATCGGAGGTTCCGCATGAGCACGCTGGTCGACTCGGCACCCGGATACCGGGCCGGGCGCACCCTGCCGCTGCGTGTCGAGGCGGTACGGCAGCTGAAGCGCAGGCGGACGATGGTCATGGCCGGGGTGCTGGCGGCGCTGCCCCTGGTGCTGATCGTCGCGTTCGCCATCGGCGGCACACCGGACGGCGGCGAGAACGGCCGTATCACCCTCATGGACACGGCCACCGCGTCCGGAGCCAACTTCGCGGCCACCTGTCTGTTCGCCTCGGCGGGCTTTCTGCTGGTGGTGCCGGTGGCGCTGTTCCACGGCGACACCGTGGCGTCCGAGGCGAACTGGTCCTCCCTGCGTTATCTGCTGGCCGCGCCCGTACCCCGCACGCGGCTGCTGTGGTCCAAGCTGGCGGTGGCGCTCGGCTTCAGCGCCGCGGCGATGGTGCTGCTGCCCTTGGTCGCCCTGGTGATGGGCACGATCGCCTACGGCTGGGGTCCGCTGAAGCTGCCCACGGGCGGCTCCCTCGCCACCGCGGAGACTCTTCCGCGGCTGGGACTGGTCGTGGCCTTCATCTTCCTCTCCCAGCTGGTCACGGCAGGACTCGCGTTCTGGCTCTCCACCAAGACCGACGCCCCGCTGGGCGCGGTCGGCGGAGCGGTCGGACTGACCATCGTCGGCAATGTGCTGGACGCGGTCACCGCCCTCGGATCCTGGCGCGATGTGCTGCCCGCGCACTGGCAGTTCGCCTGGATCGACGCACTCCAGCCGCAACTGGAGTGGAGCGGCATGGTCAAGGGTGCGGCCGTCTCGGTGGCCTACGCCCTGGTGCTGTTCGCGCTCGCCTTCAGAAACTTCTCCCGCAAGGACATCGTGTCCTGAGAGGACTGTCGCCGCGCGCCGACCGACCGGCCCTTCTCACCGGGTCCCCCTGCCTCTCTAGATCCACCCACGACGAGCCGCTTCCGCCCCCGCCCGGAAGCGGCTCGTCGTGCCGAGGGCGGCCAGCAGCTCACCGACGCGGCGGCTGTAGGTGCGTCCGGACATGTTCAGACGGGTGGCCGCCGCGTCATCGGTGAGGCCGGCCAGTAGGGCCTGGAGCACGGGCTGGAGATTCGGTGGCACAGTGTGGGGCAGTGCGTGCCGGGTCAGGTCGTCGCCCGTCTCCCACCATGCGCGGTGGGTACGGACCAGGGCCTGGACGACCACGGGGTCGCGGATCAACAGCACGCCGTTGTAATGCAGATCGAGATCGAGCGGCACGGCGGCGACCGAGCGGTCCGCGACGACTATCTTGAACGGGATGGAGTCCGTGACCCTGGCATCGCCGGGGCAGCGCCAGGGCTCATGAATATGGGTCAATCCATGACGGGGAGCGATTCGCCGGACCGTCGTGGTCCGGGAGGCGGCCGAGCGCACGCAGGTACCGGCGAATCTCAGGAAGGGCTCGGGGACGCCGTGGCCGAGCGCGCCGGCCGGGTCGTCGAAGCTGAGAAGTTCATGGCGCGCCGAGCGGACCAGGCCCGCGAGAGCCGCCCTGACGCGTGTGACTCCCCGAATCTGCTGTCCTGACGTCTCCCGCAGATCGGAACGTGAAACCTCCGTGCCGAGCACGGAACCCGGAACCGTCGCCAATGACATGGCACACCATCCCCCCGCCATCCCTCACAGCACGCGGTCCGTCCCCCCGGATCCGCGCGCGACTCCATGTACGCACACGGCAGCGGACTGTGACAAGAGCCTGGTCAGAGAGTGGCGAGTCCTTGCCATTCGCTTTCCAACCGGTGCGGAGATGGACAGGCTTGAGAGCACGAGAGCTGATCGAAGCGAACCAGCGACGTGAATCAGCGTGAATCAGCAGTGAACCAACGAACCAGTGAACCAGCGAAGAGGAGTTCAGCATGATGCGACGAATCACGGCCATGGCGCTGTCCGCCGCCGCAGCCCTGCCGCTGATCGCCGTCGGCCCGGTCGCGCACGCGGCGGAGTCGGCCCCGCCGCCCGCGTTGCTGTCGTGCAGTACCAGCACCGACGGCTGGACCGGCCGGGCGGACTGCACCAACAACAGCAGTCAGGTCGTGGCCTTCCGCGCCGTGGTCGTCTGCGGCTGGTGGCCCGACGCCTACGGCAAGTGGATCACGCTCCGCCCCGGCCACTCCGGCTGGTCGTCGGGGACATGCGGCGGAGGGTCGGGGGTGGGCAGCGTGAGCTGGGAGGAAGGCTGAGCGAGGGCCGGACCCGAGCAACGCCCTCTGTCCGTTGCCGCATTGAGATCGTTCCGCAACCCGGCAGCCCCGCTCCTTCGGACCACCTCGGACGTCACAGTCACAAGTACTGACGATCGAGGGAGTCCGGATGAAGCTCGTCACCAGGAGGCAGACCGACGCATGGGCGTCCGGCGCCAGGACGTCCCTCTGCGCACAGACCTCCTTCCGTGCGAAGACGTATAGAGGAGTGCTCGCCGCGCTTCTGGCCGGCGGAATGCTGCTGACCGCCGGATGCGGCGGCGGAGGAGGCAAGGAAGACCGGACTTCCTTGTCCGACGCTCAGCAGCGGAGGGACGACGGCACCAAACCCGGCCCGGCACCCGCGCTGCCGGACGGCGGCGGCGGTGCGCCCGCGACGGGCAGGGCCGACATAGCGGACGGAAAGTTCAGGGCGGACACGGAGGACGAGTCCCGGCCGGCGGCGGACTATCTCTCGACCTTCGCGCTCGACGTGGACACCGCCTCCTACGGCTACGCCCGCCGCACGCTGGAGGACGGGCAGCGGCCGGACGCGGCCGACATCCGGCCGGAGGAGTTCATCAACAGCTTCCGGCAGGACTACCCGAGGCCGAACGGCGACGGCTTCTCGGTCACCGTCGACGGAGCCCGTCCGCGGGGCTCCGACGGTGAGATCCGGGGAGACGTCGGAGGCGAGGACGGCGGCGACCCATGGTCGCTGGTGAGAGTCGGGCTCTCCACCCGGCCCTCCGACCGCACGGGCGACCGTCCGCCCGCCGCCCTCACCTTCGTCATCGACGTCTCCGGCTCCATGGCCGAGCCCGGCCGGCTCGACCTGGTGAAGAAGTCGCTGGGAATCCTCACCGGCGAACTGCGCGGTGACGACTCCATCGCCCTCGTCACTTTCAGCGGCCAGGCCAGAACACGGCTGCCGATGACCCGGATCGACGGCAACCGAGACCGTATTCAGGAGGTGATCGACACTCTGGAGCCGAACGACTCGACCAATGTCCAGGCCGGTGTGCTCACTGGTTACGACACGGCGGTCAAGGGCCGCCGGAGCGGAGCGACCAACCGGGTCGTCCTTCTCTCCGACGCCCTTGCCAACACGGGCGAGACCAGCGCCGACGCGATCCTCGGCCGGATCGACGACGCCCGACGCACCTATGGCATCACCCTGTTCGGCGTCGGCGTGGGCAGCGAGTACGGCGACGCGCTCATGGAGCGGCTCGCCGACAAGGGCGACGGACACACCACCTATGTGTCCACCAGCGAGCAGGCCAGGAAGGTCTTCCGCGACCAACTGCCCGCCCACGTCGAACTGAGGGCGCGGGACGCCAAGGCTCAGGTGGCCTTCGACCCGGAGACCGTGCGGCAGTTCCGCCTCATCGGCTACGAGAACCGTGCCGTGGCGGACGAGGACTTCCGGAACGACCGGGTGGACGGCGGCGAGGTGGGCCCCGGACATACGGTGACAGCGCTGTACGCCGTACGGCTCCGAGAGGGCGCGAGCGGGCATGTCGCGACGGCGACCGTCCGCTGGCTCGACCCGAAGACCCGGGCCCCGCACGAGCAGTCGGGTTCCGTCGAGACCAACGCGGTCGACAGCGCGCTGTGGGGCGGGGCGTCGACCCGTTTCCAGGTCACGGCGGTCGCGGCGTACTTCGCGGAGTCGCTGCGGGGCGGATCGCTGCCGGGCGCGCCAGGTCTGGGAGAGCTGGCCGATCGGGCACGGGAGCTTGCGAGCCGGACGGAGGACAAGGAGGTACGCCAGCTGGCCGACGCTATCGTCCAGGCGCAGCGGCTCAGGGAGTGAACGAGCGCCAAGGGGCGACGGTTCGGAGCAAGCGGCGGAGTGGGCAGCTCTCACAGCCACGTCCGGACGGGCCTCTGAGCCGCGTCGCGTCGCGTCGCGCTGAGCCGAGCCGGGCCGCGCTGGGCCGCTCCAGGCAGCGCCGGGGTGTACCGGGCCGTGCCGAGAGCGGGTCGAGTCGCGCTGGGCCGGGTCGTTCCAGGAAGCGCCGGGGTGCGCCGGGCCGCGCTGAGATCGGGTCGCGCCGCGCCCGGTCGTGCCGGACTGCTCCGCTGCGTGCTGAGCCGCACCGCTGGGGCGGGGCCGAGCCGCGCCGTTCCCGTTCCGGGATGCGCCGCGCTGAGCCGAGTCCCTAGAAGGGGACGTGCCGCGCCGGTTCGCGCCGAGAACGGGCCGCGCGGGACGACTCCGCTGAGCCGGGCCGTGCCGAGCCCGGATCGCGCTGGGCCGAGCCGACCGGATCCGCTGCGCCCCGCGCCGGGCCGCGCCGCTGAGCTGCTGGGGCGGGGTTGCGCGGCACCCAGTCGTTCCCGGCTGCGGCCGGTCGGGCTCCGTCCCCTTCGGACGCGTTCACGATCGTGGCGGTCGCGCTGCTGGTCAGTTCCGCGCTGTCGTCACCGTGAACAGGCCCACCGTTTCCCGACGGCTGGCGATCCGGGTGAATCCGGCGTCGGCGGCCCATTGTTCAGCCAGTTCGACGGGGCGGCATTTCATGACCCACAGCGCGCCGTCGCGGTTGGGCAGGACATGGGCGATGAACTCCAGTTGAGGGTGGCGGGTCTGGGTGGTGAAGACGAGTGTGCCGCCGGGCGCGAGCATGGCGCGCAGTCGTGCGACGGATGCGGCGATCGTGGAGTCGTCCAGCAGCAGCTCATAGAGTCCGGACACGACGATCACATCGGGTGCGCGGTCGCCGGGCTGTGGGGCGAGGGCGTCCCCATGGGCGAAGGTGATGCCGTTCAGCCCTCGCTCCCGTGCCTGGCGTTCGCCCTGGGCGAGGCCGTCCCGGTCCAGATCGCGGCACTCCACGCGGACGGTTCCGGGGGCGTGCTCCTCCACCAGGTCCTGAAGGTAGCGGCCGGGGCCGGACGCCACATCCAGCAGAGTGACCTCGCCGCCGCGCTCGGCGATCTCCTTGCGGAGGACGTCTTTGAGGAGTTCGCGGCGAGAGCGGATGGCCCGCCAGCCGATGGCGTTCAGATAGACCCGGTCGATGATGCGTCCGATGCCGAGGCTGCCATGCGCCTTGTCGACATAGACGTAGTCGAGCATCGACCCGCTGTCGAAGCCGTGCCGGTAGCCGATTCTGATGCCTTCGCTGAGCCGTCCCACGCTGCCCAGCACCAGCCGGGTGGCCGCCCACCGCGCGTTGTTCAGTAGTCCGTTCATACGGTCAGACTCGCCGTCGGGTCCGGTGGGGCGATATCCGTGCCGATACTCGGTGGATGAGCGGGAGTGCTCAGGGCGACGTCTGAGTACGCGCCCGCATTCGGTCCGTACTCAGGGGCGTGACGTGTCTCCGCCTCCGACGGGTCCGTCGGATGTCGGGTCCAGGACACCGGGAAGTCGTGGGCGGAGGGCAGACTGCCGCCGAGGACCACGGAGGCCCGCCGGGGCGAACCGGCGGGCTGGGGTCGAACCGAAGCGGTGGGACACCCGTTGAACCTCAGAGCAGCACCTGACGAAGAGAAGGACGGTCGAGAGCGTGGCCCTGTCCGAGACCGTGTCCCAGACCATTGCCGAGCCGCTCGCCGTGCGACCGGAGCAGCTGGAGCCGCAGGGTCGGCCGCGGCGGACGGCCGCGCGACGGATGGCGGTGCGGCGGATCGTCTGCCTGGTGCCGTTCGCCCTGGTCGCCGTCTGGACCGCCGACAACTGGCGACTGGTCGCCTCCGGTATCGGCCGCCTCGGCGGAGCGCACCCCGGCTGGCTGGTCATGGGAGGCGTGGTCACCGGACTCTGTTGGGTGGCGGCCTCCTGCAAACGGCAGGGCACGATCGTCGAACGGCTGCCTCCCGGACGGCTGCTGGCGGTGCAGTTCGCGGCCGGTGCGGCCAACCACCTCCTCCCCGCCGGGCTCGGCGCGCACGCCGTCACCCTGCGCTTTCTCCGCGGCTGCGGTATTCCGCTCGACCGGTCGACCGCAGCGCTGGCCCTCTACTCCCTGGTCGAGGCGATCGTCCGGGTCGGACTGCTGGTGGGGCTGGTGCTGGCGTTCCCCGGAGCGCTGCGGCTGCATGAACTCGTTCCGCCGGGACGTGCCCTGCTCACGGCGGGCATCGTCGCCTGCGCCCTGGCCACGGTGGCGACGACCGTTCTGTTCGCCGCCCGGAGGCTGCGCCGGATCGCCGCCGGATTTCTGCGGACGGCGCTCACGGACGCGCGGCTCCTGCACAAGATGCCCGCCCGGACAGTGGCTCTGTGGGGAGGCGCACTCGCCTTCCCCCTGCTCCAGGCCGGGGTGCTGGTCTGCGTGGCGTCCGCCCTCGAACTTCCCGTGCCCTGGGCGTACATCGTGATCGCCTATCTGGCGGCGAGCATGGCCGCAGGCATGATTCCCGCGCCGGGCGGCATCGGCTCCATCGAACCGGTCCTGGCCGTCGCCCTGGTCATGGTGGGCGCACCCTTCGTCGTCGCGACGGCTACCGTCATCGGCTTCCGCTTCCTCACGGTCTGGTTGCCCCTGCTGCCCGGCGTGGCGATGCTCGCGATGCTGGTACGCCGCCGGATCCTCTGACCTGACGGACGCTCCAGTCGGACCGGACCGGACCCAGTCGGACCGGACTGGACTGACCGGTACCGGGCCCGGCACCTGCTCCCGCCCGCCCCTTGTTCCGGCACTCCGGCACTCCGACGCCCCGGCATTTCGGTGCCCTGACACTGCGGTTCGACAGCGGCGGTGGGCACCACCGCCTCAGCGGGCTCGCTCCGACACCGCCGCCCGGCGCGTGATGATCCCCTGGGCCCGTGACAACCGGCCCTGCCGGGCACGACGCCGGGCACGACCCGGTCAGGAGGCCCCAGGGAATCGGCGTGCGGGCCTCCTCGGCCGCTAGCCGTACGGACCTCCTCGGCCCTGAAACGCACAGATCTTCCCAGGCCGTGACACGCACGGCCTCCCGGGGCCGCGAACCGTGCGGAACTCCTCCGCCGTAAGCCATACGGGCCTTTCGGGGCCGTGAGCTGTACGGACCTTCCAGGGCCCGGTTCGTCGGCCATCGGCCGGATAGCCCCTTTCCGCACGTCGCGGTGATCTCTGCGGACGCCCCGGCGAATCTCCGAAAACTGGCGGTGATTCTTCCGGTTATCCGGCGCAGTCCGTCCGACCTGCGGTGATCGCACCGGAACCCGGCTGGAGTCCGCTGTTCCGCCGGTCCGGAGAAAGTTCGGCCCGAACCATTCCGGCGAGCTACTGAGCTGTCAGGCGCGTTGTGTCGTATCTCCCGGCGACCAATCCGTATGAGCAGGCAGTGACAGAAAGGTGAGGGGTCATGTCCTTCTGGTCCGAGCTGGCGGCCGCGCGTTCTCACAGAGTCAGGCATCGGACGAGGCGCCGAGCGGGTCCCGGAGCGAGGGCGCGTCAGGGGCCTGCCGCACCCCGTCCGACAAGCCCGGACTCGGATTCCGATCCGGAATCCGGAATGAATCCCTCCTCCCGCCGGAGGGCCCGCCACAGAGCGGGAGATGAGAATGCTCTCCTCTTTCACTCACCAGTTCGATCCACCGCGCACACTCTCCGCATGAGACTGAGGAAAGCCAACCTTGTGATCACGGCGGTGTGCGTCCTCGCGGGTGCAGGCATGGTTGCGGGCCGCGTCTGGACCGGCGATCCGGAACCTCTCGACCTCGGTCCGGTCATCATCGTGCAGAAGACGAGTTCGCAGCCTGACGAGTCCGCGGAACCCATGCCGTCGGCCACCTCGCGCACCTCTCCGCCCCCGCCGACGACCGAGACCAGCCGACCGGTCTACCCGCCGCAGTACACGCCGCCCCCGCCCCCGCCCCAGCAGGGCGGCGGACGCCCCGTCAAACCGCTGCCCCCGCCGCACAGCACCGACGACAGCGCCCCCGCCCTGCCCGGAACGCGACCGGGCGGTACGGGCGACGACGATGACGACGGTGACGACGGCGGTATAGGCGGCGGTGGCGGCGGCAGCGGGGGAGAACTCGACGACGACGGTGAGAGGTAGCCGTGAGACGACGAACGGCAAGCGCGCGGTCCCGGATCGTGGGCTGGATGCTTCTGCTGGTGGGTGCCGCGCTCGCGGTTCCCATCGTGGGGATCACCGTGGTCTGGCAGGCCCAGCTCGACGACCAGGTCGACGAGCAGCTGAAGCGTGAGGTCGCCAAGCTGCGGACCTTCGCCCTGAGCGCCCGGCAGGCCAACGGCCAGCCCTTCACGGACGGCGCCTCGCTGGTGACCGAGTTCATGACGGTCAACCTCCCCAACCGGGAGGAGACGTTCTTCAGCATCGTGGACGGCCGGGCCGACCGGCGCAGTTCGGCCCAGGCCCCCGTACGACTGGACAAGATCCCCGAGGTCGTCGCCACGCTCGCCTCCGTCAACGCCGGGCTAGACACCACGGTCGGCTGGCTCGACTCGTCGGTCGGCAAGGTGCGTTACGGCGTCGTGCCGGTGAAGGTCGACGGTGACACCCGTGATGTACGCATGGTGGTCCTGGAGTTCCGCGACCGTCAGCTGAGAGAGGAGCGGCAGGTGGCGAAGATGCTGCTCGCCACCGGGTTCGGCGCGCTGGTCTGCGCGGGCCTCGCCAGCTGGCTGGTGGCCGGACGGATCCTGGCCCCGGTGCGGCTCGTCCGTCAGACGGCCGCGCGCATCGGCGAATCGGATCTGACACAGCGGCTCGATGTGCGCGGCGACGACGATGTGGCGGCGCTGGCGCACACCTTCAACCACATGCTGGACCGGCTGGAGAGGGCCTTCACCACCCAGCGCCGCTTCCTCGACGAGGTGGGGCACGAACTGCGTACCCCCATCACCGTCGTACGAGGGCATCTGGAGCTGATGGAGGACGGTTCGGGCGACTGGGCCGGCGAGTGGGACACGACCCGCGCCCTCGTGGTCGACGAACTCGACCGGATGAGCCGGATCGTGGACGACCTCCTGCTGCTGGCCAGAGCGGAGCGTCCGGACTTCCTGACGGTCGGAGAGACCAATCTGACCGATCTGATCGTGGACGTGGTCGCCAAGGCGCGGGCGCTGGGGAACCGGCACTGGCGGGTGGCGGCCGTGTCCGAGGCCACGGTTCTGGTCGACGGACAGCGGCTCACCCAGGGTCTGATCCAGCTGGCGGCCAACGCGGTCCGCCACACGCTGGACGGCGACCTCATCGAGATGGGGTCGGCGGTACGGGAGGGGCGCGTACTCCTGTGGGTCCGCGACACCGGTCCCGGTGTCGGGCCCGTGGACCGCGAAAGGATCTTCGGCCGGTTCGTACAGGCCGGTCGTGTCACATCACCGACCCAGGCCGGGACCGGCATCGGGCTGGGGCTCGCCATCGTGCGGGAGATCGCCCAGGCCCACGGCGGCACCGCGTGGGTGGAGGACGCAGAGACGGGCGGTGCCCGGTTCGTACTGGACTTGCCGGCGCACTTCCCCTGGCAGAGAGGACATCATGCAACGGATTCTGATAGCGGAGGACGAGGCAGGAATCGCCTCCTTCGTCGAAAAGGGCCTGCGCAGCAACGGGTTCGTGACGGCAGTCGTGGGTGATGGACTGTCGGCGTACGAGCACGCCCGCGCCGGAGACTGCGACCTGATGATCCTCGATCTCGGGCTGCCCGCGGTCGACGGACTCACCGTGCTCCGCAAGCTTCGTGAGCTGCGCGTCACACTTCCCGTGGTCATTCTGACGGCCCGCGACAGCGTCTCCGACGTGGTCGCGGGGCTCGAAGGCGGCGCGGACGACTACATTTCCAAGCCGTTCGCCTTCGAGGAACTGCTGGCACGTGTGCGGCTGAGGCTGCGCGGTGAGGGCGGCCCCGAGGCATCCGTGCTCCGGGTGGGCGATCTCGTCCTCGATCTCCGTACGCGAAGGGTTCATGTAGAGGGTCGGGTGGCCGAACTCTCGGCGCGTGAGTTCGCGCTTGCCGAAGTGTTCCTGCGAAATCCCGACCAGGTCCTGACACGCGAGCAATTGCTGAGTCGCGTCTGGGGATTCGACTACGACCCCGGATCGAACATCGTGGACGTCTATGTGCGATATCTGCGGCGCAAGCTTGGACCTGATCGTGTGGAGACCATTCGCGGGGTCGGATACCGGCTTCGGGCATGACATAGCCGCACTGATAGCACCCTTTTTTGCCTGTAATTCATGCTCCACCGGTTTCATATGATTCCCGCCGGTTCATATGGTTCCTGATCCATGGCGAAACGGGCTCTCGCCCGTTGTGACGTTGGCCGTCTCCTTACCTTGACGATGCCTCCGGTGACCTGCCGTGGTGAGGGTCGGCCGCCCTTTCACGGGGCCCGACCCAACTGCTTGACATCGTTATCAACACCGTGAGAACTCTCTCACGGCGATCTCACAGATGACTCATGACTCGGGCGCATGCTTCCGGGCCAAGACATCCACCCGGATGACTTAGCCCAACCAGCATTCCCAGCTGGCTCAGCAAGGAGCGTGACATGAAGCGACTGCTCACGAATGCGCGTAATTTCCGGCACCGCGTTGCCCCCGAGAGCGAGACATTCCGGCGTTTCGCCGCCGGTCAAACCCCCGGAACGCTGTTCATCAGCTGCTCCGACTCTCGGGTTATCCCGGCCCTGATCACGGGTGCCGTTCCCGGTGAGGTGTTCGAACTCCGTAATGCCGGAAACATCATTTCGCCGTACGAGCCGGCGCGGGAGTCGGCCGAGGCCGCCACCATCGAGTACGCGGTCCAGGTCCTGAAGGTCAGGGACATCATCGTCTGCGGCCACTCGCACTGCGGCGCCGTCGGAGCCCTGGCCAACGACCAGGACCTGACCGAACTCCCCAGCGTCGCCCAGTGGGTGGCCTTCGCGAGGCCCGCCCTGGCCCCGATCCTGGGCACGCCACCGGACGACGCGACCCTCGCCAAGTTCGTCCAGCGCCATGTCATGGCACAGCTGGAGACGCTGCGGGGCTACCCGAGCGTGCGGGACGCGGTGGACGCCGGGCGGCTGAAGCTGCACGGCTGGTACTACCGCGTCGACACGGCCGAGGTCCTTGAGCTCGACGAACTCCACGGAGTGTTCCACCGGAACTGAAACCCGGGCCCCACCCGGATCTCATACCCCCCACTCGCATCGGACAACCGGACGCGGACCCTTCGGGAACCCCAAGCCCCGGCGCACCGGACCCGGATGCGGCGAAAGGAACACTGTGTCAACTGAGCGAATACGCCCCGGTGCGGGGCGACATGCGCGCAGGAGCTCCGGCGAGTCATTGCCGAAATCCCCCAAGTCAGGCTCCAGTCGCGGTTCCTTCAGCGCTGACTTCATGGCCTCTGTCGTCGTCTTCCTCGTCGCCCTGCCCCTGTGCATCGGCGTCGCGGCTGCTTCGGGCGTGCCCGTCGCCCTCGGCATCATCACCGGCATCATCGGTGGACTCGTCGTCGGCTTCCTGCCCGGAAGCTCCCTCCAGGTGAGCGGTCCCGCCGCAGGACTCGCCGTGCTCGTCCTGGAGTTCGTCACCGAACACACCGTCGCCATGCTCGGCCCGGTCGTGCTGATGAGCGGTCTGCTCCAGATGGGCCTCGGGATGCTCAAGATGGGCCGGATCTTCCAGTCCATCTCCCTGTCGGTCGTCCAGGGCATGCTCGCCGGCATCGGTCTCCCCCTGATGCTCAGCCAGACGTACGCCCTGGTCGACTCCAGGCAGCACGGTACGGCTCCCAAGAACGTCATGGGGCTGCCCGACCTGGCCTCGGAGGTTCTCAACGACCCCCACAAGGTCGGGGCGCTGCTCCTCGGCATCATGGCGGTCGTGGTCTGCTTCCTCTGGTACAAGGTCCCCGCGCCGCTGAACAAGGTTCCCGCGCCGCTGGTCGTGGTGATGGCCGGCTGTGCGATCGCCGCCATGCCCGCCTTGGAAGTCAAGAAGGTGAAGGTCGAGAACCTGACCGACGCCATCAACTTCGTCGGGCCGTCCCAAATGGCGGGTCTGCTCGACGCGAAGGTGCTCACGATGGTGATCACCTTCACCGTCATCGCCTCCGCCGAGAGCCTGTTCAGCGCGGCGGCGGTCGACCGTATGCACACCGGGAAGCGGACCGAGTACAACAAGGAGCTCTTCGCCCAGGGCATCGGAAACACGGTGTCCGGCCTGTTGGGCGCGATGCCCCTGACCGCGGTGATCGTCCGCAGCGCCGCCAACCTCAACGCGGGCGCGAAGACCAAGCTCTCCCGCATCCTGCACGGCGCCTGGCTGCTGGGCTTCGCCCTGCTCCTGCCGGGCCTGCTGGGGTTCATCCCCATCTGCGTCCTCGCCGGTGTCCTCCTCCACGCGGGCTGGAAGCTCTTCAACCCGCCCGCCTTCGTGAAGATGTGGAAGACGGACCGCGGCGAGGGTCTCGTCATGTTCATCACCACCGGCGCCATCGTGATGACGGACCTGCTGGAGGGCGTGATCGGCGGTCTCGCGGTCGCCGTCGTCCTCACCGCGCTGCGGATGTCCCACATGACCATGCGCAAGACCACGGACGGCGACAGCGCCCGCCTGGAGCTGAAGGGCAACGCCACCTTCCTGCGGATGCCGAAGCTGATCGACGCGCTGGCCTCCATCGCCGACAAGAGCCGGGTCGTCATCGACGCGCGGGGCATCTCGCACCTCGACATGGCCTGCAAGGCCCAGCTGGAGGAGTGGGTCGACCAGCGGCGCAAGGCCGGCATGGAGGACGTGGAACTGCTCATGCCGGGCCACGACGCCCTGGCGAAGGAAGAGGCGGCCGAGGCGGCGGAGGTCGAGGAGACCGCTGTGTCGGACACGCTGGAGCAGGAGACCGTGGGAGCGGCGGCGGCCAACGGCGCCGGGACCCAGAACGGTCAGCCCCTGCCAGAGGAGCAGCCACAGCCCCAGTACCAGCCCCAGCACCACCCGCAGCCGGAGACCTTCCGGCCGTACGTCCCCCAGGCGCAGCCGAGCTTCCAGTTCCAGCACGCGATGGGCCAGGGGTACGCACACGGCGGCCATGTGCCGCACGGGGTCCAGTACGGGCGGCAGCACCAGCACGCCCAGCACCACCTGCACGGCCACCAGCCGCAGCACGGCGGGCAGGGATACGGGCGCGCGGCACATCCCCAGCCGCAGCACGCCCAGCAGTCCCAGGTGCACATCCCGCACCAGCAGCACAGCCAGATGCACAGCCAGCCCTATGGGCAGCACCAGTACCAGCACCCACAGCATCAGGGGCACGGTCAGCCCGAGGGATACCCCCAGCCCGAGGGTTACCCGCAATACCAGTCTCAGGGGTACGTCCAGCACCCTGACGGCTACGTGCCACAGCAGCCGCAGGGCTACCCGCCGCAGCCACAGGGCGGCTACGCCCAGCCCGGTGACCCCAACTACTGGGGGCCCGAGGACGACTGGGCCGTCCAGGCGTACAGCGAAGGGACGCAGCGATGAAGCGGCCCCTGAGGACCGCCCTGGCGGACGCCCTGTATCTGCGGGAGTTGCGGGAGCTACGAGACCTCCGGCACCACCGGCATCAGATGGACCGGCGCCGATGCGGAATGGAACCCTGTGGGCTCGGACTCTCGCGGGCGGAGGTCGCCGCCGCCGAAGGGCGCGGGGTGGCCCGCAAGGACTACCGGACCCCGGATCACTGCGAGACGGACGGCGACCGCCGCGGAACCGGTTTCCTCGGAGACGGCCGCTACCGGTCGGGATCGAGCGAGACCGAGCCCGACGAGGACAACCTGTTCCTCTTCCTGAAGTCCCTGCACCAGTTCCTCACAGCGCCCCAGGACGCCGCCACGACAGGTTCCCCGGGTTCCGGGGAGCGGGCGGACTCGCTGGACCGCGCCGACCGCAAGGCGGACCACGGCTGACCGCCGCGGCACGCTTCGGCGGCACCCTGAACGTCGCCCACGGAACCTCCTATCCCCAGGGTCCGTGGGCGACCCCCAGGGCCTTTGAGCGGTAACGCGCTTCCCCCACTAGGCCCTTGAGAGCCCCTTCCACTGTCCCCCGTGCAGTGAGGGGGCTCTCTGCCGTCCCGGCGCGTCCGCCGCGGACCGGGGCCCCGGCGGCTCCGGTGGCGGTGGCGGTGGCGGGCGGGACGGTGCGCCACGGGGGGGAGAGCGCACCGGTCCGCCCGCCGACGGGGCCACGCGCCAGGCCGTGGGCGGGGCCTTGCGAGCACTCTGCCCGTACGGACTTGAGGCCGACTGGGCGTCCGCTGGTCGACCGCTGGAACGTCCGCCGTGTCGCATACCGTTGGACGCGTGCTCCACCCCGCGTCGAGCGCGCCTTCCTAGCCTCCTTCCGGACCCCGGATCCGGGGCGGGACGAAGGAGGCCGTCGTGTGGCGGGAACTGGCATGGGGACTGGCGGCGGTGGGCCAGTATTTCGGGGCCTGTACGACGCCCGAGTGCTACGGCTTCGCAACCACGTATCACCAGGACGAATCCGGTACGGCAACGGGGCACCCCGAGAGCCTGGTACCGGTCCCGGAACTGTCCGCTCGGGAACGGGCGGTCCTGCGCCGGCTCGAAGCCCTGTGGGAGAGCCCCGGACCTTCGGCTCCGGACCTTCAGGCCAGGTCCTTGAGGCCAGGACCTTGAGGTGTCCGGGCCGTGAGGCCAGGACCTTGAAGTCGTGACCTTGAGGTGTCCGGGCCTTGAGGTCAGGACCTTGAGGTGTCCCGACCTTGAGGTCAGGACGACGCGACCACCACGGCCGAGGCCACATCCGCGTCATGGGTGAGCGACACATGCCAGGAGCCGATACCGCACCGGGCCGCCGCGGCGGCGACCGTGCCGCGTACCCGCAGTGCGGGGCGGCCACCGGCGGCCGTGCGGATCTCGGCGTCGTGCCACCGCAGCCCGCCCGGCGCGCCCAGAGCCTTGGCCACGGCCTCCTTGGCGGCGAACCGCGCCGCGAGGGAGGCCGTGCCGCGTGGTGCGCCCGACGGCAGCGTCAGCTCGGCCTCGGTGAAGAGCCGTCGGGCGAGACCAGGGTTACGGTCCAGGGCGCGGCCGAAGCGGTCGATCCCCGCGACGTCTATGCCGATCCCGACGATCAGGGGCGGGGGAGCGGCCGCCGGAACTCCTCTGACCCGGCCCAGCCACCGGCCGATCCCCAGGAGGAGCCGGGCGGACGGCGGGGTGGTGGCGGTGTCGTCTTCGCGTCGCATGCGGCGAGGGTGACAGCGACGGCTCGAAGCGGCCTCGAAGCCCGGCCGCGGACGCGTACCGGAGGGCCACGCGCCACCGCACTACCCGCGGGCCGGCAGACGGGCGTCCTTCAGGAGGAGGGCCAGGGCGAGGGCGATCAACAGGACCGGGACGGCGGACAGGAAGACCGTCGACAGGGCGTCGCCGTAGACGTCGGCGACGGTGGACGCGGTCCCGGAAGGGAGCGACGCGGCGTCCGACGGGGTGAACTCGCCGCCGACGACGCGGTCCGCGGTCTCCGGGGGGAGCCGGCGGGCCGACTCCGACGCCAGGCGGGCGTTGAGGATCGAGCCGAAGACCGTGGCGCCGATGGCCGTGCCCAGGTTGCGGGCCAGACCCACCGTGGACGTGGCCACGCCGAGGTGCTCGCGAGGCGCGGTGCTCTGGGCGACGAGCGTGGTCACCTGGGAGGAGAGCCCGACGCCGACGCCCATCAGGGCCAGCAGCACGGCGACCGTCACGACCCCGCCGTCCGCGCCCGCCAGTGCCATGGCGGCGGCGGCTCCGGCCGCCAGGGCGGTGCTGGCCACCGGGAACCACTTGTATCTGCCGGTCTTGGCGATCACCTGTCCCGCCACCACGGTCGCCGCCGCCATGCCGATCATCGCGGGCAGGAAGAGCAGACCGGTCCGGGTGGCGCTGACGCCCTCCACCGTCTGCAAGAGCAGCGGCACGAAGTTGACGCAGCCGAAGAAGGCGAAGCTGACGGCGAAGGCGACGACGACGCAGACGGTGAAGGTCCGGTCCGTGAACAGCCCGAGCGGTACGACGGGTTCCGCGGCCGACCGCTCATGGCGCAGCCAGACCACGGCCAGCACCACCGCGCCCGCGCCCAGTGCGATGACCTGGGGTCGGCCCCAGCCGTCGCGCCCGGCCAGGTCGGTGGCGAGGACGAGGCAGGCGATCAGTCCGGTCAGCAGGGCCGTGCCGAGGTAGTCGACACGCGGCCGGCCCCGGCCCCGGCCCCGGCCCCGGCCGGGGGCGGCGGCGGGCAGCAGGGCGCGGACGCCGATCAGGGCGAGCAGGCCGAGCGGCACATTGACGTAGAAGATCCAGCGCCAGCCGAACTGGTCGGTGAGCACACCGCCGACGAGCGGCCCCGCCAGATTGGCGATGACCATGACTCCGGCGAACCACCCCTGGTACTTGGCGCGCTGCCGGGGCGGCATCAGATCGCCGAGCACGGCGAAGGCGCTCACCTGGAGCCCGCCGCCGCCGAGGCCCTGAAGGGCGCGGAAGACTGTCAACTGCCCCATGGAGTCCGCGCTGCCACAGGCCACCGATCCGACGAGGAAGAGCACGATCGCGGAGAGGTAGACCGTCCGGCGACCGAAAAGATCCCCCAGTTTGCCGTAGACGGGCATGGCCACGCTGAAGGTGAGCATGTACGCCGTGAACGTCCAGCCGTAGAGGTGCTGCGCGCCCAGGTCGGCGGTGAGGGAGGGACCCGCGGTGGCGACGATCGACTGGTCCAGCATCGACATCGCGCTGGTCAGCAGCAGCGCGGCGAGCAACAGCGCGAAGCGGGGCGGCAGCGCGGGCGGCGCGCCCGTGGCCGGCGCGCCCGGACGGCCCGTACCGGGTTCGTTCATCAGTCCTCCGACGTCATGACACATAGAGGTCTTTTGCAATTGTATGTCGCTCGCATATACATGTCATGTGTAGCCTAGTGGTGGGGCGGATGTCATGACGGGGGAATGTCCGAGACCGTGTCCTGATGGGTCGCCTCTGTCGAGTACCGCTCAAGCAGAAGTCAAGTAATCGACCTCACGCTCACGAAGTGCATCAGGCCGTTCGACGATGCGAACCAACGGGAGGGGCCCCAGTGCTGCAGATCGGGTTGCTCGGAACCCTGCAAGTCGTCAGTGATGGTGTGCACGTCACACCGTCCGCACCGAAGGTCCGACAAGTTCTCGCCTTGCTGGCCCTGCGAGCCAACACCACCGTCCCACTCCACCAACTCGTGGAAGAACTCTGGGAGGAGCGCCCGCCGTCCAGCGCGGCGACCACCCTGCAGACGTACATCTACCAACTCCGCAAGCTGCCCGGACTCTGCGACCCCCAGCAGCCCGGCCCCGCCGTGGGCGCGCGGGCGCTGCTGACCACCCCCGGCGGCTATCGGCTGTCCGTGCCCCGGAACAGCCTGGACGCCCAGGAGTTCACGGATCTGGCGGCCCAGGGAAGGGAGGCGATGGAGCGCGGCGGTGTCGCCGAGGCGGCCGACCTTCTCCAGCGGGCCCTCGCCGTGTGGCGCGGGCCCGCTCTCAGCGATCTGGCCCCCGGCCCGATCGTGGGCATCGACGCCCTCCGGCTGGAGGAACAGCGCTACGAAGTCCTCGAGGAGCGCATCGACGCGGATCTGCTCCTCGGCCGCCACCACCGGCTCATCAGCGAACTGACCGCGCTGGCCGCCGACAACCCCACGAGGGAGGGACTCCACGCCAAGCTGATGCTCTCCCTCTACCGGGCGGGCCGCCGTCCGGACGCCCTGGAGGTCTTCCAGCGCATCCGCCGGGTGCTCACCCGTGAGCTGGGGCTCGAACCCTGCTCGGAACTCCAGCGGCTGCACCAGCATGTGCTCGCCGGAGACCGCGAACTCGACCTGCCCGGCGGACAGACCGCCGTCCACGGCACACCGGCCGCCGGCGAACCGCCGGTGACACTCCCCGCCGACGTTCCGCTCGTCGGCCGAGAGGCCGAACTCGCCCAGGTCGCACGGGTGCTGACGGATCGTCCCGACAAGGAAGGGCCGCGGTGCGTGGCCGTGGCCGGACAGCCCGGAGCGGGCACCACGGCCTTCGCCGTCGCCGTCGCCCACCGGCTGGGCGACGCCTTCCCCGACGGCCGGCTGTACGCGTCCTTCGGCGACCCCGCCGATCCGCGACCCGCCGGAGACGTCCTGGGCGAACTGCTCGAATCGGTCGGCTTCCGCCGCGCCGAACTGCCCGCCCGGCAGGCCGACCGCGCCAGGCTGTTCCACGCCTGGACCGCGGACCGCCGTGTGCTGCTGGTCGTCGACGATGTGGCGGAGGCCCACCAGGTCACCGACCTCATGCCCGCGGACGCGGGGTCGGCCGTACTGCTGGCCGGGTACCGGCGGCTGTACGGCGGCCAGTTCCGGACACGGGTGGACCTCACCCGGCTCAGCCCGGACCAGTCGATGGAGCTGTGCCTGACCGCACTGGGAAGGACCCCGCACCTGAGCGACATACCGGGAATCCACACCATGCTGGACCTGTGCGGCGATCTGCCGGGCCCGGTGCTGGAGGCCGTGGGCCTCCTCACGCTGCGGCCCCACTGGTCCGCCCGGCAGCTCATCGACTGGATGAGCCGGGAGCGGCGGGGCACCGTGACCCACCAGCGCCCGCACCCCTTCCACCACGCCGTCCGGCGCTGCGGCGGACTCGACACCCGGCTCCGCGACGCGCTCGCCACCCTCGCCCGCGAGGCCGACGGCACCCTGACGGTGGAGCGGGCGGCCCGGATCCTGGACCGGGACGTCGACGAGACCGAGGAACTGCTGGAAGAACTCGTCGAGTTCTTCCTCCTCCAGGTCGACCTCGCCCGTGACGCGCGCACCGAGAGGTTCTTCCAGTACCGGCTGCCGCCGCTGCTGCGTACCGCCCTGCGGACGATCGAGATGCGCGCCTTCGTCTGATCCCGAGCACGGATCGGGACCTGATCCCGCACGGTCCGGGGGCCCGACCTCCGGGCGCGGCTCAGGAGCCCGGCCCGCGCACGGCTCCAGGGGGCGGCCCTGGGCCGTGCGCGGCACCTTCCCGTTTCTTTCTCTCCGCACTCGGGATCCTCGCCCTCGCCCTCGCTACAGTTCCGCGCAGTCGCCCAACTCCAGCAGCCAGGTGTTGACCTGGAGCGCCATCTCGACGTTCATCCGGTGCAGCCAGTCCTGCGCGGCCGCCTCTCCTTGAGGGGAGATGACCTGCCGCGCCTTCTCCCCGTCCAGCAGCGGCAGGACCGGCGACGCGGGATCGGCCAGCACCTCGGCGAACTCCTGGTGCAGCGCCTTGGTGTAGGTGGCGTCCTGGCTCACCGGGAAGGGCGCCTTCGGCCGCTCCAGCACCTGTTCCGGCAGCAGATCGGCGACCGCGGCCCGCAGCAGGCTCTTCTCCCGGCCGTCGAACGTCTTCATCCACCAGGGGATGCTGTACGCGTACTCCACCAGCCGCCGGTCACAGAACGGGACCCGGATCTCCAGCCCCGAGATCATGCTGAGCCGGTCGTTGCGCTCCAGCAGCCGGGGGAGCCAGTGCGTCAGATGCAGATGGCAGATCTCGCGGGCCCGCCGCTCCCCGGCATCCTCACCGGGCAGCCGGGGTATCTCCGCCATCGCCTGCGAGTAGCGGTCGGCGTAGTACGCGGGCATGTCGAGGCGCGCCTTGAAGGCGGGCGACAGCAGCCCCTGCCCGAGGCCCTCGCGGGTTCCCGGATGCCACTGCTCGAAGGCGACCCACGGGAACTGCTCTTCGTACGCCAGGTCCGGGATGTGCACCCAGCTGTAGCCGCCGAAGATCTCGTCGGCGCTCTCGCCCGTCAGCGCCACCTTGGAGTGCCGGCTCGCCCCCGCGAACGCCTGATACGTGGAGGTGTCCATGTCCCCGAAGGGCGCGGGGACGTCCTGCGCGCGCAGCACCGCGCGTCGTGCGGCCGGGTCGATCAGATCCGCCGTGGTCAGCTCGATCTCCAGATGGTCGGCGCCGATGTGGTCGGCGACGGCCCGCGCGTACGGGGCGTCCGGGGCGCTGCGCACCAGGTCCGGCTGGAAGTTGTCGCTGTAGCCGCTGTAGGTGACGGTCGTGGTGCGGACGGCGTGCCCGGCTCCCGGGCCCCCGGGAGCCGGGGCGCGGGCCGCGAGAGCGGCGACGGCGCTGGAGTCGAGGCCGCCGGAGAGCAGCACGCTCAGCGGCACGTCGGCGACGAGTTCGCGGGCCACCTGGGTCTCCAGCAGCTCACGTACATTCCGTACGGTGTCGGCGAGCCCTTCCTCGTGGGGCCGGGCCTCCAGCCGCCAGTAGCGGCGCAGGGAGAGGCCGCCGGGGCCGTACGACAGGGTGTGGCCGGGCGGCAGATCGCGGATGTCGCGGTAGACGCTCTCGCCGGGGGCGCGGGCCATGGAGAACAGCACCCGCAGCCCTTCGAGGTCGACGGCCGGGCGGACCGCGGGGTGGGCCAGCAGGTTCTTGGGCTCGGAGCCGAAGACGAGCCCGTCGGGGGTCGGCGCGTAGTGGAGGGGCTTGATGCCGAAGCGGTCGCGCGCCAGGAACAGGGTCCGGCGGCGCGTGTCCCACACGGCGAAGGCGAACATGCCCTCCAGCCGTTCCACGCACCGCTCGCCCCATTCGAGGTAGGCGCGGAGCACGACCTCCGTGTCGCCGCGGCTGCGGAAGCGGTGGCCGAGGCCGGCCAGTCGCTCGCGCAGCTCGCGGAAGTTGTAGATCTCGCCGTTGTACGTGAGGACCGCGAGCGGCTGGTCCCCGGCGGCCGGGGCTCCGGCTGTGGTTCCGGCCGTGGCTCCGGCCGGGTGGGTGTGCGGGGCGGCCGTCATGGGCTGGCCGCCGCCTTCGACGTCGATGACCGCCAGCCTGGTGTGGATCAGCGTGGTCCGGCCGTCCGTCCAGACGCCCTGGTCGTCAGGGCCGCGGCAGGCCATTGTCCGCGCGATGCTCCCGGCGACTGCGGGATCCTCCCCGAGCTGACCGCCCTCGCGTCCGGCCCAGCCTGCGATGCCGCACATGGGATCTCCTTCCGTGGCGTGTCGGTGCCTGGGGCAAAGATCCTGGGGAGCGCTCGAAGCGGCGTGGAGGGGCGCTGGACCGGTTCCGTACGGTCCCGGTCCGCCCGTCCACGCGGCTTCAGGCATCGGTGGGCCGCTCGGCGGCCTCCCGCCGGAACGCGGGGATGAGGATCGCGCCGACGGTGAGGTGCAGCAGGACCAGGGTGGTCCGGTTGCCGGTGGTCAGGCCCTCGGCGAACAGGGGTGCGAAGAGCGAGAGCACCAGCACCGCGGTGGCGGCGGCGGACCACACCGTCCTGGCCCGCGAGCTGAACCGCTCCAGTACGGCCAGCAGCCCCCAGCCCAGCAGGGAGACGACGGCCGTCGCGATGACGACGTTGACGAACGGCAGCGCGGTGGTCGTGGTGGAGCCCGGTCCGTCCGGGGTCCGCAGGTCGATGTCGAGTACGGAATGGGCGACGACCCAGATCAGCGCGGCGGCGACGACGGCCGCGGCGGCGGCGAGGGCACGGACGCGCGTCGGGCTCGCGGCGGGGGCGGTGGTGACAGGAGTGGTGGACATGATCTCGGCCTCCTCGGACGCTCCAGTTTAATGAGTCACGCATATGAATGACTCTCGCATATAATTGTGGCACACCCTCTCCTGCTCGGTCCAGGTGTATGTGGAGTAACCTCGAAGTGTGAGTGGTGCAGACGCGACCCAAACGAAGGCCCGTAAGCGGAGCGGGGCCGAGGCTGATGCCGCCGCCGACGTCGCCGACGTCGGGGGGTCGGCTCCGGTGGACACGGGCGTGCTCAACGCGGTCGAGCAGGCGATGATCCGGATCCGGCGCCGTCAGTCCCGGCGGAGCCTGGCCCGGCCGGTCGTACGGGGCATGGCGGAGCCCATCGACCTCAACACGCTCTCCGTCATCGACGCGGTCGACGAGGGCACGAGTGCGGGCGGCCGGGACGTGACCGTGGGGTTCGTCGCGGACCGGCTCGCCATCGACCCGTCACGGGCCAGCAGAATCGTCTCCGACGCGGTCAAGTCCGGCTTCGTCAGGAGAGTGGCCTCGCAGGAGGACGGGCGGCGCAGCTGCCTCGAGCTGACCGCGTCCGGCCGGGTGGCGGTCGCGGCGGCGCACCGTACCCGTCAGGGGTTCTACTCCGGCGTCCTCGGCGGCTGGGACCCGGACGAGCAGCGGGAGTTCGCCCGTCTGCTGACGAAGTTCGTCCACGCCCTGGATGACGCGGCCCGAGACTGACGATCAGGCGGGAGCGCGGTGCGCCTCCGGCGTGGCGGGTGGGGTTCGGTCCGCGGCGTTGCCCTGCCGGAGCGCCGTTCCGTGTGCCTCGGGCCTGTCGCCGGACGGCGGACGCGGGGCGGGGTTCGCGTTCGGCCTGGCGGGCGGGGTTCGGTCTCCGCGTGAGCGCCTTCGGCGTGGCGGTCGGATTTGTCGCGCCGTCAGTGCCTTCCGGGCGGTGGACTCGGCGGCTGGGTGCGGTCCGTGCGTGAGCGCCCTTGGTGCGGCGGTTGGTTCAGGCATTCGGTCAAAGCCCCAGGTCCGGCGGCCCGGTCCCGGCGGTCCGGTCCCGGCGGTCCGGTCCGTCCGGGGCGTCGACGACCCCCGTACGGCGGACACTCCCCTCGCGGACCTCGGACGAGGACGGGTCGCAGTCCCGTGAGCGATCGGCGTCAGGCCCTGGACCGGCTGAAACACCCCTGACCCCGTCTTGCCGCACAGCACACACCCCGTCGGCGAGCCCGCCGTCTCCGGTTCGGCCGGCCATGGACAGTCACGGCCGGCCACGGACTGGGGACGCCCACGGCGGGGCACGGGGCCCGGGCCCGGGGCTCAGGGCTCAGGGACGGTCACGAGGGGCGACCGGTGTGCTCGGGAGGCCGGTACCGCCGCTGCGGGCCGAGCCCACCCCGCGCGCTCGGGAGTCCGGCACCCTGGGCCAAGGGCCCACCACCGCGTGCTCGGGAGGCCGGTGCGGTCGCCGTGGGCCAGGGCCCACCACCGCCGGAAGCACTCCTGGGGCGTCCACCGGGGTTCGAGCCGCCTTCGAGGGCCGACCGCGACGCTGAGCGCGTCAGAACCCCGCTACCGACGGCGCGTCAGAGCCCCGCTGCCGCGGGTGTCCGCGCCTTGTGTCGAAGGAGGCGCGACGGTGAGTACGACCGAGCGTACGGATCAACGGCGAGTCCCTGACCACCGGCAGCCCGAGGCGGCCCCGGTCCGCCCACCCGCGGCCGTCGGGTGGGCGTACGCCATGGTGATCGTGGCGACGCTCGCCGCGATCGCGAGCAATGTGTTCGAGATCGCCCACCAGGTCGAGACCGGTGCCGCCGGCGCCGCGACCACCGGCGACCTCGTGCTGACCATCGCCTTCTGCGCGCTGTTCGGCTACTTCGCCGAGATGCTGCGCGCGGGCCGCCAGTGGGGCCGCGTCCTGCTGACGATCTTCACCTCGCTGGGGATCCTCTTCACCGGCCTCGGCCTCGCGCGTCTCGGCGGCCGCCCGCTCGTGGGCCCGCTCCAGGCGAGCCTCGCCGTCACCAGCCTGGTGCCGTCGGTCATCGGGCTGGTGCTGCTGTACGTCCCCTCCGTGAACCGGTGGATCGCCCAGGTCCGCGACCGCAGCCGTACCGTCTCCCAGCGCATGCGCAAGGCGTTCCTCACGGCCCATGTGGCCATCTCCGTCGGCTGGCTCGGCCTGGTCACCGGGATGTTCGCCATGTCCGTCTCCGGGGCGACCACCGGCAGCGCCGAGCACCAGGCCGCGATGTACCGCACCATGTCGATGCTCGACGAGATCTTCCTCGGCATGACGAGCATGTTCGCGCTGATCACCGGAATCGTCGTCGCCGCCGGCACCAAGTGGGGCCTGCTGCTCCGTACCTGGGTGGCCGTCAAATTCTTCACCACCATGGGCGTGATGATGCTCGGCTTCGCCGTGATCCATCAGCTCATTCTCAGGGCCAATGAACTCGTCGACGAGGGCGCCCCGGTCCGCGGCGGCGAACTCGACACCGTCGGCTGGTCCATGGCCGCCGCAGCCGCGGTCGCCGTGCTCTCCCTCGTGTTCATGACCGCGGTCTCCACGTACAAGCCCTGGGGACACACCCGCCGCGGCCGCCGGGCGAACGCCCGCCCCACCGCCCGCCGCACCTCCTCCTCCCGGTGAACCAGAAAGGAACCTCAATGGAGTCGTCAGCGATTCAGGACACCCGGGTCCTGCGACACAGCCGTCTGCTGGGAGTCGGCGCGTACCGGCCCGAACGGTCCGTGCCCAACGCCGAGATAGCCGAGCGCACCGGCCTCGACCCCGACTGGATCGAGCGCCGCTCCGGCATCCGCTCCCGCCGCTACGCCTCCCCGGAGGAGACCCTGCCGGCGATGGCGACCGCCGCCGCGGAGAAGGCGCTCGCCGCCGCGGGCGTCCGCGCCGATCAGATCGGCACGGTCATCGTCGCCACCATCACCTCCATGGAGCAGATGCCCGCCGTGGCCGTCGAGGTCGCGCACCGGCTGGGCGCGGACCGGGCCGCCGCCTTCGACGTCTCGGCGGCCTGCGCCGGGTTCTGCCATGCCGTCGCGCTCGCGAGCGACCTCGTGGGTCTGGGCCGTACGGACTACGTCCTGGTCATCGGGGCGGAACGGATGACGGACATCCTCGACCACTCGGACCGCGACACCGCCTTCCTCTTCGCCGACGGCGCGGGCGCGGTCGTCGTCGGCCCCTCCGACGAACCCGGCGTCGGCCCGGTGGTCTGGCGCGCCGACGGCTCCCGCAACGCGGCCCTGAAGATGACCTCGCCCTGGCACGACGGCACCGGCTCCCGCCCCGACGACAAGCCCGCCATCACCATGTCGGGCTGGAAGGTCTACCGCTGGGCGACCACCGAACTCGTCCCCGCCACCCGCCGGATGCTGGACCTGGCCGGTGTCACCACGGACCGGCTCGACGCCTTCATCCCGCACCAGGCGAACATGCTGATCACCGACGTCGTCGTCGAACAACTGGGCCTGACCGGACGCACCGCCGTCGCACGGGACATCGTCACGAGCGGCAACAGCTCGGCCGCCTCGATCCCGCTGGCCATGGAGGAACTGCTCTCCTCCGGCGACGCGCCAAGCGGCGGCCTCGCCCTCCTCGTCGGCTTCGGCGCGGGACTCGTCTACGCCGGCCAGGTCGTACGGCTGCCCTGACCCCGGCCGACGGCAGGGGGCCGAGGCAGACGGCAGCGGAGCGCGGACGGTGGCCGAGCGCGGATGGCGGCCGAGCGCGGACGGTGGCCGAAGACGGCGACGAGCAAAGACGGCGGCGAGCAAAGACGGCTGTGCCGTGGGAGGCGAGAGAGCCTCCCACGGCACAGCCGTCCGCGGGTCCCGGCAGCGGTCAGTACGCCGCCGCCACCTCGAACAGCGCGAACGGGCTCCGGCGCTCCCCGTCCTGGTACGGCCGCAGCGGAGAGGTCGTCCCCCGGTGCGCCGAACCCGCCTCCCAGTCGCGGAAGGCCGCCATGGACTCCCATTCGCTGAGCACCGCGTACGCCCCCGGATCCGTCACCTCCCGCAGCAGCTCGTTGCCGAGCAGACCGGGCGTGCCCGCCAGATCCCCGCTGATGTGGTGGTACGCCTCCGCCACCGCGGACGCCTCCGCCTCCTCGGCCCGCAGATACAGCACGATCCGCACCCGGCCCGCCGTCGGCGCGCTCATCCGGCCCCCTCCACCAGATGCATCATCGCCAGCGAGCCGCCGTTCCGGTACGGGTGCAGCTTCTCGCGGTGCGCCACATGCTCGGCGCTGCTCTCGAACGCCAGAAACGAGTGACGGTCCGTCCAGTCGCTCACCACGTAGTAGACGGAGTCCTCCTGCGCGCTGCGCGCCAGGGTGTGGCCCAGGTTCGCGGGCTGCGCGGTGACCTCCGCGCTGCCCTGCGCCCACGCCTTCTCGAAGTCCGACTCCAGACCGGTTTTGACGCGTACGGTCAGCAGCACCCGGAAGGACCCGACCTGTCCGGCCACCTCAGACACCTCCGTCGACGTGCAGCGTCTCGCCGTTGACGTACGACGACAGCTCGCTCGCCAGGAACAGCGCGGCGCCGGCGATCTCGTCCGGACGCCCGAACCGGCCCAGTGCCATCATCCGCAGATAGCGCTCGTTGTACTGGGCCCGCTGCTCATCGGTCAGCTCGTCGGGCGCCGAGGTGTCGATGACGCCCGGAGCGATGACGTTGAACCTGATGCCCCGGCCGCCGAACTCCTTGCACAGCGACCGGGTCAGCCCGACGAGACCCGCCTTGGAGGCGGTGTAGTGGCCGCGCAGCGGGATGCCTGCCATGGCGCCGCGCGAGCCGACGTTGATGACCGACGAGCCTTCGCCGAGCAGTGGAAGCGCCTTGCTGATCACCATGAACGGGCCGGTGAGATTGGTGGCGACGACCCGCTCCCACTCCTCGAACGGCAGCTGGGCGAAGGGGATCTGACTGATCACACCCGCGTTGTTGACCAGGACGTCCAGGGTCTCGAAGCGGTTCTCGCACTCCCGCAGCAGCAGTTCCACACCTTCGGCGGTGCCCACGTCGGCGCGTATCAGGGCGTGCTCGCCGCCGATCTCCTTCAGCTCACGGGCCAGGCTCGCCACGGCCTCGCCCTCCTGCCGGTAGCAGGTCACCACCGTCGCGCCGGCCTTGGCCAGGGCCAGGACGATCGCCCGTCCGATGCCGCGGCTGCCGCCGGTGACCAGGGCGTTCTTGCCGACCAGTCGAAGTTCCATGCCGTTCTCCGTCATCTCTCGGTGGTCTCTGTCTCTCGGTGGGCTCTCGGTCGTGTCTCGGGCGTCATGTCGGGCGTCATGTCGGTCGTCATCGCACCGGGCGGCACTCCAGGACCGCCCAGCGTCCGGCGGCCGGTTCGTTCACCAGCTCGAAGCCCGCGGTCGCGAGCAGTTCGCGCCACTGGTCCTCGCCGCGCTCCCGTCCGCCGAAGCGGATGAGCATGTCCAGGTCGAGCAACTTGCCGCGGTCCCACTGGTTCGCCGGACCCACCAGGAACTCGCAGATCAGCAGCCGTCCATCGGCACTGCCGTCGAGCGCCTCGCGGACCCTGCGGAGGATCGCGACCGCCTTCGTGTCGTCCCAGTCGTGCAGTACGGCCTTGAGGACATACGCGTCCCGGCCGGGCGGCAGCTCCCCGAAGAAGTCGCCGGGAACGACCTCGACACGGTCGGCGACTCCCGCGTCGCCGAACAGGGCGGCGGCCTCCTCGACGACGCTCGGGCGGTCCACGAGCGTGCCGGACACCTGTGGATGGGCCTTCAGAACCTCGGCGAGGAACCAGCCGCGGCCGCCGCCGATGTCCGCGATCCGGCGGAAGCGGCCGAAGTCGAATCCGTCGAGCAGCATCCGGGCGGTGGCCCGGCTCATCCCCGTCATCGCCCGGTCGAAGAGCGCGCCCGACTCCGGGTTCTTCTCCAGGTGCTCGAAGAAGCCGTGGCCGTACGCGGCCTCGAAGGCGGGTTCCCCGGTCCTTACGGTGTGCATCAGCGCCCCGTACGAGCGCCACAGCATCTCGTCGCCGTTGTAGAGCACCATGTCCCGCTGGCTGCCGGGCACATCGGAGCGCAGTGCCTCCCCGAGGCCGGTGAGCGCGTACCTCCCGTCCGGTTCCTCGGCGAACACCCCGAAGGCGGCGGCGACGCGCAGCACCCGCCCCAGGGAGTCCGCATGGGTGCCGGTGCGCCCGGCCAGCTCCGGTACCGCGAGCGGGCCGTCGGCCAGTTGGTCGGCGATGCCCAGCTCGGCGACGACGTGCAGTACGCGGGAGATCCGTTTGCCGTCGGTGAGCAGCAGCAGTTGTACGTGAGGCGGCAGCGCGGCGGTCATCGCCGGGCCGACCACGCCGGTCATGGTGTCCACACCTACTCCTAGGCCGGGAGGGAAGTCGGATACATGAAGAAAGGGCGAGAAAGGGCGAGATGGGGCGCGAAAGGGCGAGAAGGGGTGAGAGGGGCAGAGAGGGCGGAGAAGGGCCGCGACGCCGGGAGCCCGGCATGCCGCTCGAACCGGTTGAGCCGGCTGAGCCCGGTCGGGGTGACCGGCCGAGGTGACAGACCGCCCCCGGACGGGCCGGGTCGGCGCGGACCCGGCTCGACCGGGTCGGACTCAGATCAGTACGGCGGCAGCGCAGACATTGGCCAGCAGCGCCGCCACGGCGAACGCGCCCCGCACCCGGTTCCAGCGGATCCAGCGCTCGCGCGGGTCGAGACGGTCGAAGTCCGCGGGCAGGGCCTGCGGATCGAGTGTCGACAGCCATCGGTTGATCGGTACGTTCTTGGTGAGCGACACCGTCACGGCCGCGGCCAGCAGCAGCGCGCCCAGGGCCGCCAGCAGCCGTGCGGCGGTCTGCTCAACGGCGACCGCGAGGGCCAGGTCGCAGAGCAGACAACTCAGCAGCGAGATCGGCATGAACGGGTCGAAACGGGTGACGAGTCCCTTGTGCACGGGGACGTACATCCCGGTGGGCAGTGTCGTGAACAGGGGCGCCGCGAGCACCGAGATGGCGAGCCCCCCGGCCGCGAGGCCGCCGGCGAGCAGTGCGGCGGGCATGAGTACTTGGACCGGCTCGATCACGATCACCCTCCCGACCCGCCCACCGCCCGGTGCGGCGGGCTGCTGACCCGACTGTCCGAGTCGCTGGTCGAAGCACCCTCGAAGACGGCTCGACCATCACGCGCGCCCCGGTCAGGGCGGGGCGCGCGCCGGCTGACGTCGGGTAGTCGAGCAGCACTCCACAGGGTTTCGAGCACGCGACGGCAGGGTGGTCGGCATACGCACCGGCAACTGGGAGTCGTGATGCTTGAGGATGTGCTCAGCGCGGTCGTGCTGACCGGAACGGGGACCGTCACGGGGATCTTCGTGGCGGTTCTGGTCAGCGTGGGGCCCGCCATGTCGGCGATGGAACGGGCCGACTATCTGCGGGCCCACGCCCTGCTGGGCAAGGGATACCACCCATTGATGCCGATCCTGGTCAATGTGGTGACCCTCAGCGGATTCGCCCTCGGCTTTCTGGCCGGGACGCCGGGCCGGGTGCTGTTCCCGGTCGCGTCCCTGCTGCTGATCGGGGTGCAGGCCGTCTCGCACCTCGGCAACGTCCCGATCAACCGCTCGCTCGAAGGGCTCGCGGCGGACGGCCCCTGGCAGGATCCGCGCCCGCTGTGGCGTTCCTGGCACCGGCTGCGTACGGCACTCGCCGCCCTGGCGCTGGCCGCGGTCACCGTCGCGGTGCTCGCCGCCGGCTGAAGCCCTCCGGCGGGCGCGCGCCCGCCGGAGGGCACCCACGCAAGCGCGCCCGCCGAGGCCATCCGCCGGAGCCCGCGCGCGCATCCGATCATCCCCACTGAGTCCCCGTCGAAGAGGAGGAATGTCATGCCACTTGACGCCATCACCTACCGTGTCCGGCCCGGCCACGAGGACGTGCTGAGAGAGGTGTTCTCGCCCCATAACTTCACCCGCGTCGACTCGCCCGTCATCAAGGACGCCTCGGGCGAGACCGTCGGGATGCTCCTGGGCACCGGCGTGTTCGTCCAGGGAGACACCCTCGTCAGGGTGATCCACCACGACGGCGCCGGAGTCGCGCGCGTCGCCCGCCATATGTCGGTGCAGAAGGGCGTGCACGAAGCGGAGCGGGCGATCATGCCGTTTCTCGCCGAGCCGCGCGACACCGAGGCCCCCGACGGCTTCCGCAGGCACTTCCACCGCAGCCTGATGACCGTACTGGAGCAGCACAGCCCTGACGAGCGGCCCGCCGCCGGCACGGTCGCCGTGCGCTATCCGCTCCGCCTGGGCGCGGGAGCCGAGCTGGCCGCCGCCCGCGCCACCGTCAACCGCAGGGCCTCGCTCCTGCTGTCGCGGGAGCATCCGACGATCGTCCGCACGGCGCTCTTCCTGCACGAGAACACCCTGGTGCGGGTCGTGCAGTACGACGGCCATCCGTATGACGTCATCGGCTACCTGACGGACCGTTGCTTCGGCGCGGACGCCGAGAAATGGCTGGAGCCGTATCTGGAGGACCCCGAGCCGCCCACCCACCCGGACGCGTATCTGGCACTCGTCCATCAGCAGGCCATGCTGTCGATCACGCATATGTCCGTACTGGGGGTCGACTGAGCCCCTGAGCACGGCGGCCCTCCCGGCCGGCCCACGGCCGACCGGTTCTCCGGCTCTCCGGCTCTCCGGTTCTCTGCGTCGGCGGCGAAGCCCCAGAAGGCCGGGACGACCGGGACGACCGGGACGACCGGGACGACCGGGGCCACCGGGTTGGCCGGGGCCACCGGGTTGGCCGGATTGACCGGGAATCCGGGTACCGCGAAGAAACCGGGAGCTCCCGAGAGAACCGAGAAGACGGCCGACAAGCGAGAACCGAGAAGACGGCCGTGACGGAGAGCCGCCGCCGCGCCCCAGGGGCACGGCGGCGGCTCTCCCGTCCGCTCACCCCGTCCTCACACCTCGGGGTGGTCGAACCACTCGCCGAGCTTGGTCCCCATCAGCGGGCTGCCCCGCAGCTTCAGCTTGCCGGTCAGGAACGCCTTGGCGCCGGGCAGTTTGCCCACGCCCATGGCCAGCATGTCGGGGAACTTGATCCCGATGGTGATGTCCGGGCTCTCGTGCCGCCCCTTGTCGGTCCGGCAGGCACCGGCCTCGACATGGACGTAGTGCAGCTTCTGGCCCTCCGCCGACGCGATGTCGAACTGGAAGACGCCCTTCTCGCCCTTGGCCTTCTCCGGGTTGAACTCGGAGACCAGCAGCGCGAAGATCAGCGTCAGGGCGCCGTCCAGACCGCCCTCCCGCCGCGCCACGGCGGCCTCCAGCTCCTTGTTCGGCACCGACTCGACCAGTTCGATCAGCTCGGCCACCTGCTCCTGCTGAGTGCTCATCCGTTCCTCCCTGACTCAAGGGTTAGGCCGTCGCGGCCGGGGATCAGTTCATGGAGCGGTTCGAGCAGCCGCATCTCGCCGCTCGACCGCATCGGCCAGAGCCGCCGCAGATACGCCTGCTGCTCGGGGCTCTGTTCGAAGGCGCGGAAGGACGGCTCGTCGGTCCAGTCCGTCAGCACCGTGTAGTGGCCGGGTTCCCCGGCCTGGCGCAGCAGTTGCTGGCCGTGGTTGTCGGGGAACGCGCGGACCGTCCGGGCGTGGTCGCGCCACAGCTCCTCGAACTCCGCCTCGCGCCCCGCGATGATCTCGATCCGCAGCAGTACCCGCAGACCGGGAGTCACCGCGCCACCGCCGCGGCCCGCTCCACCAGGCCCTTGATCCGGGCCATCTCCCGGCGGGTGTTGGTGTTCAGCCGCTCGGTCATCTCCGCGTCGCCGAACGGCAGGCCCGGACGGACCGTGAACTCCTGCCGCCAGCGCATCTCCACCCCGCCGTCGGTGTCGGCGTACGTCCAGTGGATGTCCATGTGCTCGAACGGGCCCGTCTCGATGCGCCGCGCCCGTACCGTCCTGGTCTCCGGGTTCGGCGTACGCTCCGACACCCAGCTCCAGACCGCGCCGTTCTCGTCCGGGTGCAGCGTGAGCCGGAAGCGGACGGTGGCCCCGGTGCGGCCGAGGATCTCGGCCGCGGCGTACTCGGAGAAGAGCGTCGGCCAGGACTCGACGTCGTTGGTCATCTCCCACACCAGGTCCATCGGCGCGTCGATGACGATCGTGTTGTCGGTCAGCGCCATGTCAGACCGCCGCGAGGCTCGTGTTGACGTAGTCGATGACGTCCTTCGGGGTGTTCATCGTCTCGATGGCCTCGTCCGGGATCTGGAGGCCGTACTCCCGCTGGATCTGGCTGGCGATCTCCAGCACGGCGAGCGAGTCGTAGCCGATCTCGGTGAAGGTCGTGCCGAGATCGGCCTCGGTCAGCTCCTGCCCGTCCAGCTCCCCGGTGGATCGGCTCATGATCGCCTTGAGGTCGTCGAACGTCATGCTGCTGCTCATCTGTTCCTCCTGGATATGTGTGCTGGAGAACGTCGGAAGGGGCGGCGGCGGCCCGTTCACCCGGACCGCGGAACCGTCCGTGCGGACGGAAGCCGCCGTGCGGACGGAAGCCGCCGTACGGACAGAGCCCGCCGTACGGACAGAGCCCGTCGCACGGACGGAAGCCGCCGCGCGGGCGGAATCCGCCGTACGGACCGCGGGACGGTCACCCGGACCGCACGACCAGGGCCGCGTTGAAGCCGCCGTACCCGCGGGCGAGGACGAGCGCGGTACGCAGCCGCGCCTCCCGCGCCCGGGTGACCAGGTCGAGCCGGTGCGCCGGGTCCGGGCGCACATGGACGGACGGCGGGATCACCTGATCGCGCAGCGCGAGCACGGCCGCGGCCGTGTCGAGCGCCGCTCCACCCGCGTAGAGCCTGCCGGTCATCGTCTTGGGTACCGACACGGGGACCGCGCGCGGACCGAACACGGCGGTGATCGCCTCGGCCTCCTGACGGTCCAGCTCCGGCACGCCGTAGCCGTCCGCGAAGACCACGTCGACGTCCGAGGCCGTCACCCCGGCGTCCGCCAGGGCGAGTTCGGCCGCGCGCCGCAGCCCCGGCGGGCGGCCCGAACCCGGTCGAGGGTCGAAGGTCGCCGCATAGCCCGCGATCTCGCCGTAGACCCGCTCCACGCCCCGGTCGCGGGCCTCCTCCAGGCTCTCCACGACGAGGATCGCCCCGCCCTCGCCGGGGACGTAGCCGCTTGCCTCCGCGTCGAAGGGGACATAGGCCCGGTCCGGGCGCAGCTCCTCGCTGAGCCTGCCGTTGGAGAGCTGGCAGACCAGTCCGTACGGGGAGAGCGAGGCGTCCGTGCCGCCGGACAGGACCAGCCGGGTGCCCTTGTCGAGGACCCGGCGCGACTGCGCCAGGGCGTCCAGGGAGCCGGCCTGCTCGGAGCAGAGCACGGTGCAGGGGCCGCGCATCCCGTGCCGGATGGAGAGCTGTCCGGTCGTCGCCGCGTAGAACCAGGCGATGGACATGTACGCGCCGACGGCCTGCGGTCCCTCGCGGTACAGCTTCTGCAGCTCGCGCTGCCCGAACTCGACACCGCCCGACGAGTTGGCGGTGATGACCGCCATGTCGAGGTCGGCGAACGCCTCCGGGACGACGGCCGCGTCCGCCAGCGCCTCGTTCGTCGCGGCGAAGGCGTACTGCGTCATCGCGTCGGTCTCGCTGACCAGCCGCTGGGGCGCGTGGTCCGCCGGATCGAAGCCGGTGGCCTCGCCCGCGACCTGCACCGGATACGAGGACGGGTCGAACCGGGTGATCCGGCCGAGCCCCGACTTGCCGTCGAGGGTCGACTGCCACCACGCCTCACGGTCGAGCCCATTGGGCGAGACCACCCCGATTCCGGTGATGACGGCAGACCGCGCGCCCTTCTCCCGTCCGTCCGCCGCGGCTTGGGCCGGCCGCGGTTCGGCGGCCGGGCGTCCGCTTGTCGCCTTCACGCGATCCTCCTCGGTGACGTCAGCACCACCGCGCTCTGGAATCCGCCGAAGCCGCTGCCCACGCTCAGCACCACGTCCAGCTCCGCCTCACGAGCGGTGCCCGGCACATAGTCCAGGTCGCACTCGGGGTCGGGCTCCTCGTAGTTGGCGGTGGGCGGGACGGTGCCCCGGTCGATGGCCAGGGCGCTGGCGGCGATCTCGATCGAGCCGATCGAGCCCAGCGAGTGCCCGACCATCGACTTGATCGAGCTGACCGGGATCCGGTACGCGTGATCGCCGAGACTGCGCTTGTACGCGGCGGTCTCGTGGCGGTCGTTCTGCTTGGTGCCCGAACCATGGGCGTTGGCGTAGTCGATCTCGTCCGGGTTGATCCGGGCCTCGTCGAGCGCCGCGGTGATCGCCTCGCCCATCTCCCGCCCGTCGGCCCGCAGTCCGGTCATGTGATAGCCGTTGGCGCGCGCCGAGTAGCCGGCCACCTCGCAGTAGATCCGGGCTCCCCGGCGGCGGGCGTGCTCCAGCTCCTCGATGACGAAGACCGCCGAACCCTCCCCGAGTACCAGGCCGTTGCGCCGCCGGTCGAAGGGACGGCAGGCGTGCTCGGGGTCGTCGTTGCTGGTGGACGAGGCCCGCAGGGTGTCGAAGCAGGAGACGGTGATCGGGTAGATCGGCGCGTCCGTCGCCCCGGCCACCATCACATCGGCCGAGCCCTCGCGGATCAGGTCCACGGCGTAACCGACCGCGTCGATGCCCGCGCAGCAGCCGGAGCTCACGACGGTCGCGGGGCCCTCGGCCTCGACGGCCCAGGCCACCTCGGTCGCCAGCGAACTGGACATGACGTACGAGTAGAGATGCGGCTTCATATAGGCCGGATCGACGAGCCAGTCACGGCCGTTGTCGCTGACCGTGCGGTACTCCTGCTCCATGGAGATCGCGTTGCCGACGCCGTTGCCGATGCTCACCCCAACCCGGTGCGGATCCTCGGCGCCGAGGTCGAGTCCGCTGTCGCTCATCGCCTCCCGCGCGGCGACCAGCGCGAAGCGGCCCGCCCGGTCGGTGCGCCGGATCTCCTGGTAGGAGAGCCCTTCGCGCTCGGGGTCGAAGTCGCACTCCGCCCCGATTCGGCTGCGGAACGGCGACGGATCGAAGAGGGTGATGCGCCGGGTCGCCGTACGCCCCTTGACGATCATCTCCCAGAACGCTTCCCGGCCCGGCCGTCCCGGAGCGACGACACCGATCCCGGTGATCACCGCGCGTCCGGTCATCGGCCGCCCCCCACTTCGGGCAGGGTGCCTTCGCCGGGCAGCGGCTCGCAGTCGACATGCCCGAGTTCGGGGCTCGGCGCGAGCGGGCCGAGGAAGAAGGCGACGAACGCGTCCTCGTCGTACGGGTTCTCGATCCGGTGCCGTACGCCGATCGGGACCATGAACGACTCGCCGGGCTCCAGCGTCAGCTCCTGGCCGTCGAGCCGGAGCAGGATCCGGCCGCGGATCGCGTGGAAGAACTCCTCGGAGTACGGGTGGTAGTGCTCGGAGACGAACTCGCCGGGCTTCAGCGTGCCGACGCCCATGAACCCCGAGGTCGATCCACAGGTCTTGGGGCTGAGCAGGACACGCAGATCGCCCCCGCGCTTGCGGTTGGGCGGCACGTCGTCGATGGCGACCTTGGTGAGGTCGGAGGTCTGCATAGGTGCTCCACAGATGGGGACGGGAACAGAGCGGTACAGAGCCGAACAGAGCGGTGGGGGAGGTTGGTCCGTGCGGGGAGACTGGACTGTGCGGGGAGGAAAGAAGCGGGGAGGGGTCTCGTGCGGGGAGGAAAGAAGCAGGGAGGGTTCTCGTGCGGGGATGGAGAGAAGCGGGGAGCGGGGAGGAAGGGGATCGGGATCGGGAGCGGGGACAGGGTGCGGCGGGAGCCGTCAGGGGGTCCAGCTGTAGAAGGGCTCGGCCATCGAGTCCTTCGGTTCGCGCCATGACGGGTCGTACGGCGTCATGAACTGCTGGAGCCGGGTGTTGATGTCCTGGTACAGCGGATGGCTGCGCGCCCGGTAGAGGTCGGCGTTGATCGGCGCCTCGGCCTCGACCAGATGGAAGTACAGACCGTGGAAACGAAAGAGCGTCCGCCGCTGTACGCCGATCATGTGCGGCAGTTCGGTGGCGTCGGACTCGGCGAAGAGCCCCGCCACCTTCTCCGCGTCCTCGTGCTCCATGCGCGCGACGATGAGCGTGCGGTGCGTCATGCGGAACTCCTTCGGGTACTTCGGGTAGAGCCCGGAGTCGTGCCCGAGAGCGGTTCGGGCGAACGGGCGGCCGGTCCGGAGCGGTCGGATCGACTGGTCTCGATGCTGGACCGGCGGGCTTGAGCCTCCGTCCAGACCAACTCGACGTCAGATTTGAGCCGTTCTGCGGGACAGGACGACGGCAGTGACGGCGGCCATGGCCGCGAAGCCCGCGAGATACGTCCAGAGCGGCAGGACGCCCACGAGATGTGACAGCTGCCCCCCGAGCCCCGCGCCCAGCGCCGCACCCAGGTAGAACAGGCCCATCATCCGGCTCCCGTGCCCCTCGGGCGACGACTCGGCGGTGGTGCTCAGACCGACCGGGCCGAAGACCAGTTCGCCGCAGGTCATACAGAGAAACGCGCCAAGCAGCCAGAGGGCGGACACCGACGTCTTCCCGTCGCCCGCGAGCCACGCCCCGGCCGCGAGGACCGCGAACCCGGCCGCCGCGCACAGCAGCCCCGCGGAGAACTTCCGCGCCACCCGCCCGCCGGCCTCCCTCGCGCCGATCCGCAGCCACAGCCAGGCGAACAGCGGTGCCAGCAGCAGGAGGAACAGGGGGTGCGCGGACTGGAACCAGCTCGCGGGAACGGTGAACCCCAGCACATCCCGGTCGGTGTGCTCCCGGGCGAACAGGCTGAAGACGGAGCCCAGTTGCCCGTACATCGCCCAGAACAGCACCGACGGCACGAAGATGCGCAGATAGCCCCGGATCCGGGCGCGCTGCGCCGCGTCGAACTCCGCGCCGCGCAGCAGCCGCCGGAAGTAGAGGACGGGCAGGACCAGGGATGCGAGGCCGCACAGTGCCAGCACGGGCCGCAACGGCAGCCCGCCCGCCGCCACGACCGCGGTGATCAGTAGTACGGCGGCGGCGAGGCAGGCCCACGCGCCCCGGACCAGCCGCCGCATCGCGGCAGGCGGCAGGGGACGGCTCGGCCCGGTCCTGGCCCCGCGCAGCGAGGGAGCGCCGTGCAGATACTGGAGTACGCCGAAGGCCATGCCCACGGCCGCGGCGCCGAATCCGAGATGCCAGTCGACGCGCTCACCCAGCGCCCCCGTGACCAGCGGGCCGATCAGGGCGCTGACCTGGATGCTCATATAGAACAGGGAGAACGCGGCCTGGCGCTGGGAACTGCTCGCCCCCGGATTCAGCTGGTCGAACATCACGGGCAGGTTGGGCTTGAGCAGGCCCGTGCCGCAGGCGACCAGCAGCAGGCCCAGATAGAAGGTCGTACGCGCGGGCACGGCCATACAGACATGGCCGGCCATGATGACGACCGCCCCGCTCAGCATCGCCCGGTGCGTGCCGAGCACCCGGTCGCCGAGCCAGCCGCCGGGCATGGCCGCCAGGAACGAGGCCGAGACGTAGAGTCCGAAGAGCGCGCCCGCCGTGCCGTCGGAGAGGCCGAGGCCGCCGTCGGCCGTGGGCGCGGTCGCGTACAGGAAGAGCAGCGCCTGCATGCCGTAGAAGCTGAACCGCTCCCACATGTCGGTCATGAAGAGCGTGCTGAACCAGCGTTCGCGCAGCAGGGCGCGGACGGGGAGGGCGTCAGGGACCTCCGGGTCTGGGCGGGCCTGGGGGAGATCCGGGTCCCGTGCGGGCGCGGTGGTCCCTTTTGCGGTCCGGTCCGCGGTCCGGTTCGTGGCCCCGTCCGTGGGCGGAGTCGGCGGAGTCGGGGGAGTGGCCGGGGGCGGTGTCGCGGTGCCGGAGGTCATCCGAGCCCCCTCACAGCGCGATGCCGCCGTCGATCTGCACCACTTGACCCGTGATGTAGTCGGCGGAGTCCGAGAGCAGGAACGCGACCAGCTCGGCCACCGACTCGGGTCGGCCGAAGCGGCCCATGGAGATCTTCCCGAGCGCCGCGTTCCGCGCCTTCTCCGTCATCCCGTCGAGCATGTCGGTCTCGATGAACCCGGGCGCGACGGCGTTGACCCGCACTCCGTACGGGCCGACCTCCTTCGCCAGCGCGCGGGTCAGACCGTTCAGCCCCGCCTTGGCCGTCGCGTAGTTGGACTGGCCGGGGTTGCCGTAGACCCCGATGACGGACGACACGTTCACCACCGCGCCGGACCTGCGGGTGATCATGCCGCGCAGCACCGCGCGGGTGACGTTGAACGCGCCGTCCAGGCTCGTGCCCACCACCGAGTGCCAGTCCCGCGCCGACATCAGCGCCATCGGGCGGTCCCGCAGCACACCGGCCGAGTTGACCACCGCGTGCGCCGGGCCCAGCTTCTCCTCGGTCTCACCGACGAAGCGGCGGACCGCGTCGGCGTCCACGACATCGCAGACCGTGTGATGGACGCCCGCGCCGGACTCGGCGACGAGCCGGGCCGTCTCCAGCGCGGCCTCGTCGGCCGACCGCGAGCAGAATCCGATGTCGTACCCTGCCCGCGCCAACCGGACCGCGACCGCGCGGCCGATGCCCCGCGAACCCCCGGTCACCAGCGCACATCGCCTCGTCGACATGGTGTGTCCCTCCCGCGTGACGCCTCGGCGCGCGGCGGCTGCCACGGCCGCGGCGAAGCATCGTCCAGCCGCCTCGAGGGAGACTCGAACGGCTCACGGCAGGCTGCCCGCATGGTGGAGATCCTCTTCGAACAGAACCTGCTGTGGGCCGTGCTGGCCGCGGTCTTCTGGGCCTTCGCGGCCCGAGGCGCGCGCCGACTGTCGACCCGCCCCACGGCCCGCAAGATCCGGCGCAGGGCGCGTCTGGGCCTGATCCTGCTGACCGTCGCCCTGCTGGCCCTCGCCGCCCGCGTCGCCCTCGCGGTCGCCCTCGCCGTCGAGGCCGGGTGGCGGGCCGCGTCGGACTTCGTGCTGCTGGCGGCGCTGCCGCCTGCCCTCGCGGGTGGGGCGGTGCTCGTCTTCGCCGTACCCGCCTACTGGCGGCTGGCCCGCCCGGCCCGCGAGGACGCGGCGGCGATACAGACGGTGGTCGGGACGGCTGCGGTCGGGACTGCGGTGGTTCGGGAGGCGGTACCGGCGGCGGTTCGGGCGGAGCCGGGTGAGCCGGACCGGATCCGGTCCGCCGGGCCCGCCAATGAGGCCGGGGCCGAGGCCGATGGCGCCGTCGCCGAGGTCGGGACGCGGGGCCGGGAAACGGCCCTGGCACGGGTCGGGGCAGTGCCGGCCGCGCGGGAAGGGACGGACGCCGGCGATCAGCCGCGTACGGGAGCGGACCGGGCGGACCTCGACTTCCGGGCCCAAAACGCGGCGTCCGACGGAGGCCACGGTCATGTCCGAGGCGGTGCGCCGGGCGGCGACGCCCCACCGGCCCACGGCGGCGACGGCCCCGGCCCCGGCGGACGTTCGTCGTCGGGCGGTACGCGAGCCGAGGCCGCGACGGGCCCGGACGGAGCCCCGGACCGGGCGTCGGCACCGGCACCCGAACCGGCTCCCGCACCCCAGCCCGGACCCGCACCTGGACCGGAGTCCCAACCCGAACCCGCACCTGGGCCGGAGTCCCAACCCGGACCGGAGCCCGCGCGGTCCCGGCTCCTGGCCTCACGCGCGCGGCTCGTCGTCCCCGTACGGGTCGCCGCCCTCGCCACCGTCGTCGGCGCGGCGATGACCCTGCATCCGCCCACCCCGCCGTACACCGGCGTCCTCCTCCTCGAGCTCGCCCTGTTGGCCGTGGCCGCGGGCGGGCTGCTCCTGCTTCAGCAGCGACGCCACGCCGCCATGAGCGCCCCGGACTGGCGTCCGCCGTCTCGCGTCAAGCGGCTCACGCGCTCGGCCGCCGTGGTGACCGGCTTCGCCGTGCTGCTGGTCGGCGGCTGCACCGTCGTCGCCGAGCAGAGCAAGCTGCCGGACCGGATGGGAGATTCCCACCATCAGCACGCGTACGACACGGGCGGCGGCCCGGCGGCCGGATCGGAGCCGGCGCGCGATGTCTCCAAGCTGACCGGCCCCAGGACCGGCACGCCCGACCGGCGGTTCACCCTCACCGCTGAGGACCGCACGGTACGCCTCGCGTCGGGCGAGAAGGTCGCCGCGCTCTCGTTCAACGGCACGCTCCCCGGCCCGGAGCTTCGGATGCGCCGGGGCGAACTGGTCGAGGTGACCCTCGTCAACCGCGATGTGAAGGGAGGCGTCACCGTGCACTGGCACGGCGTGGACGTGCCCAACGCCGAGGACGGCGTCGCCGGCGTCACCCAGAACGCGGTACGGCCGGGCGAGCGCCATGTCTACCGCTTCCGGCCGCCGCGCGCGGGCACCTTCTGGTACCACTCGCACCAGCAGTCCAGCACCGCCGTGGCCCGTGGCCTCTTCGGCGCGCTGGTCGTGACCGAGCCGGACGCGACGGTGCGCGGGCTGGACCGGACCGTGGTCGCGCACGCCTGGCCGATCGCGGGCGCGAAGGGCGGCGACGCCGGACCGCCACGAGGAGGAGGCGGAGGAGGAGGCGGAGGCGGTGGCGGCGGTGGCGCGCTCAGCGGGCAGAACGGTCTCGGCGGCGTCCAGCGCACCGCCCTCGGCGACGACACCCGCCTCCAGCGGCAGAAGGTCCCCGCGGGCACCCCCGTCCGCCTCCGCCTGATCAACGCCGACAACTGCCCACGTACGTACTCGCTCGCCGGAACCCCCTTCAAGGTCGCCGCCATCGACGGCAACGAGGTCTCCGGCCCCACCGAACTCAAGGGCGAGCGCCTGCGGATCGCGGGCGGCGGCCGGTACGACGTCGTCTTCAGCCAGCCCGCCGGACCCGTCCGGCTCTCCGTGGTCGGCGACGCCAACGCCTCCGGCGGCGGACGCGGGCTCGAAGGATGCGGCGAGGACGGCCAGTACGGGACGGACCGCGTCGAGTCCTCGTCCCTTCTGCTCGCACCCGCCGACATCCTCGCCTCCTCCGACACCGACACCGACACCGCCTCCGACACCGGCGCCCCGGAGCCCGTCGACGGCCCGCTGTTCGACCCGCTGGACTACGGCACCCGAGGCGACGGCGTCCCCTTCGGACCGGGCACCGACTACGACCGCGACTTCCACCTCGTCCTGGGCAACAGCTTCGGCTACTACGACGGGAGGCCCATGGCGCTGTGGACCATCAACAACGCCGTCTATCCGGACATCCCCGCCCTGCTCGTGAAGGAGGGCGACACCGTGCGCACCACCTTCGTCAACCGGAGCCTCGACGATCACCCCATGCATCTGCACGGCCATCGCATGCTCGTCCTCTCCAAGGACGGCAAGAAGTCGACCGGCAGCCCCTGGTGGACCGACACGCTGAACATCGCTCCCGGAGAGCGGTACGAGGTCGCGTTCACCGCCGACAACCCCGGCCTCTGGATGGACCACTGCCACAACCTCGACCACGCCCGCGACGGAATGGTGCTCCACCTGGCGTACGACGGAGTCACCACCCCCTATGAGACGGGCAGGTCCACCGGCAACCTCCCCGAGTAGCCCAAGGAGCTCAGTGTTTCCCGCGCTGCGCGCACCCTCGCCCGATCCTCCTCGGGCCCCATGGCCCGGGGAGGCAGCAGGGGAACCACCGCGCTGCGGCCCGACTGCACGGCCGGGTGCCCCCGCGCGATCACCGACAGGCACTGCGAAGGACCGGCCTCGACCAGCACCCGGTCGCCGTCCGCGAGCACCCGCTCCAGCGTCGGCCAGAACAGCACGGGATCCGTCGGGTGGGACGCCCAGAACGCGGCGTCGGCCGCCTGCTTCCGGCTCAGCGGCCGGGTCGTGTACGCGGAGTAGAACCGCGCACGCGGCGGAACCGGCCCCAGCTCGCGGATCAGCTTCTCCGTCCGCTCCGTCAGGTGCGCGAGCGCCGGACTGTGGTACGGGGTGCGGGTGGCGAGCCGACGGCTGGTCAGCCCGTCCGCCGCCAGCCGCAGCGCCACCGCGCGCAGCGGGGCCTCCAGCCCGGAGAGGACCGTGTGCCGGGGTCCGTTGACCGCGCCGACGACCACACCGGCGCCCAGGTATCCGGTCAGCTCGTCCGGGGTGGCGGCCACCGCGAGCATCCCGCCCCTCGGGATGGAGCGCTGCATCCGCACCCGCTCCCACATCAGCCGCACCGCGTCCTTCAGCCGGAAGACCCCGGCGAGCGTGGCCGCGGCGAACTCGCCCATGCTGTGTCCGAGATACGCGTCCGGACGGACCCCCCAGCTCTCGGCCAGGCGTCCCATCCCGTAGTCGACGGCGAACAGCAGGGGCGCGGAGCGGGTGTCGCCGTCGAGCGACTCGGCGGGATCGTCGGCCAGCCAGTCGGCCCGCACGGCCTTGCCGGCCGGCCCGAGCAGGTCCAGCACCGAGTCGACCGCTTCCGTGAAGACCCGCTCGTGCCCGTAGAGCCCGGCGGCCATTCCCGGATGCTGCGCTCCCGTACCCGGGCACATCAGGACCACGGACCGGCGGTGGAGGTCGCGCTGAAGGTGTGTCATAGCCCAAGGCTGGAGGGCAGGGGTCGAGCCGTCCTCCACCGACACGTACAGAGGCCGTCGAGTCCGCCTATAGCGCGCTCTCCGATGCTCGGATCATGAGCGTTGCCGAGGAAACGCCCCTGAAGACCGCGAGGGAAACCGCCGTGGGCACCGCCGTGCCCACGGCCCCGCCCGCCGCCACGTCCGCTGCCCCGGACACCTCCCCACCCGCTGCCCCGCCCGCGGCCCCGGAAACGGGTACTCCGGAGGAAGGCCGGCTACGGGACCGGGCCGCCGAACTCGCCGAGCTGCACGAGAAGGTGCGGCGCGGCCCGAGCGAGCGGGCGACCGAGGCGCAGCACGCCAAGGGAAAACTGACCGCCCGTGAGCGCCTCGCGCTCCTCTTCGACGAGGGCGGCTTCACCGAGATCGAGGAGCTGCGACGCCACCGCGCCACCGGCTTCGGACTGGAGGACCGCCGTCCGCACACCGACGGTGTGGTCACCGGCTGGGGGCGGGTGCACGGCCGGACCGTCTTCGCGTACGCCCACGACTTCCGGATCTTCGGCGGGGCGCTGGGCGAGGCCCACGCCGAGAAGATCCACAAACTGATGGACCTGGCCGAGTCCGCGGGCTCCCCGGTCGTCGGCCTCTGCGACGGCGCGGGAGCGAGGATCCAGGAGGGCGTCACCGCGCTCGCGGGGTACGGCGGCATCTTCACCCGCAATGTGCGCAGCTCCGGGGTCATTCCGCAGATCAGCGTGATCATGGGCCCGTGCGCCGGCGGCGCCGCCTACTCCCCGGCGCTCACCGATTTCGTCTTCATGGTGCGCGGAACCGCTCAGATGTTCATCACCGGCCCCGATGTGGTGCAGGCGGTGACCGGCGAGGTCATCACGCATGACGCGCTGGGCGGGGCCGACGCGCACTCCTCGCTCTCGGGCGTCGCCCACTTCGCGTACGACGACGAGGCGAGCTGCCTCGACGACGTACGCCATCTGCTGTCCCTGCTGCCGTCCAACAACCGCGAACTGCCGCCGCCGGAGCCCGCTTCCGACCCGGCCGACCGCCGCACCGAGGCGCTGCTGGACCTCGTTCCGGCCGATCCGGGCCGGGCGTACGACATCCGGGCGGTGGTGGGGGAGATCGTCGACGACGGCGAGTTCTTCGAGGTCCACGAGGCGTGGGCGACGAACATCGTCTGCGCGCTGGCCCGTCTCGACGGCCAGGTCGTCGGCATCGTCGCCAACCAGCCCGCGTCCCGCGCCGGGGTGCTGGACATCCACGCCGCCGAGAAGGCGGCCCGCTTCGTCCAGACCTGCGACGCCTTCAACGTCCCGCTCGTCACCCTGGTCGACGTCCCCGGCTTCCTGCCCGGCGTCGACCAGGAGCACGGCGGGATCATCCGGCACGGCGCGAAGCTGCTCTACGCCTACTGCAACGCCACGGTCCCCAGGGTCCAGCTGATCCTGCGCAAGGCGTACGGCGGCGCGTACATCGTCATGGACTCCCGCTCCATCGGCACGGACATCTCGCTGGCCTGGCCGGGCAACGAGATCGCGGTGATGGGCGCGGAGGGCGCGGCGAACGTCGTCTTCCGGCGCGAGATCGCGGGCGCGTCCGATCCGGAGGCGACCCGCGCGCGGCTGGTGAAGGAGTACCGGTCCGAGCTGATGCACCCGTACTACGCGGCCGAGCGCGGCCTCGTCGACAGCGTGATCGACCCGGCCGAGACCCGGGAGCGGCTGATCGGCGCGCTGGCGATGCTCCGTGCCAAACACGCGCCCCTGCCCAGCCGCAAGCACGGGAACCAGCCCCAGTGAGCGCCGCCAACGCGCCGCGCACGGTGCGCGTGGTCCGGGGCGCTCCCCGGCAGGAGGAGCTGGCGGCGCTCGTCCTGGTCCTCCACGCCCTGGCGGCCCGGCCCCCTGGCCCCGACCCGGCCGGCCAGGTTCCGGCAGGCCCGGCCCCCTGGCCGCGTCCGGCCACCGTCCTCGCCGCCCCCACACCCGCGTGGTCGGCGCGCGGAACCCCGGCCTGGCGGGACCGCGCCACGGTGTAGCCACGGCCCCCGGCGGCCACCCCCGGCGGGGCCCGCTCGCCGGACCGAGCCACCGTCCTACCGTCCGTGTCCGCCCGCGTGTCCGCCCGCGTGTCCGCCCGCGTGTCCGCCCGAGGGCCCCTCACTCGCCCGTCCGTACCGCCTCCGCCGGCCGCGTCCGCAGTGCGGACCGGGTCGGCACCGTGATCGACAGCCAGCCCAGCACCGCCACGAACCCGGCCACGCCCGCCCACACCACCGGCTCCACATGGGGCACGGCCCGGCCCGTCATCGCGAGGCTGGTTCCGATCAGGGGCGGGATGGCGATGAGGACGCCGACCACGATCGCCGTCGCCACCACCACCCAGGACTCCATCAGCATCATCCGCAGGGTCTGCCGCTTGGTCGTGCCGATCAGCCGCAGCATGCCGAACTCCCGGCCGCGTGCGGTCGTCGCCATCACCAGGGTGTTCACGACGGCGATCAGCACGTACAGGAACAGCAGCGCGTTCGCGACCATATTGACCCACGACTGCTGTGCGAACTCTCCCTGCTGCGCCGCGGTGAACTCGTCGGGCTCCCGCACCTGGAGTCCGGGCGTGTCCCCGGCGAGCCCGTCCAGCGCCGACCGAGCCTCCGTCCGTGCGCCCGCGCCCCCGGCGCCCGCGTCCTCGGCGCTGACCAGGATCGCCGCGTCCAGGCCGGTGGTGGTGTGCCGGACCAGTACGTCGTGGGGGAGCGTCACGTCCCCGAAGCCCAGGCCGTTGCCGTACACCGCCACCACCCGGAGCTTCTTGCGGACGCCGTCGCCGAGATGGAGATCGGCGGTGTCGCCGACGTCGAGGCCGGCCGTCCCGGCGGCCATCCAGCTCAGCGCCACGGTGTCGCCCCTGAGTCCGTCCAGCGTGCCGTCGCGGACATCGAGATCGAGCGTGCGGCCCAGGTTCGCCGGGTCGACGCCCTGCGCGCTGAACGACTCGGACCTCGGATCGCCGAACTCCTTGTAGTCGATCAGCACCTGGGAGCGGACCACCGGAGTCGCGGCCGCGACGCCGGGAAGCTCCCGCACCGTCCCGGTCAGCTCCGGCGAGAGCCCGGTCCCCTCGCCGGTCAGGACATAGTCCGCCACGACCCCGTTCACGGCCTGGTCCTTCGCCTCGGCCCCGACCGTGGACGCCGTGGTGAGCTGGAGCAGTGCCATCGCCGCGCAGAGTGCCAGCGGAACGACCGCGCCGCTGAGTCTGCGGGTGTTCGCGGTGCTGTTGGCGGCGGCGAGGTAGCCGCTCACCCGCGACCGCCGAAGGAGCGGGCCCAGCACCCGTGAGGTGGCCCCCACCAGCCGGGGGCCGATCAACGCGGTTCCGGTCATCAGGATCAGGAGCGAGCCTCCGGCGCCGGCGAGCGCCAGCCGGCCCGGCACGAACAGGGGCAGCGCGACCGAGGTGGCCACTCCGAGCACGATCAGCGCCCGGCCGGTGTTCAGCCGTACGCGCCCCGGCTCGGGCGGTTCCACCTGGGATTCGCCCAGCGCCTCCACCGGCCGGATCCTCGCGACCCGGAACGCGGCGATGTATCCGGCGAGCCGCGCCCCCAGCACGCAGAGCACCACGGAGGCCACCGCCGGAATCGGGTTGTACGACAGTTCGAAGTCGGCGGGCAGTACCCCGCCCGCCGCGAACGCGTCCCGCAGCAGCCCCGCCACGACGAAGCCCAGCAGGGACCCCAGCAGCGCGCCGACCGAGGACACCAGCAGGATCTCGCCGCCGATCAGCCGGTGGATCTGCCGGGGCGTGGCCGCGACGGCCCGGAGCGTCGCCAACTCCCCACGGCGCTGATGGACGCCGAGACCGAGAGTCGAGGAAACCACGAAGATCACGACGGCGAGCGCCGTGCCGCCGAAGGACGCGGACAGCCCGATGAGGAACCCCCGCGACTGCCCCACGTCGAGGAACTCCAGATCGCCGATCCGCTCTCCGGTGTACGTGTCCGTGCCGGGCAGCGCCTTCTCGATCCGCTGCGCCAGCGTGCCCGCGTCGGTACCGGGCTCGCCGATGATCCCGATCGCGGTGAGCCGGTCCGGGTCGGGTGACAGCTCGGCGGCCTTCTCGTCGGTGAGGAACACGGCCGACTGCCGGTCCACCGGGGAGACGATTCCGACGACCGTGTACGAGGCGGGGTTCGTCCCCACCGACAGCCGTGCGGTGTCGCCCACCTCCAGGCCCGCCCGGCGCGCGAGTTCCGCGTCCAGCACGGCCTCCCCGCCGCCGCGGGGTTCCGTGCCCTCGGTCAGCCGGAAGGGGCCGAGCGCGGCCGAGGACCAGCCGTGCCCGTACAGGGGGTCGTCCAGGTCGACCGTACGGCCGCGGTCGTCGGCGATGCCCATGGCGACCGTACGGTCGGCGACGGCGGTTTCGACGCCCGGCACATCGGCGGCCTCGCGCAGCAGATCGGCGGGGACGGTGACGCGTTCGGCGTGCGCCGGGTCGAAGTCCTCCGGCGTCTCCTTGTGCTGCTGCCCGCCGATCATGACGGTCGCACCCGCGTAACGCTCGGGCGACACCCCGGACAGCAGCCCGGACAGCAGCAGGACTCCGCAGGCGGTGACGACCGCGGACCCGCAGAACAGGGCGATGAAGGCCGCGATGAAGCCGCCCTTTCGATGCTTGACGGTGCTCCACGTGATGTCGAACACGGCCGCCTCACCAGTTCCCGAGGCGGGTCATCCGGTCCGCGACCCGCTCGGCCGTCGGCCGGAGCAACTCGCCCGCGAGTCGTCCGTCCGCCAGGAAGACGACGGAGTCGGCGTACGAGGCCGCGACCGGGTCATGCGTCACCATCAGCACGGTCTGGCCCGTCTCGTCGACGATCTGCCGGAACAGCTTCAGGACCTCCTGACCGGTCCGGGTGTCCAGCGCGCCCGTCGGCTCGTCGGCGAGCAGCACATCCGGCCGGGTCACGAGCGCGCGGGCGATGGCCACGCGCTGCTGCTGCCCGCCGGAGAGCTGATGCGGCCTGCGATCCATGTGCGCGCTCATGCCGACGCGTTCGAGGATCTCCCGCAGCCAGGCGTCGTCGACGGGCTTGCCCGCGAGCCGGGGGACCAGGGTCACGTTCTGCCGCACCGACAGCGCCGCCATGAGGTTGTACGCCTGGAAGACGTAGCCGATCCGCTCCCGCCGTACGGCCGTCAGCGCCGACTCCTTGAGCCTCGACAGCTCGGTGTTCCCGAGGTAGACCCGTCCCGAGGTGGGCCGGTCGAGCCCGGCGAGGCAGTGCAGAAACGTGCTCTTGCCGGACCCGGACGGCCCCATGACCGCGGTGAACGTCCCGTGCGGCACACCGAGGGTGACGTCCCGGAGGGCGGTGACCGCGGTGTCCCCCTTGCCGTATGTCCGGGTCACGGACTCCAGCCGCATGGCTTCCGCCGTCGTGCCCGTACCCGCGCCCGTGCCCGCGGTACCCGCCGTACCCGTGCCGTCCGCCGCGGCCGCGGAGCCGTATCCGACCGGTGTCATCTCTCGTGCCTTCCGTCTGCGCTGACTTCGAGAACACGCTAGGAAGCGGGGGCGGGGTGGAACGAGCCGTCTGGGTCCCGTATTCCGTGGTGTATCCAGCTACACCATGCGGGCGGCGCGGGCCCTTCCCGCCGGCGTCGGCTCGGCGCACCGGCCAGGCGTCCGGCCGGGTCCGATCAGGTGTCCGGCCAGGCGTCCGTCGGGGACGGCCGACCGACCCGCCGCACCCGAATCCGAAGCCGGTACTCGTACCGCGAGCCGTACGGAGCCACGCACCGCGAGCCGTACGGAGCCCCGGCCCGAGCCCCCGGCCCGAGCCCCCGGCCCAAGCCCCCTGCCGACCCCCCGGCCAAGCCTCCAGCGCGGCGCAGAGTTGACGCGCAAGGCTAATGCTATTAGCTTCAGGGCTATGCCATTTAGCCGATTGAGGATGCCATGACCGAATTCCTGACCACCGAAGGCGGACGGCTCGCGTACGACGTGACCGGAGAGGGACCGCTGATCGTGCTGGCCCACGGCATGGGCGACAACAGGGCGGCGTACAACGAGCTGGCCGCCCTCCTCGCACGGCACGGCCACCGCGTCGCCACAACGGACCTGCGCGGACACGGCGAGTCCAGCCCCGACTGGCCGTCCTTCACCCGCACCGACGTGGCGGATGATCTGCTCGCACTCATCCGGCACCTGGGAGGCCCGGCCGTCATCGTGGGTCACTCGTTCTCCGGCGGCGCGGCCACCATCGCCGCGGCCCGGGAACCCCGACTCGTCCGCGCCATCGTCGAGATCAGCCCGTTCACCCGCGCCCAGAAGCCCGATCTACGCGCCCTTGCCACGAACGCCCGCTACCGCAAGGGCATGACGCTGCTCCTGGGCACCGCCCTGCTGCGCAGCGTCGGCCTGTGGAAGCGCTACCTCGACCATGCCTGTCCGGGTGCCAGGCCCGCCGGTTTTCCCGCCCATCTCGCCGCGCTCGACGCCGATCTGCGCAGGCCGGGCAGGATGGCCGCCTTCAGCAGGATGGGCAAGTCCGCACCCACCGACGCCGGTGCCGCACTGCCCGGCATCCAGTGCCCCGCCCTGGTGATCGAGGGCGGTCTCGACCCCGACTGGCCCGACCCCCGAGCCGAGGGAGAGGCCATCGTGGCGGAGATGCCGAGAGGACTCGGCCGGCTCGAAGTCATCGAGGAAGCGGGTCACTACGCGCACGTCCAGTTCCCCGCCGAGGTCGCCGAGTCCATCCTGGCCTTCATCCCCCAGGAGACGGCACGTGGCTAGGGCGGCCCTGTCCCCGGAAGCGGTCGTCGACATCGCGCTCCGCATCGTCGACGAGGGAGCCCCGGCCGCCCTGACCCTGTCGGCGGTGGCCAGACGGGCGGGCGTGGCCACCCCGTCCCTCTACAAGCACGTGCGCCATCTCGCCGAGCTACGCGCACTCATGTCGGCCCGGATCATGAACGAGATCGCGGACCGGGTGGGCGAGGCCGTCCTCGGCCGCTCATCGGACGAGGCGGTTCGCGCCCTCATGGTGGCCTGGCGGCAGTACGTACAGCAGTACCCGCACCGCTACTCGGCGCTGGGCCAGAGCCCGGAACCCGCGACGGCCGAAGCCGGGAAGCGGCTGATCGACATCGTGTTCGCCACACTGCGCTCCTACGGCATGGAGGACTCTGCGGCGGTCCACGCGACCCGCTGCCTGCGCGTCGCGGTCCACGGCTTCGCCGTACTGGAGGCCGAAGGCGCGTTCGGTCTCCCCGAGAAGCTGGACGAGAGCTATGACCTGCTGACGCACATGGTGATCACCGGTCTGCGGACACCCCGCTGAACAGCCCGCCACGACCCGAGCCGCGAGGCCCCGAGCCCCGGAAGGGATCTCTTCCGCCGGGAAGAGGCTCTGGAACGGCTGTGCCGGGAGGAACTGTGCTGTGATGACCCCTGTGAGCCGCGCTGTGGAGGAGACCAACCGTCGCATGCTTCGCGTACGGGACACGATGGACCGCGCCTACGCGCAACCGCTGGACGTCCCGGCCCTCGCCCGGATCGCCCATGTGTCCCCGGCGCACTTCACGCGTACCTTCCGGGCGACGTTCGGCGAGACGCCGCACCGCTATCTCCAGCGCCGCCGAGTCGAGCGCGCGATGTTCCTGCTGCGGGAGACCCGCCGCAGCGTGACGGACATCTGCTTCGAAGTCGGCTTCGGCAGCACCGGAACCTTCAGCCGCACGTTCCGCGACATCGTCGGCCGGTCACCGAGGGCGTACCGCAAGGAATCCGTGCCCGCGAACGTGCCGACGTGCTTCACGATGGCGTGGACGCGCCCGAGCGCCTGACCCCCTTCCGCGCGCTTCGGTCACATGACCGACTGCCCCTCCGCACGAACCGCGCCCACCCTCGGCACAGCAGTTTTGGATAAGTTCCCGTCCGGTTCGCGCAGTAGCGTGATGAACATGTTCAACGCCATCACGCACTCGCAGATCTACGTCCTCGACCAAGACGAGGCTCTCGACTTCTACGTCGGCAAGCTCGGCCTGGAGGTCAGCGCCGACGTCGACATGGACTTCATGCGCTGGCTGACCGTCAGCATCCCCGGCCACCCGGAGCGCCAGATCCTGCTGGAGAAGCCGGGCCCTCCGGCGATGTCCGAGGAGACGGCGGAGCAGGTCCGCGAACTGGTGACCAAGGGCGCGACGGGCGGCTCGCTCATCTTCACCACGGACGACTGCCGCAAGACGTACGAGACGCTGCTGGGCCGGGGCGTCGAGTTCACCGATGAACCGACCGAGCGCCCGTACGGAATCGACTGCGGCCTCCGCGACCCCTTCGGCAACAGCATCCGCTTCACCCAGCTGAAGTCCTGAGCCTCCGGGGTACGCCGGACCCGCGCGACGGCGGATACGGGCACGGGCGCGCCGTCCGCCTGCCGGGCCGTCGCGCGGGCGAGCCGCTCTCATATGCCGACGGCCTCGCCGAGCCGGCTCCCGGCACCGGAACCGGGCGCGCCGTCCGGGGCATCAGGCGCCAGGCAGGCCGAAGGCGGCGACGCATGCCCTGACGGTGACCGCGCGCCGCGGACCGACCCCACCGACCCGGCCGGGACCGCGCGCCTATGGCCCCAATGGCCGTACCGCACACCACGGGCACCCGACCCCGCGAGTGCCCCGCACTGCCCGCGCCGCCCGGCACGGCGACCACGTCCTTCCGCGCACGCTGTCGCTCTCCGTCCCGTCTCCTGTCGCGACCCTGGACCCAGGAGTGTGAAGTGGATTCCAGGGGCTACCCGGTGAGAGAACCGGCCGTCGCCCCGGCACCAGACCACCGAGCGACGAAGGAGACGTGAGATGCCGGCGGGATCGAGCCCGAAGCGAGAGCGGCAGTACGAGCACATCAAGGAGAGCGCCCACGAGCGCGGTGCCTCCATGAGCCGGGCGAAGGAGATGGCCGCCCGGACGGTGAACAAGGAACGCGCCCGTTCGGGCGAGTCGAAGACCGCGAGCAGGACCTCCACCCGAGATCCGAAGTCCGCTTCCCAGCGCGGCGGGCAGCGCTCCCACACGGGAGCCCAGGGCCCCACCAGGGATCAGCTCTACGCGGAGGCGCGGAAGAAGAACATCGACGGCCGCTCCACCATGAACAAGGACCAGCTCCGCAAAGCCCTCGGCCGCTGAACCCGGCCGAACCGGAGAGTCCCGAAGGGTACGGGCGGCCCGCGACCTCCCAGAGCCCGCCGCCCGTATCAAGGGGCGGCGGGCTCACGGCGTCGACGGGACGGACCGTCGACGGCCTCGATACCGCGGTACGGCCACAGGTCCGACCCGCGGACGCGGGTCGCGGACAGGCGGATGACCGCGTCGGTCGGGGCGAGGATCCCCGACGGCACGTACGCCGTCAGATCGAAGGCCACCCCTCGGCCGTCGAGCCGTCCACCAGGTCCGGGGTGGCCGCGCCGACCGCGCGGAAGGCCCCCGCCCATCTCCAGGACGAAGGGCGGACCTCGGGACATCCGCCGAGCCGCATCGGAGCGGCTGCGGACATGACGACCGCCCTCTCGCCACGCAGGCGAGAGGGCATGACGGCCAGGGGTCGTCCGGGGTCAGGTCACCGGCGCGCAGCCGCCCACCACCCCGTTCTGGATGTTGCAGACGCGGAAGTGCACATCGCGTACGTCATTGATGGTCAGGTCGTACTCGTAGTTGCCGGGGCCGATCAAGGCCGGGGGGCGGAGCCAGCCGAAGTGATGCCATGCCCCTGACCGCCACCGGTAACCGGACCACTGGAGCACCCCCGAATCGATCCAGGAGCAGCTGGCCCACGCGGATTCGCGACCGCTGCCCGAGGCGTCGGAGTTGGGGTGGCCGCCGTGGGTGCCGTCGGGGGTGGTGGAGAAGATGGCCTCGCCCAGATAGCAGCTGGAGTAGCTGATCCCGCTGCGATACGCGAGGGCACCGGTCTCGCCCGCGCTCGCGGGCGCCTGGGCGACGCCGACGGCGAGGGCCGTCGCGGCGAGCGCGACGGCGAGGCGGATCCGTAACCGTGGTCGTCCGAGCATGAGTCCTCCTGAATCCGGGGGATTGCCAGGCATCAGGATGCGGGCACGGCCGTACCGGACTCCATGGATATCCGTGCACGGCCCTGGTATCTCCGCGCACAGCGTGGCGCGCCGGTCGCCGGGCACCGCACACGACGAAACGCCGCCCACCTGACGGTGCGGCAGTGGCGCCCCCGGCAGGACTCGAACCTGCGGCCAAGCGCTCAGCAGACGCGGACGGGGGGCTTGTGCCCCTTGCTCTTCTGCTGTTCGTGCGCTTCGGGCTGACTGTGGGCGGTTGCTGCTGTCCGCGGTCGTTGCCGTCAGAACTGCCGTCACGTCAGAACACGGGGTGGACGCACGCTTTCCAACTGTGTTGGCGCCTGTCAGGGCTGTATGTCGGGGCGTTCACCGACTTTCATGGCCGCTTGGCCCTCGGCGCTGGGACGGCTTCGGGTCCCGCCTGAACGACCGTGAACGGGGCTGAATGAGACGGGAACTGAGACGGCCCGGTGGGTGGCCGAGCAGTCTCGTGGGTGGTGTGATCTTCTGATCCGCAGCTCAACTCCGCTTCACTGACCGGCGCCTGTGCCGGTATCCGAAGCACCGTCTCTGAGTACGGGGGAGCGTTCGGAACTATCGTCGTCTGTCGTCTTCGGCCGCCCTCGGACGGCCCACAGACGGCCCCAGGGATAAGTCCGGGCTTGGACAGCGTCACGCCCGGCGCGACGGGTAACGGGGCCTCTTGCTCGCCCAGTTGGTCCAGCAGTCTCTTGACTTGTACGGCCGTGGGAGTGGTCGAAAGATGAGTGACGTTACGGTCTGATCTCTTTTGTGCATCGTTCTCCATGTATCTGCCCCGCCTGGGGCACAGCAACGGAGGAGAACACATGAGGACCGTCCAGAGGATCGCAGCGGTGGCCGCAGTCACCAGCGGAATCCTTCTCGCCGGCATCGGCGGGGCCAGCGCCGCCCCCAGTGACAAGAAGGGGGACGACATCCCCGTGCTCAGCAACATCAAGGAGCTCAACTGGGACGACTCGCCCTTCTGTGGAATTCAGGTCAAGACCAAGCTCAGCGCGCAGAAGACGTCCTGTCCGGTAGTGCACAACGAGGGCAGCTCTCACAGCCCGGTCTACATCCTCACCTTCGGAGACTGATCATTCACAGCGGTCCGGCGGTCCGGCGGTTCGCCCGTCGGACCGCTTGGCTTGTCGGGGCGTTGGCAGGCAGGTGAGTGATCCGGCTGTTGTGTCGGGCAGGCTCCCAGGGCTTCCGTCCGCTCTCGCCCCGACAGCGAGAATGCGTGCCTCTATGAGGCGGTGCGGAGCGCGGCCCTGGTGCGGTCGTTTCAGTGCGTTGTACTTTCCGCGCTGCTCCAGAGTGCCGAGTACGCCCGGCACGTCTTCACCACCACGCAGAAGCCGGAGCCCGAGGAGATCGGCAGTGCGGGGGCGGCCCGAGTGGAGCGGCAGAGCCTGTTGTACGAGCCGGTCCGTGAGTCGGTGTTCCTGATGTTCCTGCTGACGGAAGGTGTGCTGCGGCCCTGGCCGGGCACTCCGGCCCTGATACCCGCGTTCTCCGACACCACGCATCATCAGCGGCAACGAAAAGCCCGCCGCAAGTGATCTCGTGGCGGGCTGGAAACGCTGTCTGACCTGCGAAAATGTGGCGCACCCGGCAGGACTCGAACCTGCGGCCAAGCGCCTAGAAGGCGTACTGGCGTGAGCGATGTGCTCACCAGGGGTTTCGCCTGGTCGCTGCGCACCAATCTATGGAAAGTCGCTTGGTCCAACTTCGACGCGAAATCGTCGCGGAATCGTCGGCGAAGGGCACTGCCCCGGAGTGCTGCTGAGCTCCGGGGCAGTGCGGGACTGCGACCCGCTATCCGAGCGGGTGACCTCGCGCGAGAGTCTCGCAGTCCCGATGCCCGCCAAGGGCGGGCGCTCACGGAAGGGGGGCCGTGCGGGGCGTACCCATCCACTTCCAAGTTCACGCGTGTATGTAGGTTTTGCCCTACATGCATTCGATCACGGTCCCGTGAGCGTGGATGCGTGCCACGCTCCAGTCCTCCGCCCGACTGGGTGCTCACCCGCCGCCGGGCCGCAGGCGACCAGATCACAGCGGCGAGGCGACATGCCGGGCTGACCCAAGAGCAGGTCGCTCTCACCACGGGCATCGACCGGGCGACGTACAACCGCATCGAGCTGGGCCATTCGTCGCCGCTCCTCGACTCGCTGATCGGCATCACGGACGCGATCGGTGCCCCGCTGGCCGAGCTGGTCCGCGAGGAGTAGCCCCGGCCCGCCCAGCCGGGGTCCACCCGCAGTGAGTGCGGGGCCGCGGGCGGTGGTTCAGGCCGGAGCGTCGGTCTCCGTGACCGGAGCGGGCACCATGGCCCCGGAGTTCGAACCGGTATCCAGCCACCGCATCTCCACCGCCTGCGGAGGCCGCGCCGGAGCCGGGGGCACTGCGGCCCGCAGTGCCTCGGCGAGCTGCTCCACCGCCTCCGCGCGCAGGACCCCGAGGTGCACGTACGACTTCCCCGACCGGCTGACCATGGGCCTGATCAGTCTCCAGTCCCGTTCGGGCACGCCGAGTGCGGCCATCACGGACCGGATCGCCTCGGCCGCGTCCGCGGCCCTGGCCGTGGCGTCCCGCCACGTCTGCATCTCCATCACCGGCCGCCCTTCTCCGCGGCCGCGCACCGGGGGCAGGCGCAGGGCGGATACGCCGTGGACCAGGTTGGTTCCACTGGAGGCCCCTGGCCGTTCTCGCCGCGGACCACGACCCGCGACGAGACGGGTTGCCGGGTACCGCCGGGGCTGACTCGGTACACATGGAGGGTCATCGCCGACCGGGCGGCGGCTGCGTCCGCCTCAGGGGGCTCCACCAGGCGGCCTCCGCGCTGCGAGTCCCGCCGGGTGCCGTGACGAATCCTGTCGGCATTGCGAAATGCGGTTCTCCCAGTGCCCGAAGAAACCTCCGCTGGCCGGAGAACTCGGTGCGGGCATGGAGCCAGCGGTAGTTGTCCAGGATGTACGCCTGCCCGGGAACGAGGTCGAGAGGTGCTGCCGGGCCAGCAGGGCGGCATTCAGGTGAGCCGGATAGGGCTCGACGAACGGGCTCCACCGGGCAAGTTCGTCCTGCCTGAGCCGGATACTCGCACGGCCTCCCGCGTGGAGCGTGAAGACCTGCGAAGGATTTCCCGTACCCGTGCCGAAGTACACGGACCGCGGCCTCGACAGCGTCTCGACAGCCTCGGGGCAGCGTGCACGGAGTTCGCTGAATACCGCTTGTCCGTCGACCAGCAGGGAGTGGCCACCAGCATCTGCCTTCTGCTCGCAGGCCAGGAGCATCAGCCGAGGCGGACGGGGGACCTGGGAGCGTTCGGTGTGCGCCAAGAGCTCCCCTTGCCCGAGCCCTGCGTACCCCGGGCGGCCGGCGTGCCGCTGCGTGTGCTGGATGGTGGTCAGACCGTCGGAATCGCTGTTCGGGTGCGGTGACAGGTCCATGAGGCGCTTGGCGAGGGTGAGGACATCGCGCCGGGTGAACAGTCCCTCTACGGTCACCAGCCCGTGCTCGCGCAGGCGCCTGGCGATCTCGGGTTCAGCCTCCGGGGCTTGGGCGTCGACACGATGCGCTGTGAACAGGACCTCGTGCTGCTCTATCACTTCGGGCATTGTCTGCTCCAGGGTCGGCGGGCGGTGCCGTCAACAGTGGGAGCGGGGGCAGCGGCCGTAAAGCGACAGATTGTCGATTCGAAAATCTCGACCGTGAGGGCACCTTGCGGGGGGCACCTGCTACGTTCCGACCGTCCGGGTCCGCCGCGCAGGACGAGGTACCTCATGCCGTACACACCCCCCTTGTGGCCCGTCTCTGTCAAGGCCGTCGCTCTCGACGCCCGGAACCGGGTAATGCTGCTGAAGAACGAGCGGCAGGAATGGGAACTGCCCGGAGGTCGCCTTGAGGTCGGCGATCCGGTCGAAGGCGTCCCGGCCGACGAGAACCCGGAACACGCCGTGGAGCGCGAACTCCGCGAGGAGACCGGCTGGGAGGTCAAGGCTGGCCCCCTCATCGACGGAGGCGTCTGGATCTACGAGCCGATCCCCGGGCGACGTGTACTGGTCGTGACCTACGGCTGTCACGTCCTGACACCGGACCGGCCCCCCGTACTGAGCCACGAGCACAAGGAGATCGGGCTCTTCACCGCCGCCGAGGTACCGCAACTGAACATGCCCCGCGGGTACAAGCAGTCGATCGCGGCCTGGACCAGCGGGCGGTAGTCATGGCCGGAGACGGAGCGGCGTTCCGGCAGTCCGCTGGTGCTCCCCGGCTCTCGGAACATGCCCAGTGGCACTGGGCCACCCCGCAGGCCCAGCTCGTCCTGGCGGCCGGAGACCTGGGTGGGATCCTCCCGCTTCTACCGATCCGTTCACCGGCTGAACCAGACGCAGCTCGGCTCGCTGCTCGGCTACGACAAGACCTACATCTCCGCCGTCGAGACCGGGAAACGCAGCCTCGACGACGTCGGATCCCGTCGGCGCGTGTGCGAACAGCTCCGTCTTCCCCCGCACGTCCTCGGCATCACCGATCCTGCCGACACCGACCACCGGGCGATGCTCCAGTTCGGTGAGTCCACCATCCGCCTGGCCGAGATCGCCCGCCAGTCCGGTCACGCGTCCGAGGCCGTGGAGGAACCGTGGCCGTTAGCCGCCCGACTCGAAGCGAGAGTCGACGACGGGCACACCGAACGGGACGTTCTCCGCCTTCTCGCGCAGGCTCGCGTCGGTCCCGGCGTCGCGTTGGGGAACGTCCTTCCAGAGGAAAGAATCGGTACCGCCGCACGGTGGACGGCCAGAAGCATCAAGATCGCGGACTACTTCGCCGATCCCGGATTCACGTCGTACATCCTGCGGATGCATGGCAATGAACTACGCAAGGCAGGTCTGCGCGGAGCCGCCGTCGACCGCCTGCTCCACGCCGCCGCCATCGCCCCGACCGCAAACGCACGGGCTGCCGTCCTGCCCCTCCTCGGGCGGGCGGCCGGCGCGCTCGGCCATGCCGATCTGTTCGACCAGGTCACGCGGGAATGTGCGTCTCTGCTCGACTCGGTGCCGCACACCAGCCTCTTCAACCCCTTCGCCCTCCACGAGATCCGGCTGCGGGGCCTGGTAGCGACGGGCCGGGCGCGAGAGGCGATCAAGCTGGTGGACAGCGACACGGTCGTCACTACGACCGTCGCCCCACAGTGGCGTGCGATCGAAATGATCACAGCGGCCCACGTGCGGCTCCTCGCCGGAGATGACCACGGGGCAGCGGAATCCCTGGCCACGGCGACGTACGAGGCCACCACGCAGCGCCTGCCTCACCAGCTTCAGAGAGTCATACGGACCGCAGGCAACGACCTTCCGCGCCTCCGCGAGGAAGCATCTGATGCCCTGGACGTCCTACGGCAGGAGATGTCCGCCTGACACCTGAGAACCCGGCCGTGCACGGTGGCGTACCACGGCCCGAACCAAGGGCCCGGGCACCCGCGGGGGGACCACCGCGACCCGCACAGCGAATCCGTCGGCAGACACGACGAAACCGCCCCTGCCTCCCGAAGGAGACAGGGGCGGTCGCAGGTACAGGGCATGAGGTGACAGATTTCTGACAGATCCTCCGATCCGGCGACGATCCCCGCACCGTGCCCGTACCGTCCCCACCCATGTGGTCCACCCTCATCGCCGTCCTCGGCACCCTCGCCGGCGTCACCCTCGCGTCCTCCACCCAACTCCTCACCGAGCGCCGCACACGGGCCCAGCAGCACCGCCAAGAGGTCGCCGCGGCCGCCGGCGCACTGCTGGACGCCGTGCTCGCCTATCGCGAGATCTACTGGCTCCGCGTCGACTCCATCCGGGCCGGCGAGCCCGACCCCACCGACCGAGCCACCGTCTACCGCGCCCGCAGCGAGGTCACCCGCGCCCGGGACCGGCTCGCCCTCGCCACCGCGGATCCAGCCCTGATACAGGCATCCGAGGCAGCCGCCTGGTCCGCGATCGACCTGTCCGACATCCGGCTCGGAGAGCCCGTCGACAACCAATTCGCGGCGGACGTCGAGGCGGCGCTGGACATCGGTCGCGAACGATCCCGCGACGCGCACACCGTGCTCCGTGAGGCCGTGACCGCCTACGTCCACCACCGCTGAGCCCGGCCCGGCACACGACGAAACCGCCCTCCCTTCCGCGCGAGGCGGATGGGAGGACGGCGGGGGGTGTCGGGGTCGGTCAGGCCACTGCTCCGCAGCCGGACACGACGCCGTTCTTCACGTTGCAGACCCGGAAGTGCACGTCACGCGCGTCGTTCATGTACAGGTCGTAGTAGCCGAAGGAATGGGGCGGCTGCGTCCATCCGAAGTGATGCCACGCGCCTGACCGCCACCGGTAGCCGGACCACTGAAGCACACCCGAGTCGATCCAGGAGTTGCAGTTGACGCCCTGGGTGACGTACCCGGTACCGTCCGTGTCGTAGCTCTGATAGCCCTGGTGGACGCCGTCGGCGTTGTAGGTGAAATCGGCTTCCCCGATCCAGCAGGTGCCGTAGCTGGCCCCGGTGCGCGACGCCTGGGCACCGGTCGCGTCGGCGCTGGCGGGTGCCTGGGCGGTCACAGACGTGAGGGCCGCCGCCACAGCGATGAGGGCGAGCCGCGACCTTGACCGTTCGGGTCTGCGCATGGGTATCTCCCTGGTTTCGGGGGTGGTCTCCCGTAGATCACCAGAGTGGGAGTGCCGCAGGCGGAACTCCATGACGATCCCCGCACGGCTCTTGCCGATCCCTGCACAGGCGGACAGAGAACAGCGCACCAGGACATGACGAAACCGCCCGAAGAGTGGGGCGGTTCTCTTCCCTACCATTCCGCGCCACTGGGCCTGTTCATCCCGCGCCATGTGCGTCCGTCACCCCTGGACGGCCCAACTGACGGGTCTCACTCTGTGGATTGTCCACCCCTGAACTGAGCCCACAGGGAGCACCACCATGCGGAAAACCAGGAACACCGCCACCCAGCCGACCGCCAGACACCGCCTCAGCGGAATCCTCGGTGCCGCCGCCGGAAGCCTCGCCCTCGCAGCCACGACCATCATGACCGGAGCAACCCCCGCCAGCGCCCACAACAGCTTCGAGTTCGCGTTCTTCGACGACGGCTTTGAGAGGGGCTACAGCATCTTCAACACGACCAGGGGCAGGGTGTACGCCGGGCAGGGCTACTGGCGTCAGGACCCCCTGGGAAGCCTGCCCGGGGACACCCTGGGTGTACAGGACCTCATGCCTGACGGATACGGCGTCGAGGCGTACCTCAGCACAGGCCGGGTCGCGTCCACCCGGGGCCACAGCTCTCCGTGGACGGACGAGAAATCGGGCAATCTCCCCGAGGGCAACGAATACATCCTGCAGGTGTGCGTCGTGAAGGGAACCTGGCAGACCTGCTCGCCGACCGTCACGGTGTGGGCTTGATCCACCGTCGCTGGCCCCTGGCCCCGTGCATGACGAAACCGCCCCCACCCGCGAAGGGTGAGGGCGGTGAGGTCCGTGTCAGCTCAGCGCTCCGCAGCCGGACACGACGCCGTTCTTCACGTTGCAGACGCGGAAGTGAACATCGCGTGAGGACGAGCTGGTCCGGGCCGCCGAAGTCGCCGCCGGCGATGATCCGGGCCGGGCGCTCGCGGGCGGGGACGGGCTTTCGCCGCGTCGAGAGCAGGGCCGCGAGGGCGTACATGCAGCAGCCCGGCCCGCCGGCGGCAGCCGACGGCGGGGTCCAGGCGCGGGTCGCGCGCGGTCGGCCGCGCGCCCGGTGAGCGGACCGAACCGGACCTCGATGCGGGTGGGGGAGCCCACGGCGAGGTCCGGCTGCCCCGTCGCCGTCGAAGTCACCGGTCCGGAGGACCGGGGAGTCCGCCCCGCCGTCGAGCCCGGGGAGCCGGCTGGGCGTCCCGGCGAGCCCGCCGGGACGCCCCAGAGGACGCCGGGCGCGGGGACCGCGCCGTCGGAGGTGAGGACGACCGCGAGGTCCGCGAAGCCGTCCCCGTCCCCGCAGCCTGCGAGAGCCACCCCGCACGCCACGACCACCGCCACCGCGCGCCCCCGCCGTCCGCTCATCCCGCCATCCCACACGACCGCCGGCAGTCCGGTCCAGTGGCTGGTCAACGGCTCGCCGCACCCCCGCGGGCGTCCCCGGACGCCGCCGAAGGATGAAATCCAGTTCGGTGAAGCGGAACGACCGCATCATGAACCTCGTCATGATCTACGCCGTCCGACATGGCTACCTGCAGCGCGATCCGCTCCCTAAGGGTAAGAGCCGCACCTCGCCGAAGGTGGCGGACTCCGTCGATAAGCAGCGTCTCCTCAGTCGCGACCACGTAGCGACGATTCTGGACTGGATCGGCAGGCGCCTCCGGCGAGGATCCCTCTACCGTGCCTTCTTCGCCACCTACTACGCTGGCCTGCGCCCAGAGGAGGCCAGCGCCCTTCGTGTCGGGGACGCGACGCTGCCGGAGACCGGCTGGGGTCAGTTCCTGGCTCATGGAGCTCAGCCGGAAGTCGGAAGTCAGTGGACCGACACCCGTACGGTTCACGAGCGACGGTGGCTCAAGGGGCGCGGCGAGGGCGATATGCGCGTCGTCCCCATCCGGCCCGTCCTCGTCCGCATGCTCCGCGCGGTGATCAAGGAGTACAAGTTGGGGGAGACCGACCTCCTCTTTCCGGGTGAGAAGGGCGGCATGCTCGCGGGATCGGTGCTCCGACGGGTCTGGGTGAAGGCGCGTGAGGCGGTGCTTTCGGAGCGGGAGCAGGAGACCCCGACCGGCAAGCGGGTTTATGACCTGCATCACACCTGTCTCGCTACTTGGCTCAACCGCGGCACTCCGTCAGCGTAGGTGGCCGAGTGGGCGGGCAATAGCGTTCAGGTGCTCCTGAGCACCTATGTGCGCTGCATCGATGGAGACGTGGTCGGGATCCTGAAGAACCTGGAAGACGCTGAAGACCGTCAACCAGTCGTGGCCTGACGAGCGGCCCCAACTCTGTGAAAGCGGGGTCGGGGCGGCTTCGTTGTGTCGCCCGGGAGGGGCTCGGGGGTCCGATTCTGTGGGACGGACACCCGTAGAGACCCGGATTCGGCCGGTGTCAGCCGGACATCAGGCCACGGGGGCCTGCTCGCCTCACGTGCTGAGGTGTGGCGCCACCCCCTCTGACCTGGGCTTTAGTGCCTTGATTGGGGGTATGGTGGTGGTGCCCCGGCGGGACTCGAACCTGCGGCCAAGCGCTTAGAAGACACTCAGTTTGGTTGTACCTCCAGCGGTCTGACCTGCATTTTTTGTTGCTTAGTGATGCATCGTCAGCTTCTGTGTGGGACGCATGTGGGACGATCTTGCCAGCCCGGCGCCGGTGGGACCATTGAGGTAGAGCCTTGTCGTAAGCCCGGAAGTGGGTTGGCTCCCGCGGGCGAGGCGGGCCCGCGGCTGGCAGGACCGGATCGAGGCGCTGACAATGGATACCACCTTTGACGTCAGGGTCTGGCCGATCGAGAAGGGATCCGGAAGGCTTCGCGAGCCCTATGGGGTCCGTTGGTCCGTCGGCGGAAAGCGCCATCGCAAGTCGTTCCAGACGTTCGCACTGGCCGACGGTTTCCGGGCGGAGCTGGTGACCGCGACGCACACCGGCGAGCTGTTCAACATGTCGACCGGCTTGCCGGAGCGGTAGGAGCCGAGAGCTTCCTCGGTCGGGTGGTACGACTTCGCTGTCCAGTTCGCGGATGCCCAGTGGCCGCGCGTGTCAGCGAATCACCGGAAGAACACTGCTCGCACGTTGGTGATCGTCACCACCGCGCTGATGGAACGGGATCCACCCGGCGTCCCGTCTCACGTGGTTCGTACGGCGCTGAGCGGCTGGGCCTTCAATACCGGCCGCCGTGATGGTGCGCCGGAGGACACCGTCGCGGTACTTGGTTGGGTGCGGCGGCACACGCCGACTATGGACTCCTGGACTGATCCGCTCATGGTTCAGGACGTGCTGCTGGTGCTGGGAACGCTGCTTGACGGTAGACGAGCGGCGGCCTCATTCGTGAAGCGGCATCGGTGGGTTCTGCATCTGGTGATGAGGTATGCGATCGCGCGCGGGATTCTGGTGTCCGGTCCGCTGGCCGAGAGACGGAACCTCACGCTGCACACGGCTGGCGCGATTGACCGACGTCGTCTGCTCAATGCACAGCAGGCGCAGCTACTCGACTGGATACGGAATCGACCGCGAGGCGGACAAAGGCTGCACGCGTTCTTCGCCGCGCTGTACTTCCTGGGGCTGCGACCGGAGGAGGCTGTCGCGCTGCGCGTGTCAGACCTTGTCGTGCCCGGTTCGGGGGGAGGGCCAGCGGGCCGAGATCGTGGTGCACGCTGCCGAGCCCGAGATCGGGCGTACGTGGACCGACAGCGGAACCCGGCACGACCAGCGGCACCTGAAAGGGAGAGCAGAGGGCGCAACGCGCATAGTGCCGTGCCCTCCTGTGCTCGTCCGCATCCTGCGGGCGCGCATTCAGGATGCGGGTCTGCTTCCCGGCGACCGCCTCTTTCCTGGGGAGCATGGCGGTGTCCTCGCGGGCTCCGTCTACCGGCGAACGTGGGACCACGCCCGCAATGCGATCTTGCCACCGCACGTCTACGCATCACCGACGGGACGGCGCGTGTACGACCTTCGGCACGCCTGCCTGACGACCTGGCTGAGCCACGGCATTCCGCCCGCTCAGGTGGCCGAGTGGGCTGGCACCAGTGTGGCCATGCTGTTCGCCACGTACACGCAGTGCATCAGCGGGCAGGAAGAGGATCTACGGAAGCGGCTCGACCAGATGCGCGATACCCCGATGAGTTCTATGGCGGCGTGAACCCCACCGCAGCACGGGAAGGTGTGCATCTATCCCTCCACTCCGCCAGTGCCGATCGGAGTGCGGCGAAGTGGATCCGTTCCTGTTCCAGCGGGCCGCGCGCACAAGCGCCGACAGCGAGACCTGCGCCTGATCTGCCAGCGCTCGTTCCACGACAGTCAGCCGGGCCGGGTCTACGTAGACGGCCTCGTACAACGCGGAGACGGCGAACTACCCTCGTCGGCCTGGCTGTCGGTGCTGTCGGTCGGAGTCCGGGTAACCGGTGTGTAGAGCAAGCGCTCCATCGGGAGTGTGATGGTCGGAGCCATGGCGTCGATCTCCGTGACCAGATCCACGGGCACGTCCCGCAGGGTGGCGGCGCGTGCTTCGATGCCGCTCATCAACTCCATGACGCGGCGGTCCTCCGACCAGACGCGGTCGTCGAGGAACCGTCGCAACTGCTCGGACAGCTGCCGCACCGTCGCCTGTGTGCGTTCGGTGGCGTGCAGCCAGGCGTGGGGCCTGCGCCGCACCCACGGATCCGGCTGACCGATCGTGTCCATGGTTTCGACCTCGGCCAGTCGGTGCTTCAGTTCTTCCTGGCGCCGGTAGGACAACAGGAAGTCGTAGAACGTTTGGAAGCTGCGGCCTTGGTCCGACTCGGAGATGCTCTCCCGGCAGCCCGGCAGCCCGGCAGCCCGGCAGCCCGGCAGCCCGGACAGCGTCGACTAGCTCGCCCTTGGCCCCGCCCCGCCCCACACCGCAATCCGCTGGCGAAGTTCCCGATCTAGGTCCCGGAAGTTCGCCTCCGCCGGCAGCAGCCGCCATGCCGGATGGTGCTTGCGCAGCCGGACCAGCATGTTCACCAGTCGGGATGGCGGGGCGGGCCAGGTCAGTGCTGGCGCCGGTAGGGATCGGTGTACGGCTCCATGGACTGGCGGATCTCGTCCCGGACTGGATCCATAAGGGGCCCGGGGGCGTAGTAGCGGGCGCGGGCCTTGCCGTGGGGGACAAGCCAGCCGCGGGCGACGAGCTCCCGGATGTCGCGGATGGCTTGCTGGTCGCTGAGGTCGGCGTCCTGCTGGTAAACGGTGCGGCGGACCTTCGCGTCCGAGAACGCGGGCAGCAAGGCGTAGACGACCCGCTCGTCCAAACCGGCGGCCTCGACGCCTTCGACCAGGCGGGTCCAAGCTCGCGACATCACGTCGAAGCGCCGCTGGGCCTGCTGCGCCTGGCGGTGGTGGGCGGTCAGACAGAACCGGATCCAGGGCCGGGTGTCCCGCTCCGGACTCCAGATAGGGCCGCCTACGTCCTCCAGGACCTGGTAGTAGGCATACGTGTTCTGTCCCCGGCCGAGCCATTCCTCGATGGACGAGAACTCGGGTGGCATCAGAGCCTCGCGGGAGAACACCAGGGTGGACAGGGCGCGCGACATGCGCCCGTTGCCGTCCTTCCACGGGTGGATCTTGACGAGGTTGAGGTGGGCCATGGAAGCGCGGACGTGGACGGGGGCGTCGAGGTCGCCGTCGTTGAGCCAGTCGATGAACTCCGACATCAGAGCGGGAACGACCGCCTGGTCCGGAGCGGTGTAGGCGGGGACCAGCGGGTCGTCGGGGCTGGTGACATAGACGGGCCCGTCGCGCCAGCGGCCGGGGCGCTTGTCGAGGTGGTGGCCTTGCAGCATGAAGTGCAGACCGTTGAGCAGGCCAGCGTCGTAGCGGAAGCCGTCTCCGGCGTCGGCGAGCGCCTGGATGTAGGTCATGCCACGCTGATAGCCCTCCAGCTCGGCGCGCGTTTTCTCCCCGGTCTCCAGGGGTTCCTCGCCGGACATGAGGGCTTCCACGTCGTCGACCGTCGCGGCGTACCCCTCGATGGTGTTCGATCCGGCGATCGCGCGGGCGGTGAGGTTGCGGCGCAGCTGGCGGGTCCAGCGGGGGGTGGCCCGGAGCATGTGGCGCAGGGAGCGGCGCATACTCTCGATCTCGTCGAGGGCCCGCTGGTCGTCGGCATCCAGGAGGGGTGTTACGTACAGCATGACTCCATGACATGATAATTGTGTCATTAAGTCAAGCGGGCGCGCTTGGATCAGATCACCGTGGACGGAGCGGTCTTCCCGAGGTAGATCTTGAACGCCTCGCGGATCTGGCCACGCGTGTAACCGACCGTGTTGACATTGGCCGGCACGACTTCCCGCTCGTATCCGCGCTTGCGGGCGGAGAGGTACTTGACCATGCTCGGCGCTCCGGTGTTGGAGACGAACAGGTTCCGGGCGGTCCGCAGGTCGTTGTGCAGCCCTTCGAAATTGCGTGCGTGGCCGATGCTGACCGGACCGGCGGTGTAGTACTTGCACTCGATGGCCAGCAGACACTTGTTGCCCCGCGGCGCCATCCGGATCTGCCGGGAGAGTGCCGCCTCGTCGGCGGGCAGGATCAGGACATCGCACTCGTGCAGTACGCCGGAGTTCCCCTGGACCTGAACGCCGAGGTGCACCTCCAGGGCCCGGGCGCGGTCGAATTCCACCACGGCGTGGGTGTACGGGTGCGTGGTGCTTTAGAGCTGGCCGGGGCTGGTGCGGAACACCAGGTTGTTGACGTCGTTCCCGTCGACGTCCCTGTGGTGGACGGAGGCTCCCAGGCTGCTGGCGGTGGAGGTTGCCAGGGAGCGGTGGAGGTCGCCAGGGAGAAGAGGTACCCCTCGTAGACGTCCCAGGGCTGGGAGGCGGAGGTGTAGGAGACTCCGGGGCCGGCGAGCAGGGTCTGGATCTCGTGGAGCAGGGTGTTGACGGCGTTCATCGGCTGATCTCCTCGCGTGCTTCGCGGAACAGATCCTGAAGGTGTGCGTGGGTGTCTTCGGAAAGGCGGGCGGCGACCTCATGAGTCTGGTCGCGGCGCCCGGTGAGTTCCTCCCCCGCTGCCGATGGGCCGACTCCTGTCCTGCCGCAGCCCATGCCCGTCCCGGCCCGGCTTCGGGAGGACATCAAGGCCGCCTACGACCAAGCGGACCACCTCATTCAGGAAGACCGGTTCGCGCAGGCCGTCGACGTGCTCGGCGAGGTCATCGAACCGGCGGCCCGCGTGCTCGGCCCCGAGAACAAGGCCGTACTGGCGCTGCGCAGACAGCGCGCCGCCGTGCGTCTTCTCGGCGGTGACTACCGTGCCGCGCGACCCGAGTTCGACACCCTCGCCGACGTGTATGCCCGCATTGCCGGGCCGACCAGCGAGCAAGCCCGTGCCTGCCGTGCCCAAGCCGCACGGTGCCGCGCCGAACTCGGCATGGTCACCGACGCGCTGGCGCAGCTGAGGGAAGTGCTTGCGGTCGTACGCGCCGTTGACAGAGACGCGAGCGAAGAAGCTGTGGAACTCCGACACAACATCGGGATGTTGCTGCTTGCCCTGGGACGGACTGCAGAGGCCAAGGAGGTACTGGCGCCGCTGTACCAGGATGTCGTCCTGGTCAGTGGACCGGAGGACGAGTTGGCCGTCGAGATTGCCGAAGCGCTCGCGTTGATAGAACTCGGCCTTTACCACCCCGGGCCGGAAGCTTGACAGGTAGGCCCGGCCCAGGGCGATTCAGACAGTCAGGGCCGCGGGTCGTGGTCGATCAGTTTCAGCAGGCTCAGCAGTTGCTTGGTCTCCGTCAGGGCCTCGGTCTTCGTCTCCGGGGCGTCCATGTCCCAGTGAGCGAGTTCGTTCCGGTAGTCCTTGACGGCGGTGACGCGGCGGACGAGATCGTCCTGCTCGTACGGCCATGCCAGCCGTGCCCAGCAGGCGTCGTCCTTGAGGACTTCCGGGTACTGGCCGAGGGTGAGGTATTTGCCCGTGGCGCGCGTCCTGCGCACACCCGAACCGGTGGGCAGCTCGTCCACGGGCAGCCGGTCGGTGAGGCGGCGCAGCCGCCGTTCCGCCTCGCCGAGAAGAATGAACGGTTCCACCCGGAGCTTGAGCTGGTCGGCCAGATCGGACGCGGTGAGGATCCCCAGGACGAGATTGTCGCCGTCGGTGACGATCAGGAATCCGTGACGCTGAATGTCGTCGATGCGGACGAACAGCTCCTCCTGCTCCTGAGCGGTAAGCGGATGAGGATCCAGAGCTGCCGCTATGGTGGTGCCGCGATGCCCCAATTGGGCACGCGCGATGCTCTCCCAGGTGACGACCCCGCGCAGCACGTTGTTCCGGTTCACTACCGGAAGCTGCGAGAAGTCACCCTGAACCATGCGGGTGATGGCTCGGCTGAGCGGTTCGTCGAAGCCGACTGTGACCACGTCTCGGGCAAAGGGGAGGCTGCCGATGCGCCAGTGGCGACTCAGATCCTCGCCTGCGGCCCTTGTGGGCGTGTGGCCAAGGTCTGTCCCCGGAGGCTCCTGAGCCGCCTCTCCCGTCAGTGTGGTCTCCTCCGCGGAGACCGTGATCAGGCCGTCGAGCTGGACCTCCGTGAAGTGCGGGGCCACCTGCAGACCGCGAGCCGCCAGCTCCCGGTCGACAAGGTCGATGACATCGCCGGTGCGCCTCTGCCAGCCCCACAGGCCGATCAGGTCCCGGGCGGTCAGCTGTCGGGTGCCCTCGTCGCGCACGTCCTGCTCCAGCGCCTCGGGGTCCGCAGGCGGCTCCACGGCGCCCTTGTAGCCCGGGTCGACACCAGTCTGCGCCAGTGTCTCGACGCGGTGTGCCGCGTCACGGCGTCGCAGCTCGCTCACGGTCAGGAATGCGCCGATGCTGTCGCGGAGGTCCCCACCGATCGCGGCACGCTCGATCTGAGTGCGCACCCACTCCACCTTGCGCGTGTGCCGGAAGCCGGGGGCTGCCTCGCTCCGGTACTCGTAATCGCCGGACAGTCGCCCGATGGCGACGACCCCCAGGAACTTCCGGGGCATCACGACTAGGTCCCCGGTCTCCATCGTGATGAAGCGCCACAGCTGGTGCTTCCAGTTGTCCACCCTGCCGGGCAGCTCATCCGGATAGGCCCGAGCCAGAACATCCCCCACATCGGCGATCGATGCGCAGCCGCTCAGGTCGCCGACCTCCTCCCAGCCGGCGATCACCACGCCCTCGTCAAGCGCCTGCTCTTCGCGCTCTCCGTACTGGCCCCCGCGGACCGTCCAAGCCCTGACCATGGTTCCCCGCCCCGTTTGGCCTTCCAGCCGCATCCACATCGGGCGGCTCGCGTCGGGGTTGAATCTACGTGCGCGCGGCGGCGTGAGAACAGGCGTCGAGCAGATCGAGCCAGCAGTCGAGAACTGGGCGGGTGCCGTTTTGACGCCTGTCCTGTTCTTGGCCGATGGGCCATCAGTACGGCTCTGACCAGGAGCGACTCCCTGGCCAGGTGCGGTTGGGCGAATGTTGCCGCCTCAGCCGGGGGACGTATGTGGGACACAGCGCCTCAATCGAGGGTGCATATCAGTACAAAATCCGCCTCACGGGCTATGAAAAAGCCCTCCGCGAGTGACTTCGTGAAGGGCTGAAAAGGCTCTGACCTGCATAAATGTGCGCCCCCGGCAGGACTCGAACCTGCGGCCAAGCGCTTAGAAGGCGCCTGCTCTATCCACTGAGCTACGGGGGCCGGATGACGGCCATGGCCGCCGGAACCCGCGGGTCCGTGGCCTTGCCGGGGACAAGGATAGGGCTCCGATCGCCTTGTCCCGGTTGCTTCGCCTGCGTGGCTTGATGTGTAGGTTCGGTGAAGCGAACCGATAATCGCAGGCAGGTGCGATTCCTGCATCGCTTTTCACGTCTCGCGTGCTGGGTGTTGTGCACTCGTTATGCCTGCGCCCCACTCGTCCCATCTGTCCCGTCTGTCCGATCGGCGCGCAGACATGCCCATACGCTTCAAAAAGCCGCCAAAATTAGGCATTCTTCGCATGTGGTGACCTTGGATGCACGGCCTCAGTTGATCGACGCACTTACCGCCCTCCGCGACCGTGTCGCCGCCGTGCGTCTGCCCCTGCCGCTTCCCGGCACGCCCCGGGCGAGGCAGACGCGTGTCGAATTGCTCGCGCAGCTCGACGACTATCTGGTGCCCCGGCTCAGAAACCCCGGCGCGCCGCTGCTCGCCGTGGTCGGGGGGTCCACCGGGGCCGGGAAGTCCACGCTGGTCAATTCGCTCGTGGGGAAGCGGGTCAGCGAGGCGGGGGTGCTGCGGCCGACCACCCGTACGCCCGTCCTCGTATGCCATCCGGACGACCATCACTGGTTCGCCGGGATGCGGGTCCTGCCCCAGCTCACCCGCGTATGGCTGCCGCATCAGGAGGAGAGCGAGGAAGAGACGGAACGCGCCCCCGGATCCGCCGGAAGGAACGAGCTGCGGATCGAGAAGGCGTCCGCCCTGCCCCGTGGGCTCGCGCTCCTCGACGCGCCCGACATCGATTCCCTCGTCGTCGACAACCGTCTGCTCGCCGCCCAGCTGATCTGCGCCGCCGACGTGTGGGTGATGGTGACGACCGCGTCACGGTACGCGGACGCCGTGCCGTGGCATCTGCTGCGGACCGCGAAGGAGTACGACGCCACCGTGATCACCGTGCTCGACCGGGTTCCGCACCAGGTGATCGCGGATGTCTCGCGGCAGTACGCGGCCCTGCTGACCAAGGCCGGACTCGGCGACGTGCCCCGGTTCACCATCCCCGAGCTGCCCGAGTCGGCGGGCGGCGGCAGCGGACTGCTGCCCACCACCGCCGTGGCGCCGCTGTTCGCCTGGCTGACCCAGCGGGTGCAGGACCCGGCCGCTCGGCAGCAGGCCCTCGGGCGTACGGCGACGGGCGTGATCGACTCGCTCAACGCGCGGATGCCGGAGCTGGCCGCGGCCGCCGCCGGGCAGTACGCCGCGACCGTACGGCTCATGGCGGTCGTCGAAGAGGCGTACGAGAAGGAGCGCGAACGGCTGAACCGGCAGCTCAAAGCGGGTGCGGTACTCGCAGGGGACGCCCGGACGCGATGGCGCGGATTTCCACGCGACAGCTCCGCGGGCGAACTCCTGGACGCACTCGCCGACAGCCTCTGCGCGCTGGTGCAGTGCGCCGTCGCCGCCGCCGCCGAGCGTGTCCAGGACGCCTGGCGGCGCGAACCCGGCGCGGGCGGCGTCACCTTCGCGGGGCGGCCGGATCCGGAGGCGGCCGGGCGGATCGGCATCGCCGTGCGCCGGTGGCGGCGGGAGCTGGAGGAACTGGCGGAGGAGGAGGTGCGCGGCCTGGAGATGACCGCCGCGCCCGACACCGAGACCGTGGCGGCGCTGGTCGCCGCCGCCCTGCTCGGCGGGCGGCGGGCCCGTGGCGCGGGGGAGCAGCTCGCCGAGCGGATCGGAGCGCACGCGGCGCTACGGCTGCGCGACAGGGGCGGAGAGCTGATGACGAGGTACATCGACGGCGTGCTGAACACCGAACGCGACGGCCGGCTCGCACCGCTCGACGCCCTTGAGGTGTCCCCGGAGCCACAGGCAGAGCTGATCGCCGCGCTGTCCGTACTGCAGAAGGCGAGGAGAGGGCGGTGACCGCCATCATCGGCGACGAGAACGAGACCGGCGCGCGGAACGGCTGGAGCGCGCTGAACGGCCGCGGTGCTGCTGCGGGTGCCGGTGCCGGTGCCGCTGCGGGTGCCGTTGCCGGGAACGGAGGCGGCGCTGGGCACGCGAGTGGTGAGTTCGCCGGGCGTGCCGGGCATGCTGGGCGTGCCCCGAACGGCCGCTGGGACGACGGGCTGATCGCCCGGCGCATCACCGGACCGGAGGCAGCCGGGCTGGAGACAGCCGGACCGGAGACGGTCAGGTCGGAGCCGACCCGGCCGAAGGGGGCCCGGCCCGAGCTGACCGGGTCGGCAGGGCCGGACAGGGCCAGGCCGGAGCGCGTCGACGACGGCGGCGGGCCGGATGAGGAGCACATGCCGATCGGCGGCACCTATGGCGGACCGCTGCGGACCCGCCTCGACGCACTGCGCGCACTCGTCGGCCTCTCCCGTACGAGACTGGAGAGCGGCGCGCTCGCGGAAGCCGGGCGCGTACTGGACGAGGCCGCGGCCCGGCAGCGTCTGTCGTCGCGGCACACCGTCGTCGCCATCGCCGGCGCCACCGGAAGCGGCAAGTCCACCCTCTTCAACGCACTCGCCCAGGTGCCCCTCTCCGAGACCGGCCTGCGCAGGCCCACCACCTCCGCGCCGATCGCGTGCGCCTGGTCGGAGGGCGCGGCCGGGCTGCTCGACCGGCTCGCGATCCCGCCGAGGCTGCGCCGCCGCCCGCTCGCGGGCGGGTCCGAGGAACTGTCCGGCCTCGTCCTGATCGATCTGCCCGACCACGACTCGGCGATGGTGAGGCACCGGGAGCAGGTGGACCGGGTGCTGGCGCTGGTGGACGCGGTGATCTGGGTCGTCGATCCGGAGAAGTACGCGGACGCAGCCCTGCATGAGAGGTATCTGCGCCCGCTGGCGGGCCATGCGGAGGTCACCTTCGTCGTACTCAACCAGGTGGACCGGCTGCCCGGCGAAGCCGCCGACCAGGTTCTCGACGATCTGCGCAGACTCCTGGACGAGGACGGCATGGCGCTCGGCGAGCACGGCGAGCCCGGAGCGACCGTGCTCGCGCTGTCCGCTCTCACCGGTGAGGGCGTCGACGAACTGCGGGACGTGATCGGCGCGTTCGCACAGGAGAGGACGGCCGCCGCGCGTCGGCTCTCGGCCGATGTGGACGCGGCGGCGTTCGAACTGCGTTCGGCGTACGTCGCCGAGGGCCGGACCGGTCTCGACGAAAGAGCGCGCGAGGAGTTCGCGGTCCGGCTGGCGGAAGCGGTCGGAGCGCAGGCGGTCGGCGACGCGGCCGAGCGCGAGTGGCGCAGACACGCCGGCAGGGCGTGCGGAACGCCTTGGCTGCGGCTGTGGCGCTGGTACGAGCGCATGCGTACGCCGGGGAGCGGGGCGTGCGCCGACGCCACCCCGGTGGAGGAGGAGCCCACGGCACGCCAGCGGGTCGAACAGGCGGTGCGCACGGTCGCGGACGAGGCGGCGTCCGGGCTGCCCGCGCCCTGGGCCCAGGCGGTGCGCGAGGCGGCTGTGCGGGGAGCCGATGGGCTGCCGGAGGCGCTCGACGTACTGGCGGCGCGTGAGGCGGAGACGACGGCGAAGCTGCCCTTGCGGCCCGCGTGGTGGCCGGCCGCGGTGCTGACCCAGGCGTCGATGACGCTTCTTCAGATCTACGGTGGATTGTGGCTGGTGGGTCAGATCATCGGTGTTCTGGAGCCGGGGCTGGTGTTCCCCGCGCTGTTGATGCTCGCGGGGATCGTGGGCGGACCGCTGGTCGAGTGGGCGTGTACGGCAGCCGTGCGAGGGCCCGCGCGACGGTACGGGCTGGAAGCCCAACGGCGGCTGCGGGAGGCGGCGGCCGGGTGCGGGCGGGCGATGGTCCTCGATCCGATCGCGGGGGAGTTGATGCGGTACCGGGAGGTACGGGAGCAGTACGCCACGGTCGCGGCCGGTTCGCGGACGGGCTCCCGTGGCGGGCGGGGCACAGGGGTGACGGGGTTTTCCACAGTGGCGCGGTAGTCCACAGGCTTCAGCGGGATTCCACCATCCCGTCCAGCATGGAGATCCGGCCGAACGAATGGGGCGGCCGGATCGACTGACCGACTGGACGACGGGACGGGGAGGTGGTCTCCATGCAGGACACCATGGTGACTTTGGTGGGCAATGCCGCCACGATTGTGGAGTATCGCGAGAGCGCGACGGGCGGAATGTCGCGTTTCAGAATGGCGGTGACGCCGAGGCGCTGGGACCGGCAGACCGAGACCTGGACAGACGGGCACACCAGCTTTTACACGGTCTTCGCCTGGCGGGCGCTCGCGGCGAATCTCGCGGGTTCCGTCTCGGTCGGTGATCCACTTGTCGTTCACGGCCGGCTGAAGGTGCGTGAGAGCGACCGGGACGGTTACGGCGATATGCGGGACGGGCCGCGGAAGACCTTTGTGGACATCGAGGCGGTGGCGGTCGGGCACGATCTGACCCGCGGGACTTCGGCTTTTCGGCGGGGCGCGAAGTCGGTGCCGAATCCGACGGCCGAGCAGTTGCCGCATGCAACGGGAGCAGGGGCGCATGATGCCGCGGCGGGGGAGTGGACCGGGGCTGCGCGTCCGGCGGCCACGGGCGGGACAAGTTCCTTGGGGAGTAAGGCCGTTCCGGTCGCCGTGCCCTGAGCGGGGCGGGGTCCTGATAGCGCCGTCGGCCGGATCCGGGGCCGGACACGGTCGCCCGCACCGGCTCAAGCCGACTGTCATACAGCCCTGTTGAGCCGGTTTCATCTGGGTTCGCGGTGATCCGTCAATGGTCTGGTCGCGGCCTGGTCGGACTGGTCGGCCTGGTCGGACTGGTCGAGGTTCGGTCGCGGCTGGTATCCGGCATGCACCGATAAAAGGTGTGATCAGGGCTTCTTCGACCGGCGGTTCGCGCCCGGTTCATCGTCGAAGTGAGGGGATTTGTCGATTCAGAAATAGGCGCAGTGCTCGGTGAGGGCATCAGGGATAACGATTCCGAGTCGGAACGGTTATCTGACGGTATGACTGGGGACGACGCCGCGATGCGTTTATAGGATTTCCCGATACTCACGGGGCACTTGAGTCAGTAGGCGAGGCACACTCCTCACGCGTCACACCGCGAATGGCCTCGCTCGGAGGGGATTTCTGTGTTTTCCAAGTTCTCTGCGTCCGTTGGACGCAGGCGATCCACCGCTCGTCGCATAGCCGCCGCGGTCGCGGTGACGGGTCTCGTCGCGACGGGCGCTCTGACCGGTGCGGGAGCCGCCGTCGCCGCCGACGGGGACCAGCATCAGGGCGGCGCGGTCGCCACGCTCGACGGACTGAAGACTTTCGACGACGCACTGATCTACTGGGAGGGTGAGTCGAAGCCTCAGACCATGCCTGCCGGTGTCTTCGAGATGACCGTCGAGGGCGGCGGCAAACTGAAGACGTACTGCATCGACATCTACAACCCGACGCGGGACAACGCGAAGTACCAGGAGACCCCCTGGAGCCAGACGTCCCTCAACGACAACAAGAACGCCGGGAAGATCCACTGGATCCTCCAGAACTCCTACCCGCAGGTGGACGACCTGGCGGCACTCGCCGAGAAGGCCGGCACCGGACCGCTCACGGAGAAGACCGCCGCCGCCGGTACGCAGGTGGCCATCTGGCGCTACTCCGACAACGTGAAGGTCACCGCGGAGGACGAGAACGCGGAGAAGCTCGCGGACTACCTGGAAGAGAAGGCCACCAACCTGGAGGAGCCGAAGGCTTCCCTCAGCCTCACCCCGAACGCGGTCTCCGGTAAGCCGGGCAGCCGCCTCGGCCCGGTGACCGTCAGCACGAACGCGGCCCAGGCGCCCCTGGCGCTCTCGGCGGACGCGATATCCGCCGGGGTCAAGCTCGTCGACGAGGCCGGCAAGCCGGTCACCTCCGGCGCGAACGGCTCGAAGGTCTTCTTCGACGTTCCGGCCGATGCGCCCGACGGCTCCGCGACGCTGACGGCGCAGGCTGCCACGCCCGTGCCCGTGGGCCGCGCGTTCGTCTCGGCCATCACCAAGAGCCAGACGATGATCCTCGCGGGCTCCAGCCAGTCCACGGTCACCGCGAACGCGACGGCGACCTGGGCGAAGACCGGTGCGGTTCCGGCCGTCACCGCCAAGAAGAACTGTGACAAGGGCGGCGTCGACGTCACCGCCTCCAACAAGGGTGACGAGCCCTTCACCTTCACGCTGGCGGGTCAGGAGCACACCATCCCGGCCGGCGGCTCGAAGACGGTGACCGTCCCGGTCGCCGAGGACCAGGCGTACGACATCACCATCACCGGTCCCGAAGGGTTCAAGGAGAACTTCAAGGGCGTGCTGGACTGCAAGACCAGCCCTCCCAGCCCGAACCCCAACCCGGACCCGGAGAACCCCTCGGAGCCGACCCCCGCTTCGGCCGGCGGCAGCTCCACGAGCGGCGGCACCTCCACCACCGGCGGCGGCGACCTGGCCGCGACCGGCAGCTCCAACGCCACCCCGATGATCGCGGGCATCGCCATCGCCCTCGTGGCACTGGGCGGCGGCGCGGTCTTCTTCCTCCGTAAGAAGAAGGTGTCCACCGGAGAGTAGGCACTCCTGAGCGCAGGGTCACCCCCGCGCTGACGACGGCCCCGGACGCGACACCGCGCCGGGGCCGTCCGCTGTCCGTGGTCCGCTGTCGATGATCCGTTGCGCGTGGTCCGCTGTGCGTCGTGCGCTGTGCGTCGTGCGTCGGTCCCGTGTTCCGAGCCGTCGTGCGTGAGCCGCCGGGTGGTTCCGCGGCCCGGTCCGTTCCGGCCGTGGGCTGTTCCCCGGCTGCCGCCGCCGTCCCCGCGCCTGCCGTCCCCCGCCTGACGCCGCCCGTTCGCCGTCGGCCCCTGGCCGTCCGCGGCCGTCCGCCGTCCATCGGCCGCGGCCATCCGGGTGTCCGGCACCGTTCGCCGTCCAGAGGGCGTCAGCTCCGCCGCACCCGCGCGTCCGGGCGCATCCGCTCCTGCCGTGGAAGACCCGTACCCGGCCGCGGGAGGCACCGCCGCGGGGCGCGGGAGACCGTGTGGCCCTGAGACCCGTCCCCGCCTCCGCCCCGCACCACCGTTACCGGTTTCCGTCGGGGGATGGACGTACGGCAAGATGGGATGTACCTCTGCCCACCCACCTACCTTGCCGGACGGTTTCTCTTGGCTGAGTACATCTACACGATGCGCAAAGCGCGCAAGGCGCACGGCGACAAGGTCATCCTCGATGACGTGACGCTGAGCTTCCTGCCCGGTGCGAAGATCGGTGTGGTCGGCCCGAACGGCGCCGGTAAGTCCACCGTGCTGAAGATCATGGCCGGACTGGAGCAGCCGTCCAACGGCGACGCGTTCCTGTCGCCCGGATACACGGTCGGCATCCTGCTGCAGGAGCCGCCGCTCGACGAGTCCAAGACCGTGCTGGAGAACGTCCAGGGCGGAGTGGCCGAGATCAAGGGCAAGCTCGACCGGTTCAACGAGATCGCCGAGCAGATGGCCACCGACTACTCCGACGCGCTGCTCGACGAGATGGGCAAGCTCCAGGAGGAGCTGGACCACGCCAACGCCTGGGACCTCGACGCCCAGCTGGAGCAGGCCATGGACGCGCTCGGCTGCCCGCCGGGCGACTGGCCCGTCACCAACCTCTCCGGTGGTGAGAAGCGCCGCGTCGCCCTGTGCAAGCTGCTGCTCGAAGCCCCCGACCTGCTCCTCCTCGACGAGCCCACCAACCACCTGGACGCCGAGTCCGTGCAGTGGCTGGAAGCGCACCTCGCCAAGTACGCGGGCACCGTCGTCGCCATCACCCACGACCGGTACTTCCTCGACAACGTCGCCGGCTGGATCCTCGAACTCGACCGCGGCCGCGCCATCGGCTACGAGGGCAACTACTCCACCTACCTGGAGTCCAAGCAGGCCCGTCTCAAGGTCGAGGGCCAGAAGGACGCCAAGCGCGCCAAGCGGCTCAAGGAAGAGCTGGAGTGGGTCCGCTCCAACGCCAAGGGACGGCAGGCCAAGTCGAAGGCACGTCTCGCGCGTTACGAGGAGATGGCCGCCGAAGCCGACAAGATGCGGAAGCTGGACTTCGAGGAGATCCAGATCCCGCCGGGCCCCCGCCTGGGCAGCGTCGTCGTCGAGGTCGACAACCTCTCCAAGGGCTTCGGCGAGAAGCTCCTCATCGACAACCTCAGCTTCACCCTCCCGCGCAACGGCATCGTCGGCGTCATCGGCCCGAACGGCGCCGGCAAGACCACCCTGTTCAAGATGATCCAGGGACTGGAGGAGCCCGACTCCGGCGCGATCAAGGTCGGCGACACCGTCAAGATCAGTTACGTCGACCAGAGCCGCGCCAACATCGACCCCAAGAAGTCCCTGTGGGCCGTGGTCTCCGACGAACTGGACTACATCAACGTCGGCCAGGTCGAGATGCCGTCCCGCGCCTATGTCTCCGCCTTCGGATTCAAGGGCCCGGACCAGCAGAAGCCCGCCGGCGTCCTCTCCGGCGGTGAGCGCAACCGGCTGAACCTCGCGCTCACCCTCAAGCAGGGCGGAAACCTCCTCCTCCTGGACGAGCCCACCAACGACCTCGACGTCGAGACGCTCTCCTCGCTGGAGAACGCGCTGCTGGAGTTCCCCGGCGCGGCGGTGGTCGTCTCCCACGACCGCTGGTTCCTGGACCGGGTGGCGACGCACATCCTCGCGTACGAGGGCGACTCCAAGTGGTTCTGGTTCGAGGGCAACTTCGAGTCGTACGAGAAGAACAAGGTCGAGCGTCTCGGCCCGGACGCGGCCCGCCCGCACCGTGCCACGTACAAGAAGCTCACCCGAGGCTGAGAGAGCTGAGACACCCATGGCCCGGCACGTCTACCGCTGCCCCCTCCGCTGGTCCGACATGGACGCCTTCGGGCATGTCAACAACGTCGTCTTCCTCCGGTATCTGGAAGAGGCGCGCATCGACTTCATGTTCCGGCTCCAGCCGGGGGACGGCTCCCCTTCGTTCTCCGGGGGGTCGGTCGTGGCGCGCCACGAGATCGACTATGTGCGCCCGCTGGTCCACCGGCACGAGCCGGTGATCATCGAGTCATGGGTGACGCGGATCAACGCGGCCTCGCTGACCATCGCGTACGAGGTCAAGGAGGCCGAAGGCTCCTCCGAGGTCTATGTGCGGGCCTCGACCGTCGTCGTCCCGTACAACCTGGAGGCGGCCCGTCCGCGACGGATCAGCGCGGAGGAGAAGTCCTACCTCCGGCGATTCATGGAGGATGCCGACGAAGGCGCGCTCGTCGCATGAGCGCGCCCGTGCGGAGTCCGCATTTCGCCGACACGAGGGAGGCGGAGGATCTCACCGCCTTCCTTGCCCGGTTGCTGCACTACGACCGCGCCGCCGCCGTCCGGCTCCAGGCGGGTGGCGCGGAGGGCCCCGCGCCGAGCCTCGCCGTCTTCGGCCGCCCGCCGTCCTTCGAGGTGCTGGCGATCCGTACGGCACGGCTCGACGCACCCCTCGCACTGGACGTCACCGTCTCCGCCGGTGAGCTGCTCGAGGGGATAAGCGGTTCCGGGTTCACCGTTCCCGGACCCGTGACCGGGCCCCCGTGGGCGGGGGTTCTGCCGCCGCGAGGGGGCTGGCGCGAGCTTCCCGGGCTGCCGCACATCACCGAGATGCGCGACGCCGTCACCGCCGCCGTCGCCGAATTCCGCGTCCGGGACGAGCAACTGCCCCCCGAACGCCGTGTCCGCGCCGAACGCGACCGGATCGGACGCGAGATCTGGTCGCGCACCGTCGCCGGGACGCCCCTGCCGCTGCGGGCCGTCCATGCCGCGCACTCCCTCGGATTTCTCCCGCCCGGCGTTCCCGTCGCGCTGCTGTCCAGCGGTTCATGGCTCAGACTGCGTACCCCCTTCGGGTCCATCGCCGTACGGATGGCCGGTCTCGGCGGATTGAGTGTCGTCCGCACCGGAACGGGTTGACGTCCACCCATATGGGCATGCGCACAAGCACGTGAAAGCACGCCGGGACAGGACCGGACGGGCCGGCCGCGCGCCGCGCCTGGCGTCATGCCTACAGCGGTGTGCGGGACGTGAGCCGCTGAGGCACCGGCCGGTGGACGAGGACACGGGGACGACGGGGATGACGGGATGACGGGATGACGGAGAAGGCCAGCGCCGTGCAGTCGGTGGACAGGGCCGTGAGCGTGCTGGAGAGCCTGGCCAGACACGGTGAGGCCGGTGTCACGGAGATCGCCGACGAGTTGGGGGTGCACAAGTCCACCGCGTTCCGGCTGCTGGGGGCGCTGGAGAACCGGGGCCTGGTCTCCCAGTCCAAGGAGCGCGGCAAGTACCGTCTCGGTGCGGGGATGCTCCGGCTGGCGGGCGCCGCGGCCGTCCGGCTCGACATCACCCAGGAGGGCGCGTCCCTCTGCCGTGAACTCGCCGACGAGGTGGGCGAGACCGTCAATATCGCGGTCCTGGAGGACGACGCCGCGGTCAATGTCGCCCAGGCGCGCGGAGCCGCCTCGGTCACCACGTACAACTGGCTCGGCCGCCGCACCCCGCTGCATGCCACCTCCAGTGGAAAGGTGCTGCTCGCGCATGCTCCGGCCGCTGTCAGGAAGCGGCTGCTCGCGGCCGGTCTGGAGCGTTTCACCGAGCACACGATCACCTCGCCCGCCGCGCTGGACATCTCGCTGCGCGAGAGCGTCGAGCAGGGGTACGCGATCGTCGTCGAAGAGCTGGAGACCGGGCTGAACGCGGTCGCCGCGCCGGTCCACTCCTACGACGGGACCGCGACCGGAGCGCTCAGTGTGTCGGGCCCGGCCTACCGGCTCGGCGAGGAACTGCTGCCGAAGGTCGCCAAGCGGACCATGGCGGTGGCGGAGGAGCTGTCCCGGCGCATGGGCTACGGCGGCTGACGTCCGTGTTGCGCGTGTAGGTCGGCGGCTGCCCGGCCCGGACGCCGGGCCCGCGTCCGGCCCCGGCTCCGCTCTGATCTCGCGCCGCCAGGGACAGCCCTTACTCGATGGTGTTCACCATGGAGGCGGCCGCATACGTGAGGTACTTCCACAGCTGCTCCTCGTGCTCCGGAGCCAGCTCCAGCTCGTCGACGGCGACGCGCATGTGCTTCAGCCAGGCGTCGTGCGCGGCCCGGTCGACCCGGAACGGCACGTGCCGCATCCGCAGCCGGGGGTGGCCGCGGGTCTCGTTGTAGGTGCGGGGGCCGCCCCAGTACTGCATCAGGAAGAGCGCGAACCGGTCCTCGGCCGGTCCCAGGTCCTCCTCCGGGTACATCGGCCGCAGCAGCGGGTCGTCGGCGACACCCTCGTAGAAGCGGTGGACGAGACGACGGAAGGTTTCCTCGCCGCCGACCTGCTCGTAGAAGGTCTGCTCCTGAAGGGTGCCGCGCGGAATCTCAGTCACCGCTCCATGGTCTCAGACGGACCGGACGAGGACTCGGGGCCTAGGACCTCTCGTTCGGATCCGGCCGGGCTCGGGTGCCTGGCACCGCGCTCCCCCTGGGCCCGGCGGCTCACGGAGGTGCCCCCACCGCACGGATTCCTCCGCCGCCATGCGGCGCGCGTCACCAGAGCCCGCTCCCTGATCCGGCCTGTTCCGAACGGCAGACCCTGGACCTGCCCTTCCGGCCCGACCCGACCCGGCCGGTTCCGGCGCTCCGCATGGCACGGGTGCTCGCCTCCGCGGCGGCAGCGCAGCACAGTGGAGGTATGAGTACGCACCTGGAACGGTATGCCGAGCCCGCCGACGAGGCGCGCCGGGCGATGGTGCGGGTGATAGCGGCCGACGGAGGGCTGACCGACCCCGCCTGGCGGCTCGCGTTCGAGGAGGTGCCCCGGCATCTGTTCGTGCCGTACTACTACGCCAACCGGGCAGGCTTCTACGAGCGGCTGTGGAACGAGGACCCCGATCCCATCCGCCGGGAGCGGTGGCTGCGGGGCGCGTACTACGACGGCCCGCTCGCCACCCGTGTGCGCGACGGCGAACTGATCTCCTCCAGCAGCCAGCCGTCCCTGATGGCGAGGATGCTGGAGGCGCTGGAGGTGGGGTACGGGAACGACGTCCTGGAGATCGGCGCGGGCACCGGCTACAACGCGGCGCTGCTCTGCCACCGGCTCGGCGACGAGCATGTGACGACCATCGACGTCGACCCCGAGATCACGGAATCGGCGCGCGTACATCTGGCGGCGGCGGGCTACCGTCCGGCCGTCGTCACCGGGAACGGCGCCCGGGGCTGCCCCGGCCGCGCGCCCTTCGACCGGATCATCGCCACCTGCACCCTGCCGTCGATTCCGTACGACTGGCTGCCGCAGTGCCGCCCCGACGCGCGGATTCTCGCACCGCTCTCCACCGGGCTGATCTCGCTCCGGGTGCGCGACGACAGCCGGGGCCGCTTCGCGGAGGGGCGGTTCCTGCGGACCTCCGCCTACTTCGTGCCCCTGCGCGGCGCTGACGCGGCACCGCAGGGGCGAGTCGGGGGGCTGCCCAGGCGGGCGATCGAGAACGATCTCTTCCGCTTCATGCTGACCCTGACCGCGGGAAGCCTCGATCCCCGCGAGGCCCTGTCCCTGTGGGAACGCGAGGGACGCCCGCGCCGGGACCGGTTCGGGATCACCGTGAGCGGGCGTCACCAGTGGGCGTGGCTGGACGATCCCGGCGGGCCCTACCTCTGGCCGCTGGGACCGGGACAGTCCTGAGAGCCCGGCGCTCCGGTCCCCGGCCGTAGCCCCCCGCCGTAGCCCCGGCCTCAGCCTCAGCCTCGACAGATCGCGAGCAGCAGCGGCCTCAGCCTCGGCTTTAGCCTCGACGGATCGTGATCGTCGTCCAGGCCCCGACATGGACCCGGTCACCGTCGTTGAGCGGGACCGGGACATAGGGCTGGATCGGGTCCTCCGCGCCGTTGAGGGTGGTGCCGTTCGTCGAGTTCTGGTCGACGACCGCCCAGGAACCGTCCGGCTGCTGCACCAGCACGGCGTGCTTGTGCGAGACGCCCGGATCCTCCGGCGGTACGGACAGATCGATGTCGGGCGACTCCCCGGTGGTGACACGGCGGCGGCCGATGGTGACCTGGTTGCCGACGAGCGCGAGACGCTGCTCGGGGGAGTACGCGGGCAGATTCAGGCCGCTCGCGTCCGGGCCGCTGCGCTGCATCATGGCCAGGAAGTACTCGCGGTCCGGCCCGATGACGGCGGTCCAGTTTCCCGGATGCTGATACGAGGGCGGCGACTGGTGCTGGCCGGGACCGGGGCCCTGACCGTGCCCATAGCCTTGTCCCTGTCCCTGTCCCTGTCCCTGTCCCTGACCGTGGCCGGGCCCTTGCCGGCCGTACTGCGGAGGCATCGGCTGCTGCTGGTACGGCGGGGGGCCCTGCTGCCCGGGACCCTGCACCGGAGGGGCCTGCGGCGACTGGGTCTGCTCGGGCGGGGACAGCATCCAGTCGTCCGCGCCGACCGTCTGCCGGGGTCCCGGCGGGGCCGGGGGAGCCGACTGCTGCTGATACGGCTGAGCGCTCTGCTGCTCCGGTCCCTGATGGCCGCGGGGATCCGGACCGCCCGGGAACGAGGGCGGCCCCTGCTGGAACGACGGATGCGGCGACGGATGCGCCGGCGGCTCCTGCGGCGGCCCGTGCAGCGGCTCGGCGGGTCGGTTCAGCTGCGAGGGGCGCGAACTCTGGTAGTCGTACGGATCGTGCTGCGGTCCTGGCCCCTGGCCAGGACCGGGACCGGGGCCAGGACCCTGGGGACCGGGACCCGGCGGACGGGGCGGCGGCGGCTGGTTGGTGAAGCCCGCCGGGAGGTTCAGGCCCGGGGACTGCGGCGCCGGAGCCAGCGGTGTGTACGAGGTCGCCGTATGCGTCAGGAAGTTGTACCTGCACTCCTCGCAGTACGGTGCCATCGCCTCACGCGGGGTACGGCACTGCGGGCACAGCTCGGCCTGGGCGGTGGCGTTCGAGTCTCCGGGGCCCGGATAGCCGTAGCCGGGCCGGGGCGGAGGGGGCGGCGGTACGGCCCCCGCCGGAGCGCCCGGGCCGGCCATACGGTGGCCACAGACCTCGCACCAGTCGTCGGAACCCGACTGGTGTCCGTTCGGGCAGGTCGGCATGGAGGCGCCTCCCCCTCTCCTCGTCCGGCCCGTGGGCCGCTGCTCGTGCTGCTGCCGCAGCTACTTCTTGACGCGAACCGTCTTGGTGGAACGCGTTTCGAGTGTCATCTCGTCGGCGTCCGCGACCTTCGCTTTCAGTCGCACAGTACCTGTCGCTACGTCGACCACGTCCACCACCTTCGAAAGGAGTTTCGCAGTGTCCTCGTTCCCGGACGCCGCCGCCAACTGCACGGCCCGGCCCAGTTTCGCCGTCGCTCCGTCGATATCTCCCGACTTGCGGGCATCCAGCCCCTGTTGGATGACTTGTGCCAGTTCGGCCTGCCCCGTGTAATGCGCGACCTGGGGATTGATCGAGGTGGAGGCGGCCATGTCATCCGTCCACACCGCTCGTATCAGCCCCTGGGAGAGCACCACGGGCGTGCCTCCGTCGGACGCCGGGATGATCAGCGAGGCGCGGGCCGCCAGCATTTCCTGACCGAGGTCCGCGTCCGGCACCTGGACGCAGACGTGATAATCACGTGACTCGTCGCCCCAGGAACCGGTCGGATAGTCCCCGGCGCGGGGCCCCGCCTCCGTACGCCGGCCGGTCAAGTCCTCGACCGTGGGGGCCACCTGCTTGACGAACTTGATCTCCACACCGACGGGCGTCCACAGCCGCAGCGCCACATCCGCGACCTCCTTGTCCATCGCGTTCTCCATCATCTCGGTGAAGTCGGCAGCCAGATGGGCCGGATCGGCGACGATGTCCGCCGTGCCCAGCAGCGCGGACGCGATGCCCGTGACCTCCTTGACCTCCCAGTCGGTGCCGACACCACGGGCGTCACAGGTGAACCGGCCGGTCACGGCGTTCAGCACGGCTCGCAGATTCTCCGGCGACTCGTGCTCGTTCCGCCCGTCCGTCAGCAGGATGCCGTGCAGGATCCGGCCCTCGGAGGTGGCCAGCAGCCGGTCCGCCATCCGCAGCCAGGTGCCGATCGCGGTGCCGCCGCCGGCGGTGAGGCGGCGCAGCGCCTGCTTCGCCTCGGCGCGGGTTTCGGCCCCCGCCACCGCGAGTCCGTCGCCACGCGGATAGACCTGGTTCGCCACATGCGTGCCGGCGACGATCGCGAACTCCACACCGTCGCGGAGGGTGTCGATGGCCGCGGCCGTGGCATCGCGGGCGTTCCGCATCTTCGTCGGCGGGTAGTCCATCGAACCGGAACAGTCGACCATGATCACAACGGCGGCGCCCGGCGCGGGCGAGGGGACGGCGGAAGGCGACGCCGAAGCGCCCGTCAGGGGAGCCCCGCCACTGGTGCCTCCGCCGGTGGAGGTGACGGTCACGATCGCGCTCACCTCGCGGCCGCCCTCCGGCAGAAACTCGTTCTGGTACACCTCGACGGAGAACTGAGGCACCTGGGACTTGGAGAAATTGGCCATCTGATGGGCTCCTTGAGCGCTCCACTCGGGGAGGGCCGGTCAGCGGAAAGTCGGCAATTCAACAACGGGCCGGGCGGTGGGAAAGCGGGCGTACGGGGTAGGCGGTCCGGGCCCGTCCGGAGGCCCGCTCGTGGAGAAGACGCCGGACGCGAGCGGGCACAGCGGCCGCTGAACGGCTCGGGCTCGACGAGTCGGTGAACACGTGGTGGACGAACCGTGCTCACGCCGTGTTGTAGGTGGTGTAGGCCGATCCTGCCCCTTGCCGCGCCACCGCGAACGGCAGGACCGCCACTGTTACGTTGTCGTGCCCGCCACCGTCGAGGGCGTGCCCGACCAGGACTTGGGCGCTGTGCAGCGGGCGGTCCGCCGCGTCGGGCGGGAGGACCCTCGCCATCTCGTCCGCGCCCTCGGCGTAGTTCCACAGCCCGTCCGTGCAGACCACGACCACACCCGAGCGATCCGGTTTGAAAGCCGCGGTGTGCGGCTCCAGTTCATACGCGTCGGCTCCCAGCCAACCGGTGATGGCGTGGGCGCGCTCGTCCGCGTACGCCTCGGCCTCGTTCATCAGCCCGGCCGCCACCATCTGGGCCGCCCAGGAGTCGTCCTCGGTGAGCCGGGCGGACGGTCCGCCGCGGTCGTCGGGCACCCAGTAGGCCCGACTGTCGCCGACCCAGCCGACGATCAGCAGTCCGCCGGCCGAGACCGCGCCGACGATCGTGCAGGCGGGCGCGTTCTGGTGGCGGTGCGGGTCGTGGTCCATCGCGTCGCCGTGCGGTGTGTGCGCGGCAAGGGAGTTGACCGCCGTGGCGGCGGCGAGGATCGCGTCGCGCATGGCCTGCTGGGGGTGTGTGCCGCGCGGTAGCGCCTCGAGCAGCAGTTCGTTCGCCGCCGTGGCCGCGGCTTGTGACGCCTCGTCGGGACGGGTGGCCGACGAGACCCCGTCGCAGACGATCGCGACGACGGCCGGTGATCCGTCGGGCAGCGCGGTGGACGAGACTGCGAAGGCGTCCTCGTTGCGGTGGTGCCGCAGTCCCCGGTCACTCACGGCCGCGACCGCGCCCAACTCCTGCTCCATGTGGTCCCGTTTACGGGGCTGGGCATGGCCGCAGTTCTCGCAGTAGCCGTCGGTGTCGACATGGCCGGCCCGGCAGGCGACACAGACCTTGCCGCCGACGGCCGGAGCTGCCGCGACCACGGGATCCACCGCCCGTGGATCGGCCGCGACCGCTGCCTGCGCCGACGATGGGGCCTGGTCGGACTGAGGAGTCTGCGAGGAGTGCGGGGAGTGAGGTGAGTGCGGGAGACGCCCGCCCGTGTCGTCCGCACCCGAGGCCGGTGACGGGGTCGGACCGCTTCCGCCCGGAGCGTGCCGGGGACGGGGAGGGCCGGACGCCGACGCGGTGTTCGCGTGTGTGGCTCCGTACACGGGGAGTTGGACGCCCGCCGAGTCCGTGCCCGGGAGGTCGCTCGGCAGATGGACGGGCGCGGGGACGCCCCGGCTGTCCGTGCCGGTCGCCCTGGGCCACTCGACCGGGACGCCGATGGCGAGCGTCGGACGGTCGGCGCCGGGCGGCGGCGCGGCGACGGCCGAGAGGTCATGGCCGCACGCGCCGCAGAAGCGGTCGTCGTTCTCCACCGGTTCGCCGCAGCCGGGGCAGTTCGCCCCGGCCGGCTGATGCATCTGCGACGGCATCGATCACACCCACGTCCGGGGGCGGAAGCGGTTCGCGCGCTCCACCAGTTCCATCCGCTCCTCGCCCCGCTGGGCGAGCCGGGCGAGTACCCGGTAGGAGCGTTCCAGCCCGAAGCGGAGGCCGCGTTCGTCCAGTTCGCTGCCGAGCAGTACGGAGGGCACACCGGCCCGCCGTGACGTACTCGCCGAACCCGGTACGGACGGCGGTGCTCCGGGACTACCGGAGAGTACCCAGTCCAGTGCCGTGCCGAGAACCTCTGTGGAGAGCTGCTCCCGGCGCACCGGGTCGAGGCCGAAGTCCTTCAGCGCCTCGACCTGCGACGCCGCCGCGGACAGATCGTCGATCAGCGGATCGTGCGGGGCGCGCCGCCGCAGCCTCGACCGTACGGCGGCGACCCGAGCCGCCGTGTAGTGGATCGACGCCTCCGGCACCGACTCCAGGGTCCGTACGGCCCCCGCCCGGTCGCCCGCGGCGAGCTGCACCCTGGCCAGGCCGAACGCGGCGCTGACATAGCTCGGATCGGTCGCCCACACCAGTCGGTAGTACTCGGCCGCGTTGTCGAGCTGGCCGAGGATCTCGGCGCAGACGCCCAGCGCGAGCTTGGGCGCGGGCTCGCCGGGGAACGCGTCGTACACCGCGTCGAAGGAGAGCGCCGCCGCCTCGTGGTCCCCGGTCACCAGCGAGCTGAGTCCGCGGTACCAGACGACCCGCCAGTCGTCGGAGTGCTGGGTCTCCAGGGCGTCCAGGACCTGGGCCGCGGACTCCAGTTCCCCCATTTCCAGCCGGGCGCGCAGCTCACGCAGGCGTGTTTCGGGGGAGTGCGCCGGGGCCGACTGGAGCGCCGAGATCAGTTCGGCGGGGGCGGAGGCCATCAGCCCCGCGAGGAAGCCCGCGTTCGGATCGCCCGGATCGACGCGGGGGACGGGCAGCGCGAGGGAGACGGCGGGGGTGTCGAGCGCCACGAGATGCGGTGCCAGCCGCCCGCTCACGGCCCCGCTCAGCAGAGCCCCCGCGGCCCCCGCGGTCACCGCGGCCCCCGCGGTCACCGCGGTCACCGTGGTTGCGGGGGTGACCGTGGTTCCGGGGGAGGCCGTGGCCCCGGCGGTGGGAACGGCGACCGTGCCCCCGCCTGCCGTGCCCCCGCCTGCCGGAAGGGCGCCGGCCGGGAGCCCGCCGGTACCGCCGCCGGCCGTGACGGCTGCCGGGGCCACGGCACCGTCCGCTCCCGCACCCGCCTGGCGGGTGATCGCGCCACTGGGAAGCGCGGCCGCCGGCTTCCGCGCCCCCTTGAGGGGCCGCACGCCCAGCGCCGACACATCCTCGGACAGCTCCGCGAACAACTGGGTGTCCGTGACCTTCAGCTCCGGCCCGAACAGGGTCGACAGCGACGGCCGCGGACGGCCCGTCTGGATCGCGACGACCTCCCTGAGAACGCCCGTCAGCTGCTCGGCCATCTCCTGGGCCGAGGCGAACCGCCGCGCCGGATCGGGGTCCGTCGCGCGGACCAGCAGCCGGTAGAACGACTCGTACGTCCGGAAGACCTCGATGTTCTCCGGATCGGGCAGGGAGTCCGCGAACACGTTCGTGTAGCCCTGGAAATCGAAGGTCAGCACGGCCAGCGTGCGCGCGACGGTATAGAGGTCGGAGGCGACCGAGGGGCCCTCGTCGGCGACCTCCGGGGCCTGGTAGCCGACGGTGCCGTAGATCGCGGACTCCTGGTCGTCCATCCGCCGGACCGCGCCCATGTCGATCAGCTTGAGCTGATCCTGCTGCTGGATGGCGTTGTCGACCTTGAAGTCGCAGTACAGCAGGTTTCTGCTGTGCAGATGGCCGAGCGCCTCCAGCGCCTCGATGCCGTACGCGCACGCCTGCTCCACCGGCAGCGGGTCCCGCTTGCCCGACGCGTCGCGCCGGTCGTTCGCGATCTCCTTCAGGGACTTCCCGCCGACGTACTCCATGACGATATAGCCGTCGAGGGAGCCGGTCCGCTGGTCGAGGTGCTCGACGAAGTTGTAGATGCGGACGATGTTGGAGTGCTCGATCTCGGCGAGGAACCGCCGCTCCGAGATCGCCGCGGCCATCGCGTCCTGGTCACCGGTGTCCAGCAGGCCCTTGAGGACCACCCACCGGTCGGAGACCGCGCGGTCCACCGCCAGATAGACCCAGCCCAGGCCGCCGTGGGCGAGACAGCCGAGTACCTCGTACTGTCCGCGCACGATGTCGCCCCCGGCGAGCTTGGGCACGAACGAGTACGGGTGTCCGCACGACGTGCAGAACCCTTCCGTGCGCCCGGCGCGCTCACCGCGCGAACGCCCCACCGGGGCACCGCAGTCGGAACGGGAACAGAACCGCTTGCGCTCGGGGACCTCGGGGTCGGCCATCACCGCCGAGCGCGGGTCGGGGCGCGGCACCTCGGGCACGGTCACCAGGCCCGCGCCCAGCCGGTTGCGTCCGGACGCCTGGGCGGAGCCGCCGGAAGCGCGCACCGACACCGAGCGGGTCGACGTGCTGGACCCGGCGAGCGAGCGGGAGAGCCGCCCCGAGACCGACCGGCGCGACGTCGACGAACGGGAGGAGGCACGCGAGGACGCGCGCGACGAGGCGCGGGAACTGCTCCGCGCCGATGAGCTGCCGCCCGCGCCGGCGCGGGAACTTGCCCCGCCGGTGCCACCGGTCGCGACGACGGGCGCGAGGCCGCAGGTGTCGCAGTACAGCTCGCCGCCGCCCATGTCCTCGTAGCGGCCGTCGCAGCCGGGCCGCTGGCAGCTCTCGTTCTCGCTCACGAATCCCTCCTGCGGTCGGCGGGCCCGGACCGTCCGGACTCCGAAGGGGTCAGGGCCTCCGCGGCGGCCTGCTGGTAGCGCAGCACCGCCTGCTCGGCCACCCGCAGATCACACGGCGCGCTCCACAGCATCCTGCGGGCCGCGTCGTACCGCTCGATCAGCATCGGGTCCTCGGCGAAACCGTGCCGGGCCACCTTCGCCTTGTACGCGTCCAGCCGGCCGCGCAACTCCGCGCGGACCGCGAGCGGCGCGGTGACCGCGGTCAGCGATTCGCGGGCGCGCAGCAACTCGTCGTCGGCCTCACGCTCCAGGGACTCCAGCAGGGGTGACAGCCGGTGCCACCGGGAGTGCCTGCGGTACTCGGCGGCGGTCGCCAGCCGCTCGTGGAGCGCCGTCGGCGGACCGCTGACGGCGGGCACCTCCGACGCGGCGATCTTCGCCAGCACCTCGCCGCGCGCGGAACGCGCCTCGGACAGGGTGCGGTCGGCCCGCGACAGCACATCGCGCACCCTGATCAGCCGCTCCTCGGAGTCCTGGCGGACCCCGAGCACCGCCTCGATCTCCCGGCGGACGTCCTCCAGCGCGCGGGCCGCACGGTCGTAGCGGTCGGTGTCGGGGCGGCCGCCGCCCGGCGCCGAACTGCCGGGCGCGGGACGCCAGAAGGCCAGCGGATCGGAGATCACCTGGGCGCGGAGGGTGGCCAGCTCCTGGGTGATCGACTCCAGCTCGTCGCCGGACGGGTGCTCCCCCGGCCGTACGCCGACGGAGTGGGCGAGGGAACGGGTGCGTTGCAGTTCCGCGGCGAGCAGATCGATCCGCGCGGGCAGCGCCGACCAGACCGCGTCCGCCGTCACCACCATGTTCAGCGAGGACGCGTACAGCTCGTTCATCCGCTCGACGAGTTCCGCGAGGGTGAACTGCTCGGAGAGCCTGGCGGGTCCGGCGATCGAGGGGGTGGTGTGGGCGGCGCGGTTCGCCATGGTCACACTGGGGCCGCGGAGCCGTTCCGTCAGCTCCACCAGATCGTCACGGCTCGACCAGCGGCGGCGCGCCCGCACTTCGCGGATGTCCGTCAGGGCGGCGGTGTACGCGTCGAAGTACCCCCACAGCAGGGTGATCGCCTGCTCGGTGGAGGCCCACCGGTCCTTGGTGACCCCGGTCAGCTCCGCGCCTTCGAGGAGTCTGCGGCCCGCGTGGTCCTGAAGGGCGAGCAGCGAGGTCTCGATCGCCTCGTGCTCGGCGTCGAGCCGCGTCAGCGCACGGTCCACCTCGTCACGGTCCATCACCGGCCCATGGGGTCTCCCGGAGCCGGGCAAGGGTCCAGCGACGCCCATCGATCACCTCTTTCGTCGGTCAGCCGGTGCGGTACTTGGGCTTGGGCGCCTCGGATATCCCGGGCAGATCGGCCTTCAGCCATTTTGCGTACGCGGCCTTCCAGCGGACCGGACGGTAATCCTCCAGCACCTGGTTGATCCGGCTGACCAGGTCGTCCTTGCCGAGCTTGGTGGCGACGCCGTAGTACTCGGTGGTGAAGGGCTTGCCGCCCTTCAGCTCGATGGCCGGGTCCTGGGCCGCCTGGCCGGCGCCGAGCGCGTTGTCCGTGACGACGGCGTCGACGAGTCCCTCCTGGAGGCGTACCAGGCAGTCGAGCTGGTTCGGCACGGTGAGGATGTCCTCGTCCGCGGGCTTCCCGTCGTTCCTGTCCTTGAAGATCGCGCCGAACGACTGCTTCTCCAGCGCCTCGTACGCCGTCGAACCCTCGGCGGAGCAGACCCGCTTGCCCTTCAGAGAGTCGTCGTACCCGGTGATGCGCGACGTCTTGGAGGCGAGGACCTGCTGGCCGGCCTGGAAGTACGCGGTCGAGAACGCGACCTGTTTGATACGGGCGCAGTTGATCGTCATCGTGCGCACGACGATGTCGACCGTGTCGTTGTTCAGGGCGGGGATGCGCTGATTGGTGGGTATCGCGCGGAAGATGACCGCCTCCGGGTCGCCGAAGATGTCCTCGGCGATGGCGCGCGCGAGATCGATGTCGAAGCCTTCGAGGTTGCCGGAGGTGGGATTGCGGTAGCCCCAGCGGTAGCTGTTCTGGTCGACGCCGACGATCAGTTTGCCGCGCTTCTTGATGACGTCGATGTTCGGTCCGTCGGCGGACGACGGGGGCAGCGACGTCTCCGGCGCGGTGCAGGCCGCCGCCTTGGCGGGTGCCGCCGACGGCACGCCCTCGCCGTGTGCCGCGATGACGGATCCGGCGTCCCGCGACAGCGGGATCAGGGTGGCGGCGGTCACGGCGCAGGCGACGGCCATGCTCGTGACACCGCCCCAGCCCCGGAAGCTGAATCCGGCCGCGCGCACCCGTGCGGCGCGGGACCCGGCCGCCTCGGGCCCCGCACGGTCCGCTCCGGCCGCCTCGGGCTCGGCACGGGGGCCCGCGCCGGATCCGGCGGCGGCACTGTCTCCGGCCGCGGCACCGGTCCCGGTTCCGGCATGTGCTCCGGTCTCCTTGTCGCTCATCACGCCTCCCCTCTCACCGGTACTCCGAAAGCCTGCGGTTGACGCCGAGAACGGCTCCCAGGGCGCCCAGCACCCCCAGCGCGGCCGCTCCGGCCGGCAGCCCGCTCAGCGCGGACCGCCCGTCCTCGGCGGCCCGGGTGAACTGCCGCTGCTCACGCGCGAGTGCCTTCTCCAGCGCCGCGTCCACCTGGTCGAAGGACTCCCCGGTGGAGCCCTCCGGGTGCGGGCCGATGACCTTGTCCAGTGCGCCGTCGTAGTCCCCCGACTTGTCGGTCGCGCTGGCCTCCTGGTGCCGTTCCCGCCAATCGGCCACACCCGTGATCGCGATCTGGAGGGGACCGCCGTCCTCGTCCTCGCCGTCGTCGGCGATGCGCCGGGCCTGGCTCAGGTTCTCTCCGAGGTCGCGCATGTTCTCGCCGAACTCGGTCTCGTACTTGTCGTTCTTGCCGTCGTCGGTGAGCACCGCGCCCCGTGCGACCAGGACGAGGTTCTCATTGGCACGGGCCTTCAAGGAGCTGATCCGGGCGTCGTTCAGCACCTTGAGGGAGTGCTGGCTGCTCGTCCTCGCCTCGTTCAGATCGGAACTCGCGACCGTGTGCGCGGTGACCAGCCAGAGCAGGAGGACCGTGGCGGCGGCGGTCGAGGCGAGCAGCCCCTGGTTGACGACCCGGTTCGTCCGCCGGTAGTCGCGCCTCTGGGCCCAGACCAGGGCGCCCAGCGCACTCACACCGAGCAGCAGCGAGAACACCGGCAGGAAGCGGGCGTCCTTGTCGTCCCGGTCCAGGCGGGCCGTCTCCGCGTCGTACAGCTTCTGCGCGGCCGGCAGCAGCACCTTGGTCATCTGCTCATTGGCGAACCGCAGATACGCGCCGCCGAGCGGCAGCCCCTGGCGGTTGTACGCGCGCGCCGTCTCGATGCGGCCCGTGTAGAGGGGCAGTTGCTCGTTGAGCGTGGCTATCTGGCGGCCGGACTCGCTGGAACTGTCCGTGTTCGTCGCGGCCTTGATCAGCAGCCGGGAGGCGAGGGCGATGTCCTTCTCGTACCGCTCGCGCACCGCGGCGGGCTCCTCGGCGGCCCCGGCCAGGAAGCCGCTGGACGCCGCCGTGTCCGCGTCGGCGAGCGAGCGGAAGACGGACGCGGCGTCCGCGCTGAGCGGCTGGCTGCGGCTCACGACGTCATCGGCGGCGGACGCGCGGTCGGAGATCTCGAACGCGGCGACCGCTCCGAACGCGATGACCAGCGCCGCCAGTACGGCCCCGATGATCCGGAGCCGTCCCGGCTCGGTCGTCGCGGCAGCGCGCAGCCGGGTCCTGGAGTCCGAGAGCGCGCCGGAGTGCGGGGCCGACGGCGGCAGGCCGCCTCCCTGAGCGGACCCCGACCCGGACCCCGACCCCGTCCCGGACACGGGAGTTCCGGGCGGCTGTGCGGGCGGTGTGGACGCCGGGGCCGACTGAGGCGTGGTGCGCACATTCGGCGGGTATGTCACGAGACCTCCCCCTCGGTCGCTGACGGCGGCCCGCTCCCCTGCGGGTCGGGGGGATTCCCCTGGCCAGCAGTATGACCGCGATGACCGACAATCACAGCAGGATTGACTGGATCTTGAACCTGCCGTGGTGGATCAGCCAGTGATCTCCCCACCCTGAATACGCTTCAAGCGCCTGATCGGTTCCCGATTTCGGGCACCTGGCGGCCATTCTTCCGTATCCCGCCCATACCGCGCCCCGGCCCAGCCCGTACCGCGCCCCGGCCCAGCCCGTACCGTGCCCCGGCCCTGCCTCCGCCGTGCCCCGGACCCCCCGCCCCGACCACCGTCCCAGCCCCGCCCCCGCTCTTCAGGGCCCCCTGACGGTCTCCGGGCCCCCGGAGACGCCTGGTGTGCCGGGACCGCCCGCCCTCACGTCCCGCGTACCCGGCCCGGCCCGTCCCGGGCGGCCGGTCACCGGACCGGCTCGGCCGGTGCGTACCGCGCCCGCACGCGCTCGTGCGCCGCCGCGGGCGCGCCGGTGTGATCGAGCCCCAGCAGCACCGCGCCGAGGACCGGCGGCGCCGTGACCACCTCCACCGTCGCCTTGGGGGCCTTCGCGGCGAGCATCGCGGTGAGATGGGCTTCCAGTTCGGGATGGCGGGCGGCCAGGACGCTGCCGCCCAGGAGCACCGGCGTCTCCTCGTCCAGCAGACCGAGCCGGTCGAGCGCGACCGTCGACATCGCCACCACCTCCTCCGCCAGCCGCCGCACGAGCCCGCCCGCGACCGGATCGCCGTCCGCGCTCGTGGCGAAGAGCACGGGCGTCAGCTCATGGACGCGGGCGTACGGCACCGCGCCCCGGTGCAACGCCTCGATCAGCGCGGACATGGAGCCGAGGCCGAAGTGCTCCGGCAGTGTGCGCGCGAGCGCCGTCGGCTCGCCGCGGCCGTCCTCCGCGCGGGCCGCGTGCCACAGGGACTCCTCCGCGAGGCCCAGCCCGCCGCCCCAGTCGCCGGAGATCTTGCCGATAGCCGGGAAGCGCGCCGTCCTGCCGTCCGGCAGCATGCCCACGCAGTTGATGCCCGCACCGCAGACGACGGCCACCCCACGGGGTTCGTCGAGACCCGCCCGCAGGATCGCGAACGTGTCGTTCCGCACGGTCGTCGAACGCGCCCACTCCCGCGCTCGCAGCGCGGCCGTCAATTCCTCCTCCTCGACGGCGAGATCGACGTTGGCGAGACAGGCCGAGAGATGCTCCACGCCGTCGACGGGCCGCCCCTGCGCTCTCGCGCTCGCGAGCGCCGCCTCGATCGTGTCCGCGAGCGCGTCGATCGCGGCCTCGACGCCGACCTTCGGCGGCTGGAAGCCCTGTCGCCCCCGCGCCGACGCGATGACCGAACCGTCGGCTCCGACGAAGACCACGTCGGTCTTGCTGTTCCCCGCGTCGATGGCGAGGACTGAAGCGGTCACGCCCACGCCAGGTGCTCCCGGTTGTGCGCGATCAGCTTGTCGGTGAGCGCTTCGGCGTACGCGTACTGACCGATCAGGGGATGCGACAGCATGGCCTTGAAGACCCGGTCGCGTCCGCCGCGCAGCGCGGCGTCCAGCGCCAGATCCTCGTAGGCGGTCACCTGGGCGATGAGCCCCGCGTACAGCGGGTCCACCCGGCCGACCTCCAGCGGGGTCGCGCCCCGCGGGCCGACGGCGGCCTGGACCTCGATCACGGCGTCGTCCGGCAGGAAGGGCAGCGTGCCGTCGTTACGGGTGTTCACCACCTGGTAGGGGCTGCCGCCCCCGCCGAGCAGAGAGGCCGCGAGATCGACGGCGGCCTCCGAGTAGAACGCCCCGCCGCGCTGGGCCAGCAGTTCGGGCTTGGTGTCCAGCGCCGGATCCCCGTACATCTCGAGGAGCCGCCGCTCCATCTCGGCGACCTCCGCGGCCCGTGACGGCTTGGTCCCCAGCTCCCGTACGACCTCGTCGTGCGCGTAGAAGTAGCGCAGATAGTACGAGGGGACGACACCGAGCCGGTCCAGGAGCGCAGGCGGCAGTCTCAGCTCGTCGGCGAGGGCTTCGCCGTGCCCGGACAGCAGTTCCGGCAGCCGGTCCTCGCCCTCCGGGCCGCCGATCCGCACCCCGGTCTCCCAGGTCAGATGATTGAGCCCCACATGGTCCAGATGGACCTCCGACGGCGCCACGTCGAGGAACTTCGCGAACTTGCGCTGGAAGCCGATGGCGACATTGCACAGGCCGACGGCCTTGTGTCCCGCCTGCAGCAGAGCCCTCGTCACGATGCCCACCGGGTTGGTGAAATCGATGATCCAGGCGTGGGGGCTGGCCCGCCGGACCCGCTCGGCGATGTCGAGGACGACCGGCACGGTACGCAGCGCCTTGGCGAGCCCGCCCGCGCCCGTCGTCTCCTGCCCGACGCAGCCGCACTCCAGCGGCCAGGTCTCGTCCTGGTTCCGGGCCGCCTGCCCGCCGACGCGGAGCTGGAGCAGCACCGCGTCGGCGCCGGCGACCCCGGCGTCCAGATCGGAGGTGGTGACGATCTTCCCCTCGTGGCCCTGCCCGGCGAAGATCCGCCGGGCGAGTCCGCCGACCAGTTCGAGGCGTTCGGCGGCCGGGTCGATCAGCACCAGCTCACTGATCGGGAGCGTGTCCCTCAGCCGGGCGAACCCGTCGATCAACTCCGGTGTATAGGTGGATCCGCCACCCACGACAGCGAGCTTCATCCGCACTCCCTACCCCTTCACTCCGGTCAGTGTCACGCCCTCGACGAACGCCTTCTGGGCGAAGAAGAAGACGAGGATCACAGGGGCCATGACCAGCACGGTCGCGGCCATGGTCAGATTCCAGTTGGTGTGGTGCGCGCCCTTGAACGACTCCAGGCCGTAACTGAGCGTCCAGGCGGCCGCGTTCTCGGAGGCGTAGATCTGCGGACCGAAATAGTCGTTCCACGCGTAGAAGAACTGGAACAGCGCCACCGCCGCGATGCCCGGCTTGGCCATCGGCACCACGACCCTGAGCAGGGTGCGCAGTTCGCCGCAGCCGTCCACCTTCGCCGAGTCCAGATACTCGTTGGGGATGGTGAGCAGGAACTGGCGCAGCAGGAAGATGGAGAACGCGTCACCGAACGCCATCGGGATGATCAGCGGCCAGAGCGTGCCCGCCAGATCCAGCTCCTTCGCCCAGAAGAGGTACATCGGGACGACCACGACCTGCGGCGGCAGCATCATCATCGAGATGACCAGCATCATCGTCAGCCGCTGCCCGCGGAAGCGGAACTTGGCGAGCGCGTACGCCACCGGGATCGAGGACACCACCGTGAGGACGGTCCCGAGCCCCGCGTACAGCAGGGTGTTCTTCCACCAGGTCATGAAGCCCGGAGCGTCCAGCACCTTGGAGTAGTTGCCCCACTCCCAGGTGTCCGGCAGGAGATCGCGGGTGAGGGCCTGCTGGTCGCTCATCAGCGAGGTCAGGAACACGAAGACGAAGGGGAGTACGAAGAACAGGGCCGCCGCGAGGCCCAGGGAGTGCACCGCGATCCAGTGGAGCAGCGCTTTGCGGCGGGCGGTGCGCTCGGCGGGTGTCGCCCCGGCGCGGGCGGGGCGGCCCGTGGTCGCGGCGGCGGGCTCTTTGTCGAGTATCCGGGCCATGTCAGTCACCCACCTGTACGAGGCCGCCGCGCCGGCGCATCAGGAACGCGGTGAAGAACATGGAGAGCACGAACAGGACCAGTGCGATGACCGCCGCCGCTCCGTAGTCGAAGCGCTGGAAGCCGATGTTGTAGATCAGCTGCGGCAGCGTCAGCGTGGACTTCTCCGGGTAGCCGGGCTCGAACTGCTGCCCGCTGCCGCCGATGATCCCGGACGCGACCTTCCCCGCGACCAGCGGCTGCGTGTAGTACTGCATCGTCTGGATGACCCCGGTGACCACGGCGAACATCACGATGGGCGAGATGTTCGGCAGGGTCACGAAGCGGAAGCGCTGCCAGGAGGAGGCCCCGTCCAGCTCGGCCGCCTCGTACTGCTCTCTGGGAACGTCCAGCAGCGCCGCCATGAAGATCACCATCAGATCGCCGATGCCCCAGAGCGCGAGCGCGGTGAGCGCGGGCTTGGACCAGGCGGCGTCGGTGAACCAGCCGGGGGCGGGCAGTCCGATCGATTCGAGCATCGAGTTGACCGGTCCCGTACCGGGGTTGAGCAGGAAGACGAACGCCAGCGTCGCCGCGACCGGCGGTGCCAGATACGGCAGATAGAACAGGGTGCGGAAGACTCCGGCACCCGTTTTGATCTTGGTGATGAGCAGTCCGACGCCGAGCCCGAAGACGACCCGGCAGCCGACCATCACCACCACCAGCCACAGCGTGTTCCGCAGGGCCGGCCAGAACAGCGGGTACTCGTTGAAGACGTAGGTCCAGTTCTCCAGCCCGTTGAAGGTGGGGGGACGGAAGCCGTCGTACTTCATGAAGGAGAAGTACACGGTCGAGATCAGCGGATATGCGAAGAAGACGCTGAAGCCGATCAGCCAGGGCGACAGGAAAGCCGCGGTTCGAAGCGCCGTCTTACGGCGCTTCGAACGCAGGGTGTGCTCGGTCATCGCTGGGCGTTTCCGTTACTGCTGCTTGGCTATGTCGGTGTCGATCTGCTTCGCCGTCTTCTCCAGACCGGCCTGGAGGTCCTTCGCCTTGCCCGACTCGTACTGGTAGCCGAAGTCCTGGAACGTCACCTGGTACGCGCCGCCGTCGACGTTGGCCGGGGTGGTGTTGGACTTGGGGTGCTTGGCGATGTCGATGAACGTCTTGAACGCCGGGTCGAACTTCAGGTCGGGCGACTCGAGGGCCGCGATCGTGGAGGGCACGTTGCGGATGCCGTTGGAGAAGGCCACCACCGCCGCGGTGTCGGTGGTCATGTACTTCACCAGCTCCCAGGCGGCGTTCTTCTTCTTGCTGGTGGAGGCTATGCCCATGATCGTGCCGGAGAGATAGCCCTTGCCGTAGTCGGCGACCTGGTCGTCGGCGACGGGCAGCGGCGCGGTGCCGATCTCGAACTTCACACCGGCGTCCTTGGCCATCCCGAGCCGCCACTCGCCGTCGAGCTGCATGGCGACCTGGCCGGTGTGGAAGGGGTGCTCCGCGCCCCACTCGTCACCGAAGGTGTTGCGGTACTTCTCCAGCTTGGAGAAGCCGCCGAGCTTGTCGACGAGTCCCTTCTGGAAGGTCATCATCTTCGCGAAGGCCGGGTCCTTGGCGACGTTGGACTTGCCCTCCGCGTCGAAGTACGTCGGGGACCACTGCGAGGCGTAGTGCATCGGAGTCGTCTCGTAGCCGTGGTAGTTCGGCATGAAACCGAGCCGCTCGTAGCCGGCGCCCTTGGCCTTGGTCAGCTTCTGGGCGACCTGCTCGAACTCGCTCCAGGTCTTGGGCGGGGCGGTGATCCCGGCCGCCTTGAAGGCGTCCTTGTTGTAGTACAGGCCGTACGCGTCGTTCAGCAGCGGCAGCGAGCACTGGTTGCCCTTGAACTGCGTGTACTCCAGCAGCGGCTTGTGGAAGACCTTCGCCGGGTCGATGTCCGCCTTCTTCAGGTACGGGTTGAGGTCGACGAACGCGCCCGTGGTGCAGAACTTGCCCACGCTGTCGGTGCTGAAGGACGACACCACGTCCGGGGCGTTCGTACCGCCCGCGCGCAGCGCCTGGTTGACCTTGTCGTCGGTCATATTGCCGACGGCCTTCACCTTGATGTTCTTGTGGGCGGCCTCGAAGCGCTTGATGTTGTCGTTCATCGCCTTGACCTCGCTCGGCGCGGACCAGCCGTGCCAGAGCGTGAGGGTGGTCTCGGCCTTGGGGTCGTCCTCGGCGGTGTTCTCACTCGACCCCGTACAGGCCGAGACGAGCATGGAGAGCGCGGCGGTCGCGGCCAGCGCCGCGGCTGTCTTCCTGGTGCGTGTGGACATGGCGGTGTCTCCCTGTGGCGGGTCGGGGGTGCGAGACGAGCGCAATGCGGGGGTACGAGACGAGCGTGGTGCGGGGTGACGAGGGCGTTCCGAGCGGTTCGGGGTGCGAGCGGTGCGGGGTGCGAGCGGTGCGGGGTCAGCGCGGGCGTTCGGCGGTGCGGGGTTCCGGGGGAGGCGGGTGCGGTGTGGATGGTGGGACGCGGCGGGGGAGCGGTCAGTGTGCGGAGGTGTCGAAGATCTCGTCCCGCGTGGCGGCCAGAGCGCTCTCCAGCGCCCCCCGCAGGACCGGGTGTTCTCGTACGGAGCCGAGCACGAGCCTGGGCCGGGAGGCGGCCAGCTCGGTCAGCTCCGCCTGTACACGGGCGCGCAGCGGTTCGCCGCCTGCCACGATCACCTCGCCGGACAGGACGACGAGTTCGGGATCGAGTACGGCGACCATGGAGGCGAGGCCGATGGCCAGCCCGGTCGCGTAGGTGTCGAGCAGCCGCCGGTACGGCCCCGATCCGGCCTCGGCGGCCTTGGCCACCAACTCGGCGGCGACCTCGGTGTAGTGGCCGTGGCCGACATCCTCCACGCCCAGCTCCCGTGCCAGCCGTGGCAGCGACTGGGCGCCGGCCAGCTCCTGGAAGCCCCCGCTGTTGGCCCTGGTCACCTGCCGCACCAAGGGGGTGCCGGGGACCGGCAGGAATCCGACCTCGCCCGCGCCGCCGGTGAAGCCGCGGTGCAGCCGCCCGCCGATGACGAGGGCGGCGCCGAGGCCCTCCTCGTTCCACAGCAGCATGAAGTTCTCGTGGCCTTGGGCGGCCCCGAGCCGCTGTTCGGCGAGGGCGACGAGATTGACGTCGTTCTCGTACTCGACGGGCATCGGCAGCACGGCGGCCAACTCGTCGAGCAGCGTGGGGGAGTGCCAGCCGGGCAGATGCGAGGCGTACCGCAGCCGGCCGGTGGACGGGTCGAACGCGCCGGGCGTCCCGATGACGAGCCGGTGGACGTCGGCGCGGGTCAGCCCGGCAGCCTTGACGGCCCCGTCGAGCGCGTCCGTGACCTGCCGTACGACGCTCTCGGCGCGGCGGCCCGGCGTCAGGAGTTCGAACTCGCCGGCCAGGGCCCCGGTGACGTCGGCCACGGCGGCGCGGATGCGCTGCGGGGTGACGTCGAGTCCGGCGGCGAAGGCGGCCCGCGGGTTGACCGCGTACAACTGGGCGTTGGGTCCGGGGCGGCCCTCGGTGGTCCCGGTGGCGACGACCAGCCCGGCCGCCTCCAGCCGTACCAGCAACTGGGACGCGGTGGGCTTGGAGAGCCCCGTCAGCTTCCCGATCCTGGTGCGCGAGAGCGGGCCGTGCTCCAGCAGCAGATCGAGCGCCGCACGGTCGTTCATCGCACGGAGTACGCGCGGTGTACCGGGTGTCGTACCGGCCACGACTGACGCACCTGCCCTTCGGCTGGGACGGCCCACTGGACTGTTAGGAAAGTTTCCTATCGGGGTGGGAAGGAAGGTACGGGGGGTGCTAGGGGGCCGTCAATGGCCAGAGCCCACACGGTTTCCGCGGCAACCAAAGCGTTACCTCGGCCCGCGTTCGGCGGGACCCGTCGTCCTGTTCGGCGCGTCTTCCGCGGACCCCGGCTGTGCCTTCCGCAGACCCCGTCGGTGTTTTCCATGGCCCCCGGTCGTGGTCCGCGTCACCCGGACCGCGCGCACGCGCGAGAACCGAGAAAAAGGGGGGCGGACACCCTTCCGGGTGTCCGCCCCCCTTTTTCCTTGCTCTGCGGGAGGGAGTGCGCGGGGCGCTACTTCGACAGGTTCGGCGGCGATACGGGCTGCGGTATCGGGGACGCCGCCTGCGACTGCGGGGAGAGCGGGCTCGCCAACGCGGACGGAGGCGCCATGTTGGCCGTCGGGTCGGGCGCCGGGGCCTCTTCGACCGCCGGGAGACCGCCGACGATACGGATGCCCGCCGCGTCGAACGCGCGCTTGATGCGCCAGCGCAGTTCCCGCTCCACGCTGAGCGCCTTGCCCGGCATCGTCTTCGCCGCGACCCGGATCGTCATCGACTCCAGCAGCACCTCGGTCAGCCCCAGGGTCTCCACCGGGCCCCACAACCGCTCGTTCCACGGCTCGTCCTTCGCGAAGTCGTCCGCGACCTCGCCGATCACCGCGCGTACCCGGTCCAGATCCTCCGACGGACGCACGGTGACATCGACCGTCGAGGTCGCCCAGCCCTGGCTGAGGTTGCCGATCCGCTTGATCTCCCCATTGCGTACGTACCAGATCTCGCCGTCGTCCCCGCGCAGCTTCGTCACCCGCAGGCCCACCTCGATCACCTCGCCCGAGGCGACGCCCGCGTCGATCGAGTCGCCGACCCCGTACTGGTCCTCCATGATCATGAAGACGCCGGAGAGGAAGTCCGTGACCAGGTTCCGCGCGCCGAAACCGATCGCCACGCCCGCCACGCCCGCCGACGCCAGCAGCGGCGCGAGGTCGATCTTGAACGCGCCGAGGATCATCAGGCCCGCCGTGCCGAGGATCAGGAACGACGCCACCGACCGGAGCACCGATCCGATCGCCTCGGAGCGCTGGCGCCGCCGCTCGGCGTTGACCAGAAGGCCGCCGATCGCCGTGCCTTCCACCGCCTGGGCGGAGCGGTTCATCCGCGCTATCAGCTTCGTGAGGGCCCGGCGCACGAGCATCCGCAGCACCAGCGCGACGACCAGGATCAGCGCGATCCGCAGGCTCGTGTTCAACCAGGTGGACCAGTTCTCCTCCACCCAACCGGCCGCGTTGCCCGCCTTCTCCGCCGCCTCGTCGAAGGTGACGGGCGGTGTCGACGGGTCGGTGGCCGAGGGGGGAGATGACCAGACGGCGGTCACGAAGTGAACCTCCAGGGATGGCGAACGGCTGGTCAACCACCCTAACGGGGCATCCCGTCCACACCGGGGCAGCAGCCGCGGGAGAGACAAGGCTCACCTGGGAATGAACGCCGGGGAGGCGATCCTTTCATGTGATGTGGTTGAAAACACTCTGAGCCCGTTACCGCTCGGTGGTGGCGCTCGGACCTGGCATGAGGAGAGACTGAGAGCAGATCGTCCCGGCGCGAGCCACGCGCCGCCGGCGTACAAGGAGGCATCAACCGTGCCGCACGTCCTGGTCCTCAACGCGTCGTACGAGCCGCTCGGCGTCGTACCGCTCCGCCGCGCGCTCGTCCTCGTCCTGGAGAACAAGGCCCTCTGCCTGGAGGAGTCCGGCGCCTTTATGCACAGCGCGACCCGTGTCATCGCCGCACCCAGCGTCGTCCGGCTGAAGCGGTTCGTCCGGGTCCCCTACAGGGGGCCCGTTCCACTGACCCGCAAAGCGCTCTTCGCCCGCGACGGCGGGCGTTGTATGTACTGCGGTGGCGTCGCAACCAGCGTCGACCACGTCATTCCGCGCAGCCGCGGCGGACAGCACGTCTGGGACAACGTGGTGGCCGCGTGCCGCCGCTGCAATCACGTCAAAGCGGACCGCCATCTCCGGGAGCTGGGCTGGCGCCTGCGCCATCAGCCGGCCCCGCCGAGCGGGCTCGCGTGGCGGATCATCGGAACGGGGCATAGGGACCCGCGCTGGTTGCCGTACCTGCAACCGTATGGCGCGGACGACGCGATGGCCCGGATCGACGGCATCTCTGCCTGAGAATCGCGGCCACTTTTCATTTGTGGCCCGGTTCTCTTCTCCGTCCGTCCGTCTGTCCGTCCGCCGGACCGGCTGGGTTCTGCCCTCAAGCGCCGGACGGGGCGGGGCACCTCGGGGCGAGGGCCGCGACGCCGTACCCGGCCGGGCGACGCCGGGGCATGGGCGCGCGCTCGCGTGCGCGGGTGCCCCGTTGTGGGCGGCCCGGATCCGGGGGCGGGGCCGCCGCGTCCGGGCCCGGCGTATCCAGCCCCCGCCGGTCTTCCCCGGGCGGAGCCCCGGCACCGCGCTCTACGGCTCCTCTACCGCGTAGACCTCGACCGACCACAGCGAGTAACCGAAACGGGTCGCCCGCTGATCACCCTGAACGCGTACGAAGCGGGCATCCCGCGCGTCCATGCGGACGGACGCACGACCGGGCCCGCCCTCCCTGACGGTCGCGGCGGTGCGCCAGGTGCGGCCGTCGGACGACACCTGGATGCGGTACTTCGCGGCGTACGCGTCCTGCCAGTGCAGGACGACCTGCCCCACCCGCGCGGCCGTCGGCAGCTGGACCTGCCACCACGCGCCGTCCTCGTAAGGGGACGACCAGCGCGTGGCGGGGTCCGCGTCGAGGGCCGCGGAGGCCGGGAAGTCGGGGGTCTCGTCGCCGGACGACTCGGCCGCCGCTCCCGCCGCACGGGCCAGATCGGGGCCGCCGGTGCGCGGGTAGGCCCGGACTGTGAGGGTCCGCTCCTGGCCCGCGAAGGAGAAGGGCACTTGGTACTCGCCGGCCGGAGTGCCCTCCGGGACCAGGACGTCCACCGGAACCGTCGTACGCGTTCCGCGCGGGACCGTCACCTGCTCGGGGACCGTCACCTTGATCCCCGCGGGAGCCCTCGCCGTCAGCACGCCCTGGACCGCCGTCGGCGCGAGCGCGGTCAGATGGACGTTCGCCCGCTGGGGACCGCCGCCGATCTCCGCGTCCGTCTCGCCGCGTTCGAGTTCGAGCCGGGCCACGGGCTCGTCGGCGAACCACGGCACCAGGGACCGTACGGAGACGGGCTCGATGCCCTCCGGCGCTATCCGGACCCCGTCCACCAGCAGCCCCCCGGCGTCGGCCTGGGTCCAGCCGCTGGGCGAGAGAACGGCCAGGGAGCGCCAGCCCTCGCCGGGGACATGGGCCTCCAGCCGGCCGGGGGCCGTGCCGGGCGCGGTCATCGCGGTGACCGTGCTCAGGGGCCGGGCCCGGTCCAGCCGGATCGTGTCGTCGCCCGAGGTCTTCGCGGCGCGCGCCGCGCCCGTCCAGTCCGCCGACTCCTTCGCCGCCCGGTCGAGGAAGGGGCCCAGCACCCCCTTGCCGACCACCGCACGGCTCGCTCCCAGCTCCTTGCGCACCGGCTCCAGTTCGACGGATGCCCGCCAGGCCGCCTCGCCGTCGCCGCGCGACTGGGCCTGGAGCATGTCGACGGACAGTTCGCCCGCGCGGCCGTACCGGGCCAGCTGGTCCAGCCACGGCCGTACCTCGTCGTCCAACTCTCCGCCGACGGGCCGCTCAAGACCCCTCGGCGCCCGGAGCATCGCCGTGAACGCGGACCGCAGCGAGGCCGCCGCCCGGTCGCGGGCCGCCGCGTCCGACCCGGTGCGCGAACGCCAGAACTCGTCGAGAAGGGGCCGGAGATACCCGGATTCCGTACGGTCGAGGATCGACGACGCCTGGTTGCCCGCCAGCACGCCCAACGCCTCCCGTGCCTGCGGATCGCCGCCCGCGAGGTCGTCGACGGCCGCCTTCCAGGACTCCTGGGGGCGGTAGCCCTTGGGGTTCCAGGCGAAGTCGGCGGCGGTGAACAGCGGGATACGGGACGCGGACGGCTGCGCCATCGCGTTGGCCAGCAGCGCGGCGGAACCGGCCGCGACACCCGGCTCCCGGCCCGTGTAGGGGCCGAGGAAGATCCGGTCCTGCTCGTAGTCGTTGACGGGGTAGTTGTCCATGGTGACCAGCGGATGCGCGAACGCCTCGCGCGCGCGGGCCAGTTCACGGCCGGTGATCGTACGCGGCACCACGCCGACGCCCGTCCACGCCACCTGGACCCGGCCGTCCAGCGCGTTCGCGAGGGCGCGCCGGTACTTCGTGTCGCCCTCCTGGTAGAACTCCGTCGGCATCAGCGACAGCGGTTCCGCGCCGGGATGGCGCTCCGCGAGATGCCGGGCCACCGCGCGCGCCACCCGCGCCTGCGCGCGCGCCGCCGACTCGGGGCCGGTGCCGAAGACCTCCGCGTCCCGGTCGCAGTGCCACTCGCTGTAGCTGACGTCCTGGAACTGGAGCTGGAAGGCCCGTACGCCCAGCGCCCACATCGCGTCGATCTTGCGGTTCAGCGCCTTGAGGTCGGCGTCATCGGCGAGGCACATCTTCTGAGCGGGCGAGACCGCCCACGCGAGCGTCACATGGTTCCTCCTGGCGCGGTCGGCCAGTTCGCGGAACTCCGCGCGCTCGGCCGCGGGATAGGGCTCGCGCCAGCGCGCCTGGCGGAACGGGTCGTCACCGGGGGCGTAGAGATACCGGTTCTGCTTGGTGCGGCCCATGAAGTCCACCTGGGCGAGCCGCTGCTGGTGGCTCCACGGCTCTCCGTAGAAGCCTTCCGTCATCCCGCGCACCACCGTGCCGGGCCAGTCGCGTACGACGACTCCCGCGACGGTCCTCCCGGCGCGGCCCTCCGCACCGCCGATCAGCTGGCGCAGCGTCTGGACGCCGTGGAACAGGCCGTCCTCGCCGACACCGTCGAGCGCGACCGTGTCCCGGCCCTGGATCCGGCCGGTGGCCAGCCGGTAGCCGCCCACGGGCAGATCGCCGCGCTCCGCCACGCGCAGGGCGCGCAGCGCGTCCTCCGCGCCCGTTCCTCCGATGTGCAGGACGGGACCGCGGCCGGGGAGCGCCGTGTAGAGCGTGGTGACACCGGAGTCGCGGAGCAGCCGGTGCGTCAGTTCGACGGCGTACGGATCGGCTTCCGGACCGGCGAGCACGGTGACCTGGTCGCCCAGCGCGACGGCCGGACCCGCCGCGCGCATCGACTGCGGGCGCGGCCACACGGGCGGCAGGCCATCGCCCTTGGGGTTCTCGGCGGTGCCGGCGGGTGCGCCGGGATCCGCGGGAGCGGCCCCGACGTCGTGCACCCCGCCGAGGAGACCACCGATGACAGCGACGGCGACGGCCGTGGCCGTCTGCCTTCCGCGCGTGAACCGCACGATGGTCTCCTTTCGGTCTCCCCCGCGGGTGGTTCCGGCCGGAAGCGAGCCCACCACCCCGTCACGAACGTGTCAATGCCGGTGGTCGTTGTGTGCCTTTTGCCTGGTCCGGCGGGCGATTTCCGAGCAACTGGCGAGCCATATCCCATTTGTGACACGGAACACGTTGACTGATCGGATACGTCTGCGGCCGTTCCCGCTGGGTAGGGGCTGGCTGAGAAAGACACCACCCGTCCGACCGACCATTCGCCCACCAGCCCACCCCACCATTCGCCCGCCCGCCCACCAGCCCGCCCCACAGTTCGCCCGCCCTACCGCTAGTCCGCTGGGAGTGATCGCCGTGGCAGCCGCCGCCCATCTCCTTCTCTCCGCCCTGTCCGAACAGGTTCCGGGGGCCGGTCCGACCTCTGGAACCCTCGCCGCCGAACGTCCCCCGCTCCGTCTCGCCCCCCTCATCGGCGAACCGCCGCTCGCCGACAGCGTCCCCCTCACCAGCGAGCCCCCGCTCCCCGGCCCCGCCCCGCTCACCAGTGAACCCCCGCTCGCCGGCCAGCCGCCCCTCACCAGCGAGCCGACCGGGTCCGGTCCGGCCGGAGGCGTCCAGTGCCCGGGAGTCTGAATGGGCCTTGACCGGCTCGCGGCGCTGTTCGGAGTCGCCACCTCCTACGCGCCCTCCGAGGGCGTGACCGTTTCCGTCCCCGAGGCCACGGTCGTCGCGGTCCTCGCCGCGCTCGGTGTCCACGCGGCGGACGCGGACGAGGTCCGGGAGGCACGGGACCGTGCCGAGTCGGCCGCCGCGGCACGGCTGCTGCCCCCCACCGTCGTCGTGTGGCGGGAGGAGGACGGCGCTCCCGACCTCGCACTGCCCGAAGGCACGGTCCTGCGGATCGCCGTCGAGGACGGCGGCCCGGACGTCGGCCGCCTTCCGGAACCGGGGGAGCCCTGGAACCGGGCATGGAGCGAACTTCCGTACGGGGTCCACCGGCTGACAGCCGAGGCGCCCGACGGCAGAACCGCCCACAGCGCCCTGGTCGTCGCGCCGTCCCGCGCCCCCGAGCCGGGCGTCCGGTCGTACGGCCTTCTCGTCCAGCTCTACTCCCTGCTCTCCAGCCGCTCCTGGGGCATGGGCGACCTCGGCGACCTGGCGGAGCTCGCCACCTGGTCGGGACGGGCGCTCGGAGTGGGATTCGTGCAGGTCAACCCCTTACACGCGGCCGTACCCGGCACTCCCGCATCGCCCACCGACCCCTCCCCGTACCGCCCTTCCTCACGGCGCTTCCCCGACCCCGTCCATCTGCGCGTCGAGGACATCCCCGAGTACGCGTATGTGAGCGGCCCCGACCGGAAGCGGCTCGACGAACTGCGCCGAAAGGCCGCGAGCCTCCGGGAATCCGTGCTGGACGGAGGCGGGCTGATCGACCGGGACGCCGTGTGGGCGCTGAAGCGCGAGGCCCTGGAGCTGGTGCACCGCGTCCCCCTCGGGCCCGGCCGCCGCGCCGCGTACTGGGACTTCCTGTCCGGGCAGGGCCGCGCGCTGGAGGACCACGCGACCTGGTGCGCCCTCGCCGAGGTCCACGGACCCGACTGGCACTCCTGGCCGAAGCCCCTGCGGGACCCGTGCTCGGCCGGTACCGCCCGCGCCCGGCACGAGCTGACGGACCGGGTCGACTTCCACTCCCGGCTGGCCTGGCTCACCGACACCCAGCTCGAAGCGGCGGGCCGGGTGGCCCGTGAGGCGGGAATGGGCGTCGGCATCGTCCACGACCTGGCCGTCGGGGTCCATCCGGGCGGCGCGGACGCCTGGGCGCAGGGTGAGGTCTTCGCCGCGGGCATGTCCATCGGCGCGCCGCCGGACGCCTTCAACGCGCACGGCCAGGACTGGGGCCTGCCTCCCTGGCGGCCCGACGCGCTCGCCGCCTCCGGCTACGCCCCGTACCGCGGACTCCTGCGCGGTCTGCTCCGGCACGCGGGCGCGCTGCGGATCGACCATGTCATGGGCCTCTTCCGCCTGTGGTGGGTCCCCGAAGGCCGCCCGCCCAGCGACGGCACATACGTCCGCTACGACGCCGAGGCGATGCTCGCCGTCCTCGTCCTGGAGGCCCACCGGGCGGGGGCCGTGGTCGTAGGGGAGGACCTCGGCACGGTCGAGCCGGGCGTACGGGAGGCCCTGACGCGGCGCGGGGTGCTGGGCACCTCCGTGCTCTGGTTCGAGCGCGACTGGGCGGGCACCGGGCGTCCGCTGCCGCCCGGAAGCTGGCGCGAGGACTGTGTGGCGACCGCGGCCACCCACGATCTGCCGTCCACGGCCGCCCGGCTCACCGGCGAGCACGTGGATCTCCGCGCCCGCCTCGGGCTTCTCACCCGGCCCGCGGAGCGGGAGCGCGCTCGGGAGCTGGCCGATGTCCGCGAGTGGACCGATGTGCTCAAGGGCCTCGGACTGCTGCCCGAGGGCACGAACGGCGAGGAGGGCCGGATCCGCGCCGTCTACCGCTTTCTGCTGCGCACCCCGACCCGGATGGTCGGCGTCTGGCTGCCGGACGCGGTGGGCGACCGCCGCCCCCAGAACCTGCCCGGTACATGGGACCGGTATCCGAACTGGCGGCTGCCGATCGCCGACGCCGAGGGCCGTCCCCTCACCCTGGAGGAGCTGGCCGCCTCACCCCGGCTGCACGCCCTCATGGAGGTCTTCCACCCACGCGCGAGACCCCCGGCCGGGCCCCGCTGACCTCGATACGGCACCCCGGCCGCGCGCCCCCGCCGACGGTTCGCTACGTTGGGGAGCGTGGACAAGAAGAACGCTATGCGCGCCGGCGCCGTCGCGGCCGGTACGACGCTGATGATGCTGCTCCTGTCGTCGCCCGCGCTCGCCCTGACGCGCGACGACGGCGACGACCCGGGCCAGGGCCTGAGCGTGATGGAGACGCTGGGTCTCTTCGTCCTCGCGCCGCTCGCGATCTTCCTGGGGATCGTGGTCCTCGTCGCGATCCTCGACAAGTCGCGGAAGCAGCCCCACCGGCCGTAACACTTCGGGCTCGGTCTCGCTTCCGGGGCGCTCCAGCGCCCCGGAAGCGAGACCGAGCCCTCAGAAAATCACGACGCCTCGGCCGTCACCGCCAGGTACTGCAAGTACCTCATCAGCGCCATCAGCACATCCCGGCTCGACCGCCGCAGCCGCGCGTCGCAGTCGACGATCGGCACCGATTCGGGCAGGTCGAGCGCCCCCCGGATCTCGTCCACCGGGTAGGCCGGGGCGTCCGGGAACGAATTGATGGCCACCACGAACGGCACCCGGCGCTCCTCCAGCCGTCCGATGACGTCGAAGCTGACCTCCAGCCGTCGGGTGTCGACGAGGACGACGGCGCCGAGCGCGCCCTCGAACAGTCCCCGCCACAGGAACCAGAAGCGCTCCTGGCCGGGGGTGCCGAACAGATAGAGCACCAGTTCGTCGTTGATGCTGATCCGGCCGAAGTCCATCGCCACGGTCGTCGAGGTCTTGCGCTCCACGCCGTGGATGTCGTCGACGCCGACCCCGGCCTGGGTCATGGTCTCCTCGGTGGTCAGCGGTCTGATCTCGCTCACCGAGCCGACCAGGGTCGTCTTGCCCACTCCGAAGCCGCCCACGATGACCACCTTGACGGCAGCGGCGGCCGTCTCGGGCAGCGCGTCCTCGCTGCGTGGACCCACGGCCTGGTCAGAGCTTCTGAAGTCCATCGATCACTGCCTCAATCAAAGCGCGGTCGGGGAGGAGGGCGGGTTGAACCGGGGCTCGGGCTATCACCTGCTCGTCCAGGAGCAGGTCACCCAGCAGGACGGTGACGACGCTGACCGGGAGGCCGAGGTACGCGGATATCTCGGCCACCGACAGCGGTGCCTGGCAGAGCCGGATGATCGCGGCGTGCTCCGGCTGCATCCCGTGCCGTGGGCCCGACTTGGCCACGATGAGCGTGACCAGGTCGAGCGTCGCCGGCACTTGTGAGCCGCTGCGGCCGCCCGTAATGACGTAGAGCCGCTCTGGGCTGCTCTCTTCCCAGTTCCCCGGTCCACTCACGCGGTCTGCCTGTCCTGCCGAGGCGGGGCGCTGAGATGCTCGCCGATACGGAGCACCAGGTCGCGCATCCGCTGTCCCATCAGCCCGGCGTCGACGCCTTCGTCGGCGAGCACGGCGAGGAAGGCCCCTGATCCCGCCGCCATCAGATAGAAGAAGCCGCCGGTCATCTCGATGACGACGAGATGCATCCGGCCGTCACTGCCCGGCAGTTCGGCGGCGACCGCTCCGGCCAGGCTCTGCAGGCCGGCGCAGGCGGCGGCCAGCCGGTCGGCGGTGTCGTTGTCGGCGCCGTACTGGGCCATGCGCAACCCGTCCGCGGACAGGACGACCACATTTCTGGTCTGTGGTACGCCTTCGGCCAAGTCCTTGAGCATCCAGTCCATGTTGGTCTGGTTGGACTGCTGCTGAATCATGGCTGCGTACTCCCCTTGTTCGTCTGCGTGTCCTCACCGGCCAGGCCGTTCTGGAACGCGGTCAGCCACATTCCGGGCTGCACCGCGGGTGTCTCCTTCGGTTCGGGCGCGGTGGCGATGGGCGCCGGGGCGGCGGGGTCCTTACGGCGTCGCTGGGGCAGTCCCGTCGGCGTCCGCTCGGTCACCACCGGTATGTCGTCTTCCGGGGCCGTCATGATGTCCGCGATCGTCGGGGCGGCGGGCTGTCTGACCGGCCGCTGCTCAAGGACGGGCGTGCCGTTGGCACGCGGTCCCGAGGATGCGCCGATGCCGTGCGCGACGCCGGTCGCCGAGGCGACGGTGGTGATGAGCTCCTTCGGTACGACGATGACGGCGCGCACACCGCCGTACGCCGACGCACGCAGGGACACCTGGAATCCGTACGCCTGGGACAGCCGACCGACCACCGCGAGACCGAGGCGGGGCGTCTCGCCGAGGTCGTTGAGGTCGATGCCCTGCTGGGCCTGGCGGAGCATCCGCTCGGCACGCTTGCGGGCCTCCTCGCTCATGCTGACCCCGCCGTCCTCGATCTCGACGGCGATGCCCGAGTTCACATCGACGGCGGTGAGGTGGACCCGCGTCTGCGGGGGCGAGTAGCGGGTTGCGTTGTCCAGCAGTTCGGCGAGCGCGTGGATCAGCGGCTCGACGGCGCTGCCGATGACGGCGACCTCGGAGACCGAGTGCAGTTCCACGCGCTGGTAGTCGATGATCCGCGACATGGCGCCACGCATCACGCTGTACAGGGGAACGGCCTTGCTCCACTGGCGGCCGGGCCGGGCGCCGCCGAGCACGGCGATGGAGTCGGCCAGCCGGCCGATCAGCGCGGTGCCGTGGTCGATCCGCAGGAGATCGCCGAAGACCTCCGGGTTCTTGCCGTGCCGGTCCTCCATGTCCCGGAGTTCCTGGGCCTGTTGGTGGACGATCGCCTGCACGCGGCGGGCGATGTTCACGAAGGCGCGCTGCGCGGACTCGCGGAGGTCCTCCTCCGCGGCGACCGCCTCGAGGACGGAGCTGAGGACGGCGTGGTGCTCGGGCGGGGCGCTGATCGACTGGAGGACGTCATCGGGGAATTCGCCCCTCCGCAGCCGCTCCATCACCTCCGGCAGGAGCTGCTGTGCCAACCGCGCGCTCTCGGACTGCCGGTACTCCAGCACCGATTCGAGCTGGGCGACTCTTGCTTGCTGCTCTTCCACCCGCCGACCGCGGCGGACCGCTTCCAGACAGGCGATGGCGACCGCGAGCACGGCGGCGACACCGACCCAGATCACGGCGGCACGCGCCGATGCGGAGACCAGATAAGCGGCTGTCGCCGCGGCGGCGGCGGTGACGACAACGGGAACGAGCCACGCAGGGGAGGCCGCGCTCCGCGGACTTCCGGTCGACGTTTCCTGTCGGACCATCAGCACCCTCAAACCATCGGAACGGGAATGATCATAAGACGACGATCCGGAAGCATATCCGTGTCTTGTCACGGGAGATGACGGGAGGTCAATGATTTGGCGAAATGTGTGCGCTTGAAATCCGCGAAGCCCTTGGGGCCCTGGGGGCTGGACAGGCGATCGACTATTTTCAGCCAAACCAGATTGTATGTCAGCGACGGTGCCAGAGCCGGTCCGGCGGGCGAAGGTCACCGGTTCCCCCGGATGTAAGCGGAATGTGTACGGGATGTGGACTCCGGCCGCCTGAGCTGCGAACCAGCCGGTGTGGGGAAGGTGCTCCGGATGGGTGGGCCACCCTTCGGGGGCGGCCGTCGGGCGCCGCCCGAAAAGACGTTCGATCGAAGACCCGTGATGTGGACCACGACCGGCGGTGGGCGCACGCACACATACACACCGCGCCCGCGCACGCCCCCGCTACCCCCTGCTCCTCAGCTGCCCCTTTTCCCTCTGTAAGCCCACTCGCCTCTACTGTCACTCGGGCCACATCGCAACCACCGTCACGCCGTGCGGCGGCCCGTAGCGGACGCGGAAGCGGCCCCGGCCCATAGGGACCGGAGCCGCTTCTTCGACCGTCGAAAACTAGACGCCGCGCGCCTCAGCCGACCCAGCAGCTTCAGCCGCCTCGGCAGCCTCGGCCGCTTCGGCCGTTTCGTCTGTGGACTGCGCCTTCAGCGCCCGCTCGACGCCCGCACGGGACTCCGAGATCAGCCGCCGCAGCGCCGCGTTCGGCTCCGCCGACGCCAGCCACGCGTCCGTCGTGTCCAGCGTGGCCTGCGAGACCTGCACCGACGGATAGAGCCCGACCGCGATCTGCTGAGCCATCTCATGGCTGCGCGACTCCCACACGCCCTTCACCGCCGAGAAGAACTTCTCGGTGTACGGCGCGAGCAGCTCGCGCTGATCGGTCTGGACGAAGCCCGCGATCACCGACTCCTGCATGGCGTTCGGCAGGGAGTCGCTCTCCACGACCGAGGCCCAGGCGGCGGCCTTGGCCTCCGCCGTCGGGCGCGCGGCACGGGCGGTCGCGGCATGGCGCTCGCCCGCCGCCGTCTTGTCCCGCTCGTACTCCGCGGTGATGCCGTCCTCGTCGAGCCGGCCGGTCGCGGCCAGCCGCTCCACGAACGTCCAGCGCAGCTCGGTGTCCACGGCAAGCCCCTCGACCGACTCGGAGCCGTCCAGCAGACCGCTCAGCAGATCGAGCTGCGCCTCCGTACGCGCGACGGCCGCGAACGCCCGCGCCCACGCCAGCTGGTGGTCGCTGCCCGCCTCGGCCGCCCGCAGACGGGCGAGCGCCTCACCGGACCAGGTCGCGAGCAGCGCCTCGCGCGACCCCGGCGCCGCGTACAGGTCGATCGCCAGCTTGACCTGGCGGTGCAGCGACTGCACCACCCCGATGTCGGACTCCTTGCCGATGCCGGACAGGACCAGCGACACATAGTCCCGCGTCGCCAGCTCGCCGTCCCGCGTCATGTCCCAGGCGGAAGCCCAGCACAGGGCGCGCGGCAGGGACTCGGTGAAGTCGCCGAGGTGCTCGGTGACGGCCTGAAGCGACTCCGCGTCCAGCCGCACCTTGGCGTACGAGAGGTCGTCGTCGTTGAGCAGGATCACCGCGGGCCGGCGGGTCCCCGCCGGGAACGGCACATCGGTCAGCTCGCCGTCGACGTCCAGCTCGATCCGGTTCGTACGGACGAGCTTGCCGCTGCCGTCGAGGTCGTAGCAGCCGATCGCGATCCGGTGCGGGCGCAGCGTCGGCTCGCCCTTCGCCCCGGCGGGCAGGGCTGGAGCCTCCTGCCGTACGGCGAAGGAGGTGACGACGCCCGAGCCGTCCACCTCGATCTCGGGGCGGAGGAGGTTGATGCCCGCCGTCTCCAGCCACTTCTGCGACCAGGTCTTCAGATCGCGCCCGGACGTCTCCTCCAGCGCGCCCAGCAGATCGCTCAGCCGGGTGTTGCCGAACGCGTGCGCCTTGAAGTACGCCTGCACGCCCCGGAAGAACTCGTCCTGACCGACGTACGCCACGAGCTGCTTGAGCACGGAAGCGCCCTTGGCGTACGTGATGCCGTCGAAGTTCACCAGAACATCGTCGAGATCCCGGATCTCCGCCATGATCGGGTGCGTCGACGGCAGCTGGTCCTGCCGGTACGCCCAGGTCTTCATCGAGTTCGCGAACGTCGTCCACGAGTGCGGCCAGCGGGAGCCCGGCGCGGCGGCCTGGCAGGCGATCGAGGTGTAGGTGGCGAACGACTCGTTCAGCCAGAGGTCGTTCCACCACTCCATCGTGACGAGATCGCCGAACCACATGTGGGCCAGCTCGTGGAGGATCGTCTCCGCCCGGACCTCGTACGCCGCGTCCGTCACCTTCGAGCGGAACACGTACTGATCGCGGATGGTCACCGCGCCCGCGTTCTCCATCGCGCCCGCGTTGAACTCCGGCACGAAGAGCTGGTCGTACTTGGCGAAGGGATAGGCGTAGTCGAACTTCTCCTGGAACCAGTCGAAGCCCTGCCGGGTGACCTCGAAGATCGCGTCCGAGTCCAGGAACTCCGCGAGCGAGGGCCGGCAGTAGATGCCCAGCGGAACGGACTGCCCGTCCTTCTCGTACGAGCTGTGCACCGCGTGGTACGGGCCGGCGATCAGGGCGGTGATGTACGTCGAGATCCGGGGCGTCGGCTCGAAGCGCCACACATTGTCCTTGACGGCCTCGGGTGCGGGCGTCGGCGAGTTGGAGATCACCGTCCACCCCTCCGGGGCCTTCACGGTGAACCGGAAGGTGGCCTTCAGGTCCGGCTGCTCGAAGTTCGCGAAGACCCGGCGCGCGTCGGGCACCTCGAACTGCGTGTACAGATATGCCTGCTGGTCCACCGGGTCGACGAAGCGGTGCAGCCCCTCACCCGTATTGGTGTACGAGCAGTCCGCGACGACCGTCAGCTCGTTCGGGCCCTGGTGCAGATGCCTCAGCTCGATCCGCGAATCACGGAAGACGGCGGCGACATCCAGCGATCTGCCGTTCAGCACGACCTCGTGCACGGCGGGGGCGACCAGATCGATGAAGGTCTCCGCGTTCGCCTCGGCGGAGTCGAAGCGGACGGTCGTCACCGAGCGATAGGTGCCGCCCTCCTGGGCCCCGCTCAGATCGAGATCGATCTCGTACGAGTGAGTGCTGAGCAGGCGCGCCCGCTCCTGCGCCTCCTCGCGGGTCAGATTCGTGCCAGGCACGCGGTCATCTCCTCGTTCAGGACGGTTTTCGTGACGTTTGCCGCCATCCTTCCATGGGGCGCCGACTCCCCGCCGCCCGGTAATCAGCGGCCTGGCCGCCGGGAACGCGATGTCCGATTTCCGCCAGAAACGGCCGGTGATCCGGGACAGGCTGGCTCCATGACGACCACCACAGCGAAGTACCGCGCCCTGCCGATCGAGCCCGCCGTCCTGGCCGGGCTCAGGAGCCTCGACGACGCGGGTCGGCCCTGCGTCCCGTTCACCGACGCCGAGGGCGGCGCGCCGCTGCGGTGCTGCCTCCGGGCGAGCCGCGTCGGCGAGTCAATAGCCCTCGTCTCGTACGCCCCGCTGCGGCGCTGGGCCGCCGAGCACCGGGCGGAGCCGGGCGCGTACGACGAACAGGGACCCGTCTTCATCCACGCCGGGGAGTGCGGGGGTCCGGCTCCGGGCAGCGGGTCAGCCGGCGGGTATCCCTTCGCCCGACCCGGCGCGCTGCGGGTGCTGCGCCGCTACGGCGCGGACGGCCGGATCGCGGGCGGCGGCCTCATGGAGATCCCGGAGGCGGCGTCCGAAGGCTTCGACAGGGCCCTCACGAAGGCGTTCGCCGATCCGGCGGTGGTGCTGGTGCATGTCAGGGCGGTGGAGTACGGCTGCTTCCACTTCGAGGTCCGCAGGCCGTGAGCCCGTGAGCCCGTGAGACAGAGCGTGAGCCCGTGAGAACCGGCCCCTCCGGCGTTCGAGGAGCGGGGGTACGGGGTGGGCCGCCGGGCTGCCGGGAGCGTGCGAGGGGTCCTGGGGCGACGCCCCGGGACCCCTCGCACAGCCGTCCGCCCTGTTACGCGCGGTTCAGCTCCTTGGCCACCAGCTCCGCGATCTGCACCGCGTTCAGCGCGGCGCCCTTGCGGAGGTTGTCGTTGGAGAGGAAGAGCGCGAGTCCGTGCTCCACCGTCTCGTCCGCCCGGATGCGGCCCACGTACGACGCGTCCTTGCCCGCGGCCTGGAGCGGCGTCGGGATCTCCGACAGCTCCACGCCCGGCGCGTCCTTCAGCAGCTCGTACGCGCGCTCGACGCTCAGCGGGCGCTCGAACCGCGCGTTCACCTGCAAGGAGTGCCCCGAGAACACCGGCACCCGCACACAGGTGCCGGACACCTTCAGGCCGGGCAGCTCCAGGATCTTCCGGGACTCGTTGCGGAGCTTCTGCTCCTCGTCGGTCTCGAAGGAGCCGTCGTCGACGAGGTTCCCCGCGAGCGGGAGCACATTGAAGGCGATGGTCCGCTGGTAGACGCCCGGCTCGGGGAAGTCGACGGCCTCGCCGTCGTGCGTGAGGGCGGCGGCCTGCTCGACCGTCTTCTTGATCTGGCCGTCCAGCTCGGCGACGCCGGCGAGACCGGACCCGGACACTGCTTGGTAGGTCGTGGCGACCATCGAGGTCAGTCCCGCTTCGGCGGAGAGCGGCTTCAGCACCGGCATCGCGGCCATCGTGGTGCAGTTCGGGTTGGCGATGATGCCCTTCGGGCGGTCCTTGGCCGCGTGCGGGTTGACCTCGGAGACGACCAGCGGCACCTCGGGGTCCATCCGCCACGCGGACGAGTTGTCGATCACGACCGCGCCCTGGCCGGCGACCTTCTCCGCCAGCGCCCGCGATGTCGCGCCGCCCGCGGAGAAGAGCACGATGTCCAGACCGGAGTAGTCCGCCGTGGACGCGTCCTCGACGGTGATCTCGCGGCCCTCCCACTCGATGGTGGAACCGGCCGAACGGGCCGAGGCGAACAGCCGCAGCTCCTCGGCCGGGAACTTCCGCTCGGAGAGGATCCCGCGCATGACTGTGCCCACCTGACCGGTGGCTCCGACGATTCCGACCCTCACGGAAGACTCCTTCGTACTGATCTGCTGGCCTGGATGCCGTTCCATGATGCGTATCCCCACGGCCGACTTGTCCAGTCCATTGTCCTCCTTGTCCAAGGGGCGGGACGGGTGACCTGGGACATGACGGGGGACATGCGGAGAGGGACCCGGACGCGGCGGACGGTTCACACCACCGCGCCCGGGACTGCGGCGGGGACGACGACGGGACCGGCGCACGGGAGAGGGGCGGGCGCCCTTGCCGGACACCCGCCCCTCGCACGATCTCGTACGGAACCCGCCGTACGGGCTACCTCCTACGGGGTGACCTTCTCGATCACCACACTGCCCGCGCCCGCGGACGTGCCGCGCGCGTCGACCAGCCGCACCTCGCCGAAGAACCTGCGGCCCTCGGGCGCCGTACCGGCGACCACGACCTCCGCGCCGACCTGCGCGGACTCTCCGTTGCCCAGCTTGACCGGCTTGGTCGCGTCGACCTTCAGCTCGCCGAGCGAGGGCGTGAAGTACACATCGCGGTAGTCGTACGCCGTGGTCCCCGCCGGAACCGAGTAGCCGTCGACCACGAAGGTGTACTCACCGGGAGCGGGCCTGACCAGGCTTACCGCCTCCTCCGAGTCGCCGTCCGCCGCCTGGCCGACCCGTACACCGTCGCGGTAGACGGTCAGGTCCAGGTCCGCGCCGGGGTCGGACGTACCGCCGATGGCGACGTCGAGACGCTCGACGCCCGCGCCGATGGTGACCTCCGTCTCCTGCGACTCACCGTGGCCGATGGACGGCCGGGCGACCTTGGCGGAGCCCAGCGAGCCGCCCGTCAGCTTGCCGTCGATGGCGGCGAAGCCGTTGGTGACCTTCCAGTCGACGGCGGACGGGACGCCTGTCCTCGCTTCGGGCAGCGTCCTGACGGCCGGCTCGAAGTCCGCTCCCAGCAGGGTGACGTCCAGCCGGTACGGGTTGTTCAGCAGCGGCGAGGTACGCCGCGACTCGACCTCGATCTCCCAGACGCCCGGAGTCGGCTCCGCGTACGACCGCAGATCCGGACGGCAGGTGTTGTTCGGGTTGGTGTAGTTCGGGTAGCAGAAGATCGTCGCGCTGTCCTCCATCTGCACCCCGTACGGGTGGATGCCGATGAATCGCGTCTGGCTGCCCGCGGCGAGTCCGCCGAGCGCGACCTCCAGGGTCTTCGCGCCCTCCGGCACGGTGATGAAGTACGACTGGTGGCTGTTGCGCTCCACCGAGCCGAGCGCCGAGTGGGTGTACGACGGGGTCGCCAGCGGTGTGGAGGCGACGACGGTCGCCAGGATCTGCTTGTCGACGCCCTCGGTGCGAGGGTCGTCCGCCTCCAGGATCGCGCTGTGCACCCCGGCCGTCCTGGGCCGTGCCTGCACGGTGACGGTCACCGGCTGGTTCAGCGGCAGCCGCACCCGGTCGCCGCCCAGGAGCCGGAAGGTGCCGTCGCCGTACTTCCAGTCGAGGTCGTGCCAGACCGAGCCCTTGGGGCCGGTGGTGCGGGTGACGGTGATGTCGTACGTCTTCGACGCGCCCGCCTTCAGACCGCCCTCGCGGTCGTAGAGGCCGGTGCCGAAGCCCGGAGTCCCGAGCGCGAAGTCGATCGCGGTGTCGACGGGGGCCTTGACCGTGTACTCATGGGCGGCGACTCCGTCCTCGATGGCTTCCCAGGCGTCCATGACGTCCATCAGTCCGGCGCCCTGCTCATGCGCCTTCACTCCGGGGATCCTGTCCGCGGTGCTGGTGACGGCGGTACGCAGCTTCGCCGGGGTGAGGTCGATACCGCGCTGCCCGGCGGCCGACAGCAGCAGCGCGCTCGCGCCCGCCACCTGCGGCGAGGACATCGAGGTGCCCTGGATCATCGAGTAGCCGGGCGGGAGCTGGTAGCCGGCGTCGGCGACCGGGCCGCCGGGGGCCCAGGTCTGCGTGGTCTGGATCGCCGAGCCGGGCCCGGTGATGGTGGGCGTGAAGCCGCCGTCCTCGCGCGGGCCGCGGGAGGAGAACGGCATCATGGCGTACTTCTTGCTCACCTGCGAGCCGTAGTTGGCGGCCCAGGTCTCCTTGGAGATGGACGCGCCGACGGAGATCGCCTTGTCGGCGACGCCGGGGTCGCCGATGGTGTTGACGCCCGGACCGTCGTTGCCCGCGGAGATCACCAGCTGGACGCCGTAGAGGTCGATGAGCCGGTTGTACAGCTCCGCACGGGCGTTGTTGCCGTCGTTCAGCGCCGGCAGTCCGCCGATGGAGATGTTGACGATGTCCACACCGCGGTTGACGACCAGATCGGCCAGGCCCTCGGTGAGCGCGATGTTGGTGCAGCCGCCACTCCAGGAGCAGGCGCGCGAGGAGACCAGCTTGGCGCCGGGGGCGGCCCCGTTCATCCGGCCGCCGAACAGGCCGTTGGCGGCGGTGATACCGGCGACGTGCGAACCGTGCGAGCCCTCGATGACACCGATGTTCGCGTAGTCGGCCTTCGCGCCCGTGGCGGGGTCGTAGACGACGTCCTTGCGCAGCTCGATGACGAACGGGATGCGCTCGACGACCGGGGTGGCCGGGTCGTCGGTGCCGAAGTAGCCGACCTGGAAGCCGTCCTTGTACGGCTTCATGGCGGTGTCGTTCCCGAAGTCGGCGTCGTCGTCGAGGTCGACGCGGACGGTTCCCGCGGCCGGGTCGTACAGCATGGCCCACACATCGGTGGTGTCGCCGTCGCGGTTGAGGTCACCGGCCATGTCGCCGCCGAGGGTCGCTCGCTCCGCGAAGAGACTGAACCGGTACTTTCCGCTCGGGGCGTTGTAGGTACGGCCGTTGACGGCGAACGTCGGACCGGAGACCTCCAGCCGCATCTGGCGCCAGGTGCCGTCGCGGTCGGCGACCGGGTCGGTCGCGGTGACCCAGTCGACGATCTTCCGCTCGCCGGTGGTGGTCTTCTGGAGCGCCGGGTGACCGAGGTCGACGCCGGAGTCCAGGATGCCGATGGTCACCCCGCGTCCGTCGTACTTCGGGTACTTCTTCACGAAGTCCACCGCGCCCGTCTCGAAGGACGGGTTGTACGGGTTCTTCGCGGGCGTGTTCCGGTCGGGAGCGGGGTACTTCCCGCCCTGCGGGCCCGCCTTGACGGAGGCACCGGCGGCCGGCCCGGCGGCGTCGGCGACCGGGGTCGGGTCGTCCAGCTTCACCTCGTGCTTGAGGTCGATGCCGTGGACGCTGGGGAGCCTGGCGGCGGCCTTGAGGGCGCGTTCCGCCTGCGCCGTGGGGATGGTGGCCCGCACATAGCCGAGCTTGTCGTAGGTCCTGCCGACCAGCGCGCCCTTGACGGCGTCCAGTTGACCGGCGACCTGCTCGGTCTCTCCGGGGGCGGTCGCCACCATGACGGTGACGTTCTTCTCGCCCTTGGCCTCCGCCTCGGCGAGCAACTCGACGTCGGCCGCGCCGATCTTCTTCTCGGCGGGCCGTGCCGTCTTCGCCCCGGCGCCCGCGCCCGGATCGTCGGCGGGCGGAGTGGAGAGGGCGGGTACGGTTCCCGCGGCCACCAGCGCGGTCACGATCGAGGCGGTGGCCGCGATGCGGGCCACGCGTCTGCGCCCGGACACGGAGCGCCCCGATATGGAGCGTCCGGATGTGGAGCTGGGTGATTGGAGGGTCATCAGCATCCCTGTGGGTGAAAGAGACGATTCCCTGCGGTGAAGAGTCGGTCCGGATTTCGGTGCCGGATGACCGCTCAGCCTTGCGCACGGGACCACGGTTGTGGAGGCCGATGAGGGATGTGATGTGTCCATGGCGTACATCCGCCAGTGCGGAGGATGTGCCATCGGGAACAGATGCGCCAGAGGGAACAAACGGGAAGCGGGGGACCGGCTTCCGGCGGAGTCAGCGGGGCAGCACCGCCAGATAGGCGGCGGGCTCGCGGTCCGCCGCCGCGATCAGGGCCGTACGCACCACCGCCGCCTGCTGCTCCGGCGACTCCCGCAGCTTCCTCGGGGTGAGGTGCACGACGGTGATCCCGAACCGCTCCAGACGCTCCCGCTTCCGGGCGCGCTCCGCCCACCTCTCGTCCTGGTCCGGCCGCGGCCGGGGACGCTCCCCGGCAAGGTCCCCCGGGAGGGTGTCCAGCTCCACGGCGACGGCCTGCTCGGGCCAGTACGCGTCCACCGTGCCGAGCCGAGGACCGCCGGGCAGCCGCAGATCCACGTTCCAGAACGGGTCCGGGAGCCCGTGCAGGAACACCATCTCGTACAGCAGCCCCTCAGCGAGCGACCTGCCCTCCGCGAGCAGCGAGTCCGCCGCGTCCACGACCTGCGGCCGGTCCAGCAGCCGCGCCCGGTTCAACTCCGCCACCACTGCGGCCGGTTCGCAGTGCCCGCCGCGTACGGCCTCCGCCAGCAGCGACCGTACGGTGTCGGGGTCGTCCGACTCGGCGACGGCGTCCGCGAGCGCGCGGGCCACGGGCGCGACGGGCAGCCCCGTGATCTCCTCCGCCCCCGGCATCGCGTGCGCCCGTACGATCCGGGCGTACCCCGTGGACCGCAGCCGCCGCGTCCTCGGCACGAGTACGTCGATCCGCTCCAGCGCGGGCAGCGCCGGCACGGTGGCGAACCCCCGCAGCGCGAGCGCGGCCAACCCGGTGATCATGGCCTTCCCGTACGGCTCCGCCTTCCCGCCCTGCGCCGGGACGCGGGGCCGCCGTGCGTACAGCAGTGCCCCGTGCAGCCGCTCCTCACCGGTGACGGGCCCGGAGTGCAGGACGTACACCCCCGGCAGCAGTGCCTGCCAGGGTCCGCCAGGCTTGCACCGCGCGGTGGTCAGGGCCGCGGTGACCCCGTGCGCGCGGAGCTGTGCGGCACAGAGCACACGGCGCTGGACGTCGGAGGAGAGGTGGGCGAGGGGGACGGGGGAGAGCGGGGCGTCGTGGTTCATGGCGTGGGCATTCCCACGGGTGGGGTGCGAGCAATCCGCTGTGACGAATCCGTCGACATTCCGGGACATGCCTGCCCTAAAGTACGGCAGTTCGAATGCCGAAGGGCTTGCGCTCGCGCCCCCTCCGGGCATCCGTTCCGCTCCGCAGGAGCGTCCGGGGCGCCAGGCCGAACCTCGGCGCGAACCCGGCGCGACGAACCCCGACAGGATCCAGACGGAACCTCCGGCGACACCCCGTGGGAACGCCCGGAGTAACCGAACGGACGCCCACAACCCACCTCCCGACGCCAGACGTCAGCCGGACGCGGCCCCCGCCGCGCCCGCGTCGCACGCCTGGCCGCGCAGGGACCTCGCGAGGTCGTCCCGCGCTTCGACGACCAGCCTGCGCAGCGCGGGAGCCGCGTCCTCGTGCGAGGACAGCCACTCGTCCGTCGCGGCGAGCGCGCTCTGACCCTGGAGAGAGGGGAAGAGCCCGGACACGACATCCATGCCGATCTGGATAGAGCGCTCGTTCCACACCCGCTCGATCGCCGCGAAGTACTTGGGCGCGTACGGAGCGAGCAGTTCCCGCTGCCCCGACTGCGCGAAGCCCGAGATCGTCGCCCCCACCAGCGTGTTGGAGAGCGTGTCGGACTCCACGACCTCCGCCCACGCCCGGTCCTTCACCTCGGCGGACGGCCGTGCGGCCAGACAGCGGACCTGATGGCGGCTGCCCGATGCCGTGTCGTCACGGGAGAGTTCCGCCGCGATGACCGACTCGTCCGCGACCCCGTGGGACGCCAGGGGCTCCAGGAATGCCCAGCGCAGCTCCTGGTCCACATCGAGCCCGTCGATCTTCGCCGTGCCCTCCAGCAGCCCGGCCAGAAGCTGAAGGTCCTGCTCCGACACCGCGACCGACGCGAAGAAGCGCGCCCACGAAAGCTGGTGCTGGCTTCCCGGCTCGGCGAGCCGCAGCTCACGGAGCGCGCCCTGCGCCAGCAGCCGCTCGCCCTCCTCGCGCCAGGCGGGCGCGGCGTAGTTGACGAGCGCGGAGCGGGTCCAGGCGTGCAGCATCTGAAGGACGCCGATATCGGACTCGCGCCCCGAGAACCGGAGCACGAGATCCACGAAGTCCCGCGCGGGCATCAGCGCGTCACGCGTCAGATTCCACAGCGCGGACCAGCACAGGGCCCGTGCCAGCGGGTCGGAGACATCGCCGAGGTGCGCCCGGAGCGTCGTCAGCGAACGCTCGTCGAAACGGATCTTGCAGTACGTCAGGTCGTCGTCGTTCACCAGGACCAGCTCGGGCCGCTCGGACCCCGCCAGCTCGGCGACCACGGTCCGCGCGCCCGTCACATCGACCTCGGCACGGGCGTACCGCACCAGGTCCGGGCCGTCGAACCGGTACAGACCGACCGCCACCCGGTGCGGCCGGAGCACCGCGTCGCCGTCCTGGACGACCGCGAGTTCGGTGATCCGGTCGGCCGAGTCGTAGGTCGTCACGGGCGTCAGCGAGTTGACCCCGGCGGTCTGAAGCCAGGACCGCGACCACGCCGCCAGGTCACGCCCCGACGTCTCCTCCAGCACGGAGAGCAGATCGCCCAGACGGGTGTTCCCCCAGGCGTGCTGCTTGAAGTAGCGCCGCGCGCCGTCCAGGAACGCCTCTTCGCCGACGTACGCGACGAGTTGCTTCAGCACGGAAGCCCCCTTCGCGTAGGTGATGCCGTCGAAGTTCAGCTTGGCGTCCTCCAGATCGCGGATGTCGGCCGTGACCGGATGCGTGGAGGGCAGCTGGTCCGCCCGGTACGCCCACGCCTTGCGGTTGTTGGCGAACGTGATCCACCCATGGGTGAAGCGGGTCGCGCCGACCAGCGCGTACGAGCCCATGAAGTCCGCGAAGGACTCCTTGAGCCACAGGTCGTCCCACCACTCCATGGTGACGAGGTCGCCGAACCACATATGCGCCATCTCGTGCAGGATGACGGTGGCCCGGCGCTCGTACGCCGCCTGCGTGACCTTGCCGCGGTAGATGAACTCCTCGCGGAAGGTGACGCATCCGGGGTTCTCCATCGCCCCGATGTTGTACTCGGGCACGAACGCCTGGTCGTACTTCCCGAAGGGGTACGGGAAATCGAACCGGTCGTGGAAGAAGTCCAGTCCCTGCTTGGTGACCAGGAAGACGTCGTCGGCGTCGAAGTACCGGGCCAGGCCCTTGCGGCACATCGCGCCGAGCGGGATCTCCAGCACGGTCCCGTCGTCGAGGGTCCGCGTGTAGAGGTCCGTCTCGTAGTGGTACGGACCGGCCACGACGGCGGTGATGTAGGTGGAGATCGGCTTGGTGTCGGCGAAACGCCAGACCCCGTCGTCCCCCCGCTCGCCCGCGCCGTTGCTCCAGACGGTCCAGCCGTCGGGCGCGGTCACCTCGAAACGGAACGGGGCTTTGAGGTCGGGCTGTTCGAAGTCGGCGAAGACCCGGCGGGCGTCGGCCGGCTCGTACTGCGTATAGAGGTAGACCTCGCCGTCCTCGGGGTCGACGAACCGGTGCAGTCCCTCGCCGGTACGGCTGTAGGCGCACTGCGCGTCCACGACCAGGACGTTCTCCTCGGCGAGCGAGTCGAGCGCGATCCGGGTTCCGTCGAAGACGGCGGCAGGGTCCAGTTCCTCGCCGTTCAGGCTGACGCTCGTCACGGACGGCGCGACCAGATCGGCGAAGGAGGAGGCCCCCGGCCGGGCACAGCGGAAGCGGATCGTCGTCACCGACCGGAAGGTGCGCGGCCCGGAACCCTCGGGTGCGTCGCCGACCGCGGAACGCAGGTCGAGGGCCACCTCGTACCCGTCGACGGACAGCAGTTCGGCCCGGTCGCGGGCCTCGTCGCGGGACAGATTCTCACCGGGCACGGGCACTCCTTCGTGTCTCGTTCGAACAGGTCCGATACTCCCATGGGCCTCTGGCGGCCGGTATCCGGGAATCGGCCGGTGACCGGTGGCGTTGTGGTGAAGAGTCCTGCTCGTGGAGGAGTCAGAGGAGACTGAGGAGACTTATGTCCGATAACGGCAAGACCCCTGTGGACTTCTGGTTCGATCCGGTGTGTCCGTGGGCGTGGATGACCTCCCGCTGGATGCTGGAGGTGGAGAAGGTCCGCGACGTAGAGGTCAGCTGGCATGTGATGAGCCTCTCTGTGCTGAACGAGGACCGGCTGGACGATGTCCCCGAGGAGTACCGCGAGGGACTGAGGCAGGCGTGGGGGCCGGTCCGGGTCGTCATCGCCGCCCAGCAGCTGTACGGCGACGAGGTCGTCGGGAAGCTGTACACGGCGCTCGGCACCCGCTTCCACAACCGGGGGGAGGGCGTGACCCGCGACTCGATCGCCGCCGCGCTGAAGGACGCCGACCTCCCCGCCGACCTGATCGAGTACGTGGACCTGGACACGTACGACACCGAGCTGAGGGCCTCCCACAAGGAGGGCATCGACAAGGTCGGCCAGGATGTGGGCACCCCGGTGATCGCGGTTCCGGGCGCGGACGGCGAGCAGATCGCCTTCTTCGGTCCCGTGGTCACGCCCGCGCCCACCGGCGAGGACGCGGCGAAGCTCTGGGACGGCACTCTGCTGGTGGCCTCCATCCCCGGCTTCTACGAGATCAAGCGCACCCGCACGGCAGGACCCGACTTCTCCAATATCTGAACCGAAACATCTGAACCGAGCCGTCCGGCCCGGCGACGGAGGGCTCCCGTGAGTACGGAGGGGGCCCCGCGAGCACGGAGGGCTCCGCGAGTACGGAAGGGCCCCCGCGAGTCACGTCCTCGCGGGGGCCCTTCTCTCATCCGCCTGCAAGTGAAGGTTGAGAAGACGATCACGAGCAGGACGACGGTGCGCGCGTCACGGCGCGATCAGCGGTGTGCGCTCCTTCGCCTCGGCGAAGCGCTTCGACACGTCCTGCCAGTTCACGACCTGCCACATCGCGTCGATGAAGTCCACCTTCTGGTTCTTGTACTGAAGGTAGAAAGCGTGCTCCCAGGCGTCGAAGACCAGGATCGGCACCGAGCCCTGGCCGACATTGCCCTGGTGGTCGTAGACCTGCTCCACGATCAGACGACGGCTCACCGGCTCGTACGCGAGAACGCCCCAGCCCGAACCCTGCGTCGTCGCGGACGCCTTGGTCATCTGGGCCTTGAACTTGTCGAAGGAGCCGAACGACTCGGCGATCGCGTCAGCCAGCTCGCCGACGCCGTCCTTCTCCAGCGGCTCGCCGCCGCCGTCGCCGGTCATGTTGTGCCAGTAGATGCTGTGCAGGATGTGCCCGGAGAGATGGAACGCGAGGTTCTTCTCCAGCCCGTTGATCGCGCCCCACGCCTCCTTGTCGCGCGCCTCCGCCAGCTGATCGAGCGTGTCGTTGGCGCCCTTGACGTAGGCGGCGTGGTGCTTGTCGTGGTGCAGCTCGATGATCTGGGGATTGATGACCGGTTCGAGCGCCGCGTAGTCGTAAGGAAGTTCAGGAAGCGTGTAGATGGCCATGGCCGGTCCCTCCGAGCTGCTTATTGCACATCTTATGCAAGTGCACGGTAGCAGCAGGAGCATTCCGGGAAGGATCAGGCATTGGTCCTAGGACTTCCGCGTGTCCGGCACGCCGGCCGGTCCGCCGGCCGGTCCGCCCCGCGTGCCGTATTCCGCAGGCAGGGAGTGGCCGTCCGATACGGGCCACGGGACTCACGCGCGGTGCGCACACGCACCTCTCGCGGCGATGAGCATGCCGGGCTGGGCTTTGGTGGAAACCTACAGTGCGCCCTTCTTCGATCGACCGCCCAAGAAACCCTCTGCCTCCAGTGACAAGGGTCACCCTTACGAATGCGTGTCACACGGCCTTTGTTTGGTTTCCATTAACAGTGCTCGTCCGCCTTTGTCGGCGGCCGACGTCGATCAAGTGAATCCCGGTGGGCTACCTTCACCGTGTTCCCCCTACACGTTTTCTTCTTCAGGCCCTCACCCTCACCTCTCCTCTCTTCCTCGCCCTCGTGGAGTACTGATGAGCACTGTTTCTGCCACCTCCCGTCCCGGTGCGGTCCTCGCGGACCTGCTGCCCGCCTCCCGTACGCGGGACATCGCCCTCGTCATCGGCGGCGCGGCGCTCACCGGTGTGGCGGCCCAGATCGCCCTGCCGGTCCCCGGCTCCCCGGTCCCGGTCTCCGGCCAGACCTTCGCCGCCCTCCTCGTCGGCACGGCGCTCGGCGCCCGCCGGGGCCTCGCCTCCCTCGGGCTGTACGCCGTGGCGGGCATGGCGGGCATGCCCTGGTTCGCGGAGGGCGCGTCCGGCTGGAGCATGCCCACGCTCGGCTACATCCTCGGCATGCTCATCGCCGCCACGGTCGTGGGTGCGCTGGCCCGCCGTGGCGCGGACCGTTCCGTGCTGCGCACGGCGGGCGCGATGGCCCTCGGTTCCGTGATCATCTACGCGGTCGGCGTCCCCTACCTCGCGCTGTCCACGGGCATGACGTTCTCCCAGGCGGTCGCGGCCGGTCTCACACCGTTCCTGATCGGCGACGCGGTCAAGGCGGCCCTGGCGATGGGCGCGCTGCCCACGGCCTGGAAGCTCATCGGCCGCAAGGGCTGAACGCCCCGCGCACGGAAGGGGCCCGGTCAGCACTGGGCCACCCCGCCACCCCGTGGCGGTCGCGGGTCCCTCTCCGTGCCATATTTGGACCATGCGCGTGTACCTCGGTTCCGACCATGCCGGATACGAACTCAAGAACCACCTCGTCGAATGGCTCAAGGCCCACGGCCACGAGCCCGTCGACTGCGGCCCTCACATCTACGACGCCCTTGACGACTACCCCCCGTTCTGCCTCCGCGCCGCCGAGAAGACGGCCGCCGACCCCGACAGCCTCGGCATCGTCATCGGCGGCTCCGGCAACGGCGAGCAGATCGCGGCGAACAAGGTGAAGGGGGTACGGGCGGCGCTGGCCTGGAGCGAGCAGACCGCCGCGCTGGGGCGTGAGCACAACAACGCGAACGTGGTGGCCGTCGGAGGCCGGATGCACTCCATCGAGGAGTCCACCAAGTTCGTCGAGATCTTCCTCTCGACGCCGTACTCCGGCGAGGAGCGGCACACGCGCCGCATCGAGATGCTCTCCGCGTACGAGTCCACGGGCGAACTCCCCCCGATCCCCGAGGGCCACCCCCAGGACTGACGCCACGGCCTTTCCACCGGGGCCTTCCGGGCGTCGGACTCCGGTCCTTCAAATTTCCCGGGGCCGTGCCCGGAAGGCCCCGGTGTCGGCGTGCGGGCCGTCCGGCCTTCGGGGACGGCTCCGACCCCCCGGTCGCGGATACTGGGCGGGGGCGGGTGCGTCGGATCCGGCGATCGAGGCCCGTCCCGCGTCGTGGACCGGGGCCGACGCCGGGGCAACGCCCCGACAGGAACCCGTGGTCACAGGGGAGCCCGCAGCGAAGGGCCCGGGGAGAAGAGGAGCCGTACCGTGCCCGAAGGGCATACGATCCACCGCCTGGCCGCGGACCACCGGACCGCGTTCCTCGGTCGCCCCGTCACCGTCCGCAGCCCCCAGGGCAAGTTCTCCGACTCCGCCGCCCTCCTCGACGGGCAGGTCCTCGACGACGCCGAGGCCCACGGCAAGCACCTCTTCCTCGGCTTCGGGGCCCTCGGCTGGATCCATATCCACCTCGGCCTCTTCGGCAAGGTCGACTTCGGCGACGCACCCGCCCCGCCGCCCACCGACACCGTCCGGCTGCGGATCGCCGACGCCGAGTCGTACGTCGACCTGCGCGGCCCGACGACCTGCGCGCTCATCACGGACGGCGAGAAGGCGGCGATCCACGAGCGCCTCGGCCCCGACCCGCTGCGGGACGGCGACGACCCGGAACGCGTCTGGTCGAGGATCACCCGGTCCCGTACGACCATCGCCGCGCTCCTCATGGACCAGAAGATCATCGCGGGCGTCGGCAACGTCTACCGCGCCGAAGTCCTCTTCCGCCACGGCATCGACCCGTACCGCGCGGGCAAGGACCTCGCCCGCGCCGAGTGGGACGCGATCTGGGCGGACCTCGTGGCTCTGATGCGCGAGGGCGTACGCCACAACCGCATCGACACGGTCCGGCCCGAGCACACCCCCGAGGCGATGGGCAGGCCCCCGCGCGTGGACGACCACGGCGGCGAGGTCTACGTCTACCGCCGGGCGAACCTGCCCTGCCATGTCTGCTCCGCCGACATCCGCACCGCCGGCCTGGCGGCGCGGAATCTGTTCTGGTGCCCGTGCTGCCAGCGCGTATGACGCACGCCAGCGCGTACGACGCACGCCACCGCGTACGACGCACGCCGAACGGTGAACGGCCGGGCCCGCAGGGCTTACCGGGGCCGCGCGGTGAACACCCGGCCCCGGTAAGCCCCGCGAGCCCGAGCGCATCCGCCACCGCGGGGGCCGTCACGCCGGCGGGCCCGGTGAAGCGCGCTTCCGTGTCCGACCCCGACGGCCGCGGGCGTCGCCCGGCAGAGGGACCAGCGGCCGGATCCGCGTCAACGCTCAGAAGTCATGCGGCCCCCAGGGGGCCACCTCGCCCCCGAACGCCAGCGACGCCGCTTCCGCCGCCGCGCGCGAGACGGCGCGCACCCGGCCGGCCGCCTCCAGCTCCCGCAGCGCGGCCCCGCCCAGATACATCGCGCCCAGCTCCCGCACCGACAGCACCACATCCGCCGCGTCCGCCGTCCGCTCGCAGACCGCGCCCTTCGCGTCCCCGGAGAGCCGCCACCGCCCCTCGTTCCAGGGGCAGAAGGAGTCCTCCACCTCCAGGACCACGTCCACCGGCACCCGGTAGGTCCGGGCCGCGAGCGCCGCGCCCACGTCCACCGGCCGGACGTACAGCCCGTCCCACACCCGCAGTCCGCACCGGCGCGGATCGGAGACCAGATGGAACAGCGGCTCGTCCACCGGCCGGTTGTCGAGGGACAGGGTCGAGGTGAGGTCGATCCCGAAGAGGAACCGCCACAGGGCCGCGCCGGACGAGGGCTCCAGGGCGTGCAGATCCTGTAGTTCGACCGTCCCCTTCGGTCCGTACACGTCCCAGGCCGACCGGTGCCGGAAGAGGGCGTACCCCGTGACCTCGCCGTCCCGCTCGGCGAGCACGCACTGGAGCGGGGACGCCGGGTCGCGGTCGAAGACCTGGAGGGTGTCCCAGCCGGGCAGCCGGGCGGGCATACCGGGGCGGGACGGCACGGCCCGCGCGTACACGGACTCGCACTCGGCCGTCGCGTCGATGGGCGCGACCTGCCGGAGCCGTACCGCGTCCACGTCCGCCGGCAGGGCCTCCAACCGCACTCGCGAGGTGTCGATCTCCGCCTTGAGCTGCCGGCTCGCCACCCCGTATCCGAAGCGCCCGTAGATCGCGGGCTCGGACGCCTTCAACATCGCCAGCGGCTCGCCCCACTCCCGTATGTCGTCGAGCTGGCGGCGCATCATCGAGGTGAGGATCCCCCGCCTGCGGTGGGTCGCGGCGACGCTCACCATGGTGACGCCCGCGAAGGGGACGAGGCCGCCGCCCGGCACGGTCACCTCGAAGCCGAAGGACCCGGCCGTGCCGACGCACTCGTCGCCGTCGAACGCGGCGAGCGAGCGGTCGAAGTCGGTGAGCCCGCGAACCAGCTCGCGGTGCTCGGTTCCCTTGGAGCCGCCGGAGGCCCGTTCCAGCCCCGCGTACCAGGCGTCCCATTCGGTCGGCCGGAGGGTCCTCAGCTCGGTTGTCATACGTCCATCCCTACCTCAAGGACAACAGAAGTCACTTCCCGTCACACCTCGCGACAACTTCCGTCGTCCCGAGGGCCGTTCGGCACCAGCCAAGGTCAGCGCGACCGCTCCCGCAACACGATTGTCATATGCCATGATTGCAGGACGATATGTCGACAGTGTGATCCGATTTCGAACGCATTGTCTCAGGGATCCCCCTGCACGAACGGCCGATGGATCGATAGGGTCACACGACAATGGCCCATGGGAGCGCAGCAAATTCGACCAAGGCCCGGACACGGATGGCGTGGCACCGGGTCCGTACCGCGATGCGCCGATCCGCGGTCGACTACTTCCGGGGCGACGGCTCGGACACCCTCGCCCTCATGGGCCTGATGCTCACCGTTCCCCTGCTCACCTGGGGCACGGTGCTCAAGTCCGAGTGGATCTCGCCGGCGGCCCTCGTCCTGCCGATCGTGGCGGGCGCGCTGCTGCTGCGGCCCGCCAGCCTGCTCGGGCTGTACGCGGCCTGCGCGGCCGGGTTGATCGTCGAGACGTTCGTCCTCGGCCCGTACGCCGACGGTCCGGCCCGGGTCACTCCGGGCACCGTGCTCGTCGTCGCGGCCTGCGGCTTCTTCGGGCTGCTGATCGCCCAGTTCAGAGCCCGTGTCGGCGTCCCCTGGCGGCGCGGCGGGACGATGCTCTTCGACCTCCGCGAACGCATCAGGGTCCAGAGCGCCCTGCCCCGCCTGCCCAAGGGCTGGCACCGGGAGATGGCGCTGCGCCCGGCGGGCGGGCAGTCGTTCTCGGGCGACTTCGTCGTGGCGGCCCGCACGAACGGCGGACGCACCCTCGAAGTCGTCCTCACCGACGTCTCCGGCAAGGGCATGGACGCGGCCTCCCGCGCGCTCCTGCTCTCCGGCGCGTTCGGCGGGCTCCTCGGCTCGCTGCCGCCGCACGGCTTCCTGCCCGCCGCCAACGGGTATCTGCTGCGTCAGGACTGGGACGAGGGGTTCGCCACCTCGATCCATCTCGTGCTGGACCTCGACTCGGGCGACTACGAACTGCTCTCCGCGGGCCACCTGCCCGCGCTCCAGCTCAACGCGGGCAGCGGGCGCTGGGAGGAGAAGGACGCGGAGGGCCCGCTCCTCGGGGTGTACGACGGGGCGCAGTTCGATCCGGTGAAGGGCTCCCTGGGTCCCGGCGATGTGCTGATGCTCTTCACCGACGGTCTGGTGGAGGCGTCGGACCGCGACATCGCCGAGGGCATGGACCGGCTGACCGGTGAGGCGGACCGCTATGTCCACTCGGGGTTCGAGGGAGCGGCCTGGCATCTGATCGAGGCGGTCGCCAAGGACGTCAACGACGACCGGGCCCTGCTGCTGCTCTGCCGCGAAGGGTAGTTCCGGGCACCGCCGACCAGGGCATCCCGGACCCGGAGCCTGAGCCCGGGCATCCCGTACCCGGAGCCCGAACGCTGCTCCGGAGCCTGGACGGAGACCACGACGCCCGGACGCCGGGTCCGCTGTCTGCGTCCGTCCGGCCCCCCGACAGCTGCGAGCTCGGCCGGCCGCCGCGCTCAGGCCCGTAGCGGGTCCCGTACGGGCATGACGCGGGCGAGCAGCGACGAACGGCCCGCCAGCAGGGGGCTGAGAACCGCCTGCACCAGCACATACCCGGCGATGAAGGGCGAAAGCCTGCCGTCGAGACCGGCGTTGGCCGCCATCGTCGCCAGGATCAGCGCGAACTCGCCCCGCGCCAGCAGCGTGGTGGAGATGTTCGCGGCGGGCCCCGGACCGAACCGGTAGATACGCGCGGCGGCGATCCCCGCGAGGACGTTCATCGCGAAGGTGACCGCGACGGCCGCGAGGACCGGCCACAGCACCGACGGCAGATCGCCGGGGTCGATCGAGAGGCCGAACGCGAAGAAGAAGATCGCGCCGAACGCGTCCCGGAGAGGATGCACGAGCTTGCGGATCCGGTCGCCGGAGGTCGTACTGCCGAGCATCAGGCCGACCATGAACGCGCCGATCGCGTCCGCCACTCCGAACCACTCGGAGACCCCGGCGAGGAAGACGGCCGCGCCGAGGAAGGAGATCACGAGGAGTTCGTCGTCAGGGGTGTTGATGAGCCGTCCGACGACCCGGACGCCGTACCGCGCGGCGAGCGCGAGCAGCAGCAGGAAGCCGAACGCCTTCCCGCCGTCCATCACCGCGCTCGAGAGGCTGTCCGCGCCGGACAGGATCGGTTGGAGGGCGGCCAGATAGAGCGCGAGGAAGACGTCCTCGACCACGACGATGCCGAGGATGGGCCGGGTCTCGGGATTGCCGAGGCGGCCGAGGTCGACCAGGACTTTCGTCACGATCGCCGACGAGGACATGCCGAGTACGCCGGCGAGGACGAGCGCCTCCGAGGTGCCCCAGCCGAGGGCGAATCCGAAGGCCAGCCCCGCGCCGACGTTCAGCACGAGATAGATCCCGCCCGCCAGCGCCATCCGCCGGCCGCCCGACTTCAGATCGTCGAGATGGAACTCCAGGCCGAGATAGAAGAGCAGCAGTACGAGGCCGAGGGCCGAGAGCATCTCCAGGTCGTGCGGGTCGGCGACGAGGACGATGCCGGGGGTGTGCGGGCCGAGGAGGATCCCGGCCAGGATGAAGAGGGGGATCGTCGGCAGGCCGATCCGGCCGCCGATACGGGCGAGGAAGGCGGCGGCGAGAAAGGCGCCGCCCATGGCGATGAGGGTGTCCGCGTGTCCGATGGGCTCATCCTTCGTCGTGATGGGGGCGGTATGACGCGAGCGGTACGGCGGGTTCATGGCAGCGCCGACGCCCGGGGTCCGGGCGTCGGCGCTGCCACTGAGCCGATGGTCAAAGAAGCGTCAAGGATTCGTCAGTAATTAGTTTAACAAATGGTTGATGTTGGCAATTACCCTTGTCTGCATCGAACCGTTCGGTGGGGTTGTCCCCACCCTGGATCCGCCAGCAGCCGCCATGGCCGGCTGATCTCCCGCTCCGTAGCGTCTAAGGCGTTGACCTGCACAGACGTCATTGCCACGGAAGGTGGAGAAGATCATGGGGCTGCGACGCGCCAAGCGCCGGCACGAGACAGAGGGCCACCCGCCCAGCGCCCTCGCAGCGCTCACCGCCCCCCCTGCGCACACCGCCCCCCTTGCACACACCGGGCCGACCGCGCCCACAGACTCCGCGGCGATCGAACTCCGCGGTGTGCGACGCCACTACGGCCGGGGCGCGAGCACCGTCCACGCCCTGCGCGGAATCGACCTCGTCCTGCCGCGCGGAAGCTTCACCGCCGTCATGGGACCCTCCGGCTCCGGAAAGTCGACCTTCCTGCAGTGCGCCGCGGGGCTCGACCGGCCCACCTCCGGCTCCGTGCGCCTCGGCGGCACCGAGGTCACCGGCATGAACGAGAACAAACTCACGGTCCTCCGCCGCACCCGCCTCGGCTTCGTCTTCCAGGCGTTCAACCTGATGCCGTCCCTGACCGTCGAGCAGAACGTGCTGCTGCCGCTACGCCTCGCCGGACAGCGCGCCGACCGCCGCCGGGCCGCCGAGGCGCTGGCGCAGGTCGGCCTCGGCGACAAGGGCGGACGCCGTCCCACCGAACTCTCCGGCGGACAGCAGCAGCGCGTCGCGCTCGCCCGCGCGCTGGTCACCCGGCCCGATGTGGTCTTCGCCGACGAGCCGACCGGCGCGCTGGACACCACCACGGCCGCCGAGGTCCTCACCCTGCTGCGCTCGGCCGTGGACCGCATGGGAGCCACCGTCGTCATGGTCACCCATGACCCGACCGCGGCCGCCTACGCCGACCGGGTGCTCTTCCTCGCCGACGGCCGGATCACCGACAGCCTCTCGCACGCGGACGCCGAGCGGATCGCCGCCCGCATGACCTCCCTGGCCCGCCCCTCGCACGCACCCGTGGCCGCCTGATGTTCGTGCCCAACGGCCTCGCCCGTGCCGCGATCCGTCTCCGGCCCTCCTCGTTCGCCGGCACCTTCGTCGCCCTGATGCTCACGGCGATGATCGTCTCGGCGTGCGGAATCATGCTGGAAACCGGCCTCCGGGCCTCCGTACCGCCCCAGCGGTACGTGGACGCGCCCGTCGTCGTGTCGGCCGACCCCCGCTCCCACCTGATGGTCGGCAGTGGCGAGGACCGGTACGACGAGTACGCGGAGATCCCGGAGAAGGCACGCCTCGACGACTCCCTGGTCGCCCAAGCCGCTTCCGTCCCCGGTACGGCATCGGCCATCGCGGACGTCACTTTCCCCGTCCGGCTCGCGAACTCCCCGCTGACGGCCCAGGGCTGGGGCTCGGCGGCCTTCACCGGCACCGGGCTGACCGCCGGGACCCCGCCCCGGGTGGGCGAAGTGGTCCTCGGCGGCGAAGCCCGTGTCGGCGACCGGGTCGTCCTCCACACCCCGGAAGGGGAGAGGAAGTTCACGGTCTCCGGCCTCGCGGGGGAGCCCGGCGCCTGGTTCGCCGACCGGGAGGCCGTCGCCCTCTCGGGGCACCCGGGCAGGATCGACGCCATCGCCGTACTCCCCGAGCCGGGCACATCGGCCCGCACTCTGGCCGACCGCCTCACCGAGGTCTACGGCACGGGCCACGACAGACCCCGCGTCCTCACCGGGAACGACCGGGGCGCGGTCGAGAACAGCGGAGTCGCCCAGGCCAGGAGCCTCCTCGAAGGGCTCGGGGCGTCCTTCGGCGGGATCGCCACCATGGTCGCGGTCTTCACCGCGTCCGGCACGGTCGCCCTCTCCGTAGGGCTCCGCCGCAGGGAGTTCGCCCTGCTGCGGGCCATCGGCGCGACGCCGCGCCAGATTCGTCGCACCATCGCCACCGAGGCACTGCTCGTGGCCCCGCTCGCGGGCGTGCTCGGCTGTCTCCCCGGAATCGCCCTCGCCACCTGGTGGTTCGGCCGGCTCCGCGACAAGGGCGCGATCCCCGAGGCCGTCGAGCTGGCCGTCTCCCTGGTGCCCCTGGCCACCGCCTGCGGCGTCGCCGTCCTCACGGCCCTGCTCGCGGGCTACGCGGCGGCCCGCCGCCCGTCGAAGATCAAGCCCGGCCAGGCTCTGGCCGATGCCTCGGTCGAACGGCTCGGCCCCGGCTGGATCCGTACGCCGCTGGGGCTCGCCGCCCTCGTCGGGGGCCTGGTCTTCGCCGGTGTGGCCGCCCAGGAGACCGGAGAGGACGCGGCGAACGCGTCCCTCGGCGTCGTCATGCTCTTCATGCTGGCCGTCGCCCTCCTCGGACCGCAGATCGCCCGCGTCTGCTCCGCCCTCTTCGGCCTGCCGCTGCGCGCCGCGGGCGCGTCGGCGTCGCTGGCCGCCGCCAACTCCCGTGCCAACGCCCGCAGACTCGCCTCCGCGATCACACCGATCGTCCTCGCCATGGCCTTCTCGTCCGTACTCGTCTTCCTCCACACCAGCACGGACCACGAGTCCGAACGGCAACTCCGCGACGGCCTGACCGCGGACCACGTCGTCACCTCCGGCGAGGGCGTCCTCCCGGTCGACGCGGCCGAACGCGCCGCCGCCACACCCGGAGTCTCGGCGGCCGTCTCCGTCCTGCGCACAACCGTCCTCGTCCCCGCCAGATCCGCCGGCGCCCCATTCCTGGCCACGGCCTCGGCCCAGGGCGTCGGCGGCGACCCCGCCGCCCTCGGCGCGGTCCAGAACCTCGACATCCGTACGGGCTCACTGGACGCCCTCGCCCCCGGCACGGTCGCCATCGACAGCACCCTCGCCGACTCGGCACGGAAGAAGGTCGGCGACCGCCTCGAACTGCGACTGCCCGACGGCACCAAGACCTCCGCCCGGATCATCGCCGTGTACGGCCGGGGCCTCGGCCTCTTCCAAGTCACCCTCCCGGCCGCCGCCCTCAAAGCCCATGTCACCGCCGCCTACCCCCAGGACCTGCTGGTACGCGCCACCCCCGCCGCCGCGGCGGAACTCACCGCCCTCGGCACGGTCCACGACAGAGCCGGCTACGCGGCGACGCGGAGCCTCGACCGTGAGCTGAACGCCTGGGCCAACACCACCATGGCCGCGATCCTCGGTGGCTTCGCCGCCATCGCCGCAGCGAACACCCTGGTGATGACGGTCCTCGACCGCCGCCGCGAACTCGGCATGCTCCGCCTCATCGGCTCCACCCGCCGCCAGACCCTGCGCATGATCCACTGGGAGACGTTCCTGATCACCTTCACGGGTATCGCCCTCGGCACCGCCATAGCCCTGGCCACCTTGATCCCCATGGCCAAGGGCCTCACCGGGCAGGCCCCTCACATCCCGCCCGCGGTCTACGCCTCCTTCGTCGCCTCCGTCCTCACCCTCGCCTTCGCGGCCACGACGCTCCCCACCCGGACGATCCTCCGCGGATAGCCCCGCCCGAGGCACGGGTCCGGGCCCGAGCAAGCGGCCCTGCGCGCGGAACCCCCGGACCCGGCCGCCCGTTCACGGCGAGCCGCCCTACAGTCAGGACATGGCACAACCGCCGCTGACACTCGCCGAGGTCGAAGCCGTCGCCCGCGAGGCCCACGCCCGCCAGACCGACAAATCCGGACGCCCCTACGCAGAACACCTCGCCGCCGTCGCCGAAGGCGTCCGCGCCCGCGGCGGATCGGAGCACCAGATCGCCGCCGCGTGGCTCCACGACGCCATCGAGGACCACGCGCTCTCCGGCGCCTGGCTGGAGAGCGCCGCGCTGCCCCGGACCGTCAAGGACATGGTCCTCGCCCTCACCAAGCGCGAGGGCGAGGACCTCGAGTCGTACGCCCACCGCATCCTCGCCACCCCCGGCGCGCTCCTGGTCAAGGAGTCGGACCTCGCGCACAACTCCGATCCCGCCCGGCTCGCCGACCTCGACGAGCCGACCCGTGCCCGCCTCACCGCCAAGTACGCCAGGACCCGCGCCCTCCTGGGGCTGTCCTGAACTCTCGGGTGACTGAGATCACCCCGTTTCGATCAGGCCGATTTCTTCTGTGCCAACCTTCGCTTTCTCGCTTCGGCAGAGGTGGAAAGGCCCTGCGTGCAAGGGGGACCGGGAGCGCGCATGGCTGGATCACGCCGTCGACGATTCGTCAGAGGGCCGCATGGACCGCGCGGTTGGTGGCACGATGTTCATGAGGCGGGGGCGTGCTGAGCCGCAAGTCCCCGAGCCGGCAAGGCGGACCGACCGAGGGTGTGATCAGTTGTGGCCATTTCACTGTCTGTGGTGCTGCTGTTGGGCATCATCCTCGTGGTGCTGATGCGCTCGGGCGCGATCAAGGCCGGACCGGCCATCGCCGCCATACTCTTCGGCTTCTTCCTCGCCTCCTCGGGCATGGCTCCGTCGATCAACAGATTCCTCAACTCGATAGCGGAGACGATCAACGAGATCAGCTTCTGACCGGTCCGCACCGCGTCGAGACAGCCCCGCGCCGAAGGCGGTGCCGCTGAGGAAGCAGTCGAGACGACTCGGGAACCGGACACCGGAACGAGAACGATCCGGAGCGGGAACGATCCGGGACGGGAACGGAACGGCTCGGGCCCGGTTCACGATTTCTGGTGAACCGGGCCCGAGGCGTTACCGGAGCGGGCGACGGGAATCGAACCCGCGTAGCTAGTTTGGAAGACTAGGGCTCTACCATTGAGCTACGCCCGCGAGCACCGCACGAGTGCGGTACGAGGAGCATCGTAGCGGGTTCCGGGAGCGCCACGCACACCCGATTGCCGCGCGCCGTCGCTCCACTCGATAAGCGGCGGCCTGACTGCCTGCGAACATGTACCCTACGTGTCGCACCGACGGGGTGTGGCGCAGCTTGGTAGCGCGTCCGCTTTGGGAGCGGAAGGTCGTCGGTTCGAATCCGGCCACCCCGACCATCACCATCATTGCCCTGCAAGATCGCATTGTGGGGCGCATCCGGCTTGCGGCTACTATGCAAACCGCGTGCCCATGTGTCGGACGAGTCGGCGAGTGAGGCCCGGCCGAGACGATGATCAGGGTCGATCAGCTGCCTGTATGAGTTCCATGTACGGCGGACGCGGCAGAACCCCAGAATTCAGCCACCAAGGAGACCGAACCGTGAAGAGCGCCGTGGAGACCCTGAACCCGACCCGGGTTCGGCTCACTGTCGAGGTGCCCTTCGAGGAGCTCAAGGACAGCCTCGACGCGGCGTACAAGAAGATCAACCAGCAGGTCACGGTCAAGGGCTTCCGCAAGGGCAAGGTCCCGGCCCGAGTGATCGACCAGCGGTTCGGCCGTGGGGCGGTGCTGGAGGAGGCCGTCAACGACGCGCTCCCGAAGTTCTACACCGAGGCGGTCAACGAGGCGGAGCTCAACCCGCTCGGCCAGCCTGACGTCGACATCACGGAGCTGAAGGACGGCGAGACGCTGAACTTCACCGCCGAGGTCGACATCCGCCCCGCCATCGAGCTCCCGGACTACTCGGGCATCGAGGTCACCGTCGACGCCGTCGAGGTCACGGACGAGGACGTCGACAAGTCGGTCGAGCAGCTCCGTGAGCGCTTCGCCTCCACCACGCCGGTCGAGCGCGCCGCCGAGGACGGCGACGTGCTCACCATCGACCTGGAGGCCAAGGTCGACGGTGAGGTCCTGGCGGACGGCGTCGCGACCGGTGTCTCCTACACCGTCGGCTCCGGCGAGCTGCTCGACGGCATCGACGACGCGGTGAAGGGCCTGGAGGCCGGTGGCGAGGCCACCTTCACCTCCCAGCTCAAGGGCGGCTCCGCCGAGGGCAAGGACGCCGAGGTCACCGTGAAGGTCACCGCGGTCGCCTCCCGTGAGCTTCCCGAGCTGGACGACGACTTCGCCCAGCTGGCGAGCGAGTTCGACACGCTTGAGGAGATGCGGGCCGACAGCCGTAAGCGCCTGGAGAACATGAAGGCGTACGACCAGGCCACGCAGGCCCAGGAGCGGGTTCTGGAAGAGCTGCTGAAGCTCGCCGAGGTGCCGATCCCCGAGAAGCTCCTCGAGGACGAGATCAACACCCGCAAGCACAACCTCGAGCACCACCAGCTCGGTCAGATGGGCCTCGACCTCGGCAAGTACCTGGAGATCCAGGGCAAGACCGAGGAGGAGTTCGAGACCGAGACCAAGGAGCAGGCGGTCAAGGGCATCAAGACCCAGTTCCTCCTCGACGAGCTGGTCAACAAGGAGAAGCTGAACGTCAACCAGGAGGAGCTGACCGAGCACCTCATGCGGCGTGCGGCGTCCTCCGGCATGAGCCCGGACCAGTTCGCCCAGGCGGTCGTCGAGGGTGGCCAGATCCCGATGCTGGTGGGCGAGGTCGCCCGCGGCAAGGCGCTCGCCGTGGTCGTCGAGGCGGCGAAGGTCGTCGACACCAACGGTGAGGTCGTCGACCTGGACGACGAGGTCGACGAGGCCATCGAGGCCGAGGCCGCCGGCAAGACCGGAGCCGAGGCCGAAGCGGACGTCGAGACCGACGCCGACGCGGCGGCCGAGTCGACCGAGGAGAAGCCGGGCGCCTGAGCCGGCCGGGATCGGTGTGACCCGCGCGGGACCCGGTGCCGAGCCGGGGCCGACGCGGGTCCGGTTCCGAGCGCTCCCTGTGTGATCGGAGGACCCGGACGCCGATGCGTCCGGGTCCTCCGCCATACGCACCCCGTGCGTCCCTCCGAACGGCCGCCTGCCCCTCCGCACCGCCCCTCACCGTCGTATTCCGGCCACCCGCACCGCCCACCCGGACCTTCGCGCGCCACTCGCCCGTACCCCGGCACCGGCTTGATTTCGCCCCTCGGCCCCAGGCACCCGAACGCCCGCCCGGACCCGTCCGCCGCCGTGCCCTCGGCGTGCGCACGCGCCCGCCCTCAGCCGTACCGGCCGCCGTGATCCCGCCAGCGCGCGCTCGCCGTAGCGAACCGTCCGCCGCCGGCGGAAGGCACGCGGGGCACTGAAGGGACGCAGGGCACGCAGGGCCCGGACGCACGCGCGCCCCGCGCATCCGCCGCCCGCCCAATCCCCGTCCGGCACCTTGCGCTCCGAGCGAACAGTTCGGGAACCGGGATGGCGTTGTCCGACCTGCGCGTTAGGGTCCATGAATACGAGGGCAGGGCAACCCGCCCCCGGCTACGAAGACGCTGAGACGGCGGGCAGCCGTCAGAGACGAGCAGGTGGATACGTGACGATTCTGATGCCCAACGCCGCCGGTGAGCCGTCCATCGGCGGTGGCCTCGGCGACCATGTCTACAACCGGCTGCTCGGCGAGCGGATCATCTTCCTCGGCCAGCAGGTCGACGACGAGATCGCCAACAAGATCACCGCGCAGATGCTGCTCCTGGCGGCGGACCCGGAGAAGGACATCTACCTCTACGTCAACAGCCCCGGCGGCTCGGTGACGGCGGGCATGGCGGTCTACGACACCATGCAGTACATCCCCAACGACGTGGTCACCATCGGTATGGGCATGGCGGCCTCCATGGGCCAGTTCCTGCTGACCGGCGGTGCGCCCGGCAAGCGCTTCGCGCTGCCGAACACCGACATCCTCATGCACCAGGGCTCGGCCGGCCTTGGCGGCACCGCCTCCGACATCAAGATCCAGGCCGAGTATCTGCTGCGTACGAAGCAGCGCATGGCGGAGATCACCGCTCACCACTCCGGCCAGACCGTCGAGACGATCATCCGCGACGGCGACCGCGACCGCTGGTTCACCGCCGAGGAGGCCCGTGACTACGGCCTCATCGACCAGATCATCTCCGCCGCGTCGGGCGTGCCGGGCGGTGGCGGCACGGGCGCCTGAGCCCCGAGCCCCGCGCCCTTCGTCGCTTAGCCCCAGCCCGCGCACCGCACGCCCATCGTCACGCAGAACGCCACCAGGATGGTGAACACCCACATGAGCAACATCTCCGCGAGCGGCCTCTACACCGGCCCGCAGGTGGACAACCGTTATGTCGTCCCGCGCTTCGTCGAGCGCACCTCCCAGGGTGTGCGCGAGTACGACCCGTACGCGAAGCTGTTCGAGGAGCGGATCATCTTCCTCGGCGTGCAGATCGACGACGCCTCCGCCAACGACGTCATGGCCCAGCTGCTCTGCCTGGAGTCGATGGACCCCGACCGCGACATCTCGATCTACATCAACAGCCCCGGTGGTTCCTTCACCGCGCTGACGGCGATCTACGACACGATGCAGTTCGTGAAGCCGGACATCCAGACGGTCTGCATGGGCCAGGCGGCCTCCGCCGCGGCCATCCTGCTCGCCGCCGGCACCCCCGGAAAGCGGATGGCCCTGCCGCACGCCCGTGTCCTGATCCACCAGCCGTCCTCGCAGACCGGCCGTGAGCAGCTCTCCGACCTGGAGATCGCGGCCAAGGAGATCCTGCGGATGCGCGAGCAGCTGGAGGAGATGCTGGCGAAGCACTCCACCACGCCGATCGAGAAGATCCGTGACGACATCGAGCGCGACAAGATCCTTACCGCGGAGGACGCCTTGACGTACGGTCTTGTCGACCAGGTCGTCTCCACCCGCAAGACCACTGCAGCGGCGGCCGCCTGACCGGTGCACCAGCCCTTGGCGCGGTGCACGACAATGTGAACCGCGCCAAGGGGGGCCCGAACGAGGGCCCCGGCAAGGTACCGTCGGATATGAGGCACCAGGAGTCGGCTGAACCAAGCCGCTCCCAGGCGAAGGGGAAGCACCTCGTGGCACGCATCGGTGACGGCGGCGATCTGCTCAAGTGCTCGTTCTGCGGAAAGAGCCAGAAGCAGGTGAAGAAGCTCATCGCAGGCCCCGGTGTGTACATCTGCGACGAGTGCATCGAACTCTGTAACGAGATCATCGAGGAGGAGCTCGCCGAGACCTCCGAGGTGCGGTGGGAGGAACTGCCCAAGCCGCGCGAGATCTACGAGTTCCTGGAGAGCTATGTCGTCGGGCAGGAGCCCGCGAAGAAGGCGCTCTCCGTCGCGGTCTACAACCACTACAAGCGGGTCCAGGCCGGGGAGACCGGCGGAGCGCAGGGCCGGGACGACGCCATCGAGCTGGCGAAGTCCAACATCCTCCTGCTGGGCCCCACGGGCTCGGGCAAGACACTGCTCGCCCAGACGCTCGCCCGGATGCTCAACGTCCCGTTCGCCATCGCCGACGCCACGGCGCTGACGGAGGCGGGATACGTGGGCGAGGACGTCGAGAACATTCTGCTGAAGCTGATTCAGGCGGCCGACTACGACGTCAAGAAGGCCGAGACCGGGATCATCTACATCGATGAGATCGACAAGGTCGCCAGGAAGAGCGAGAACCCGTCCATCACCCGCGATGTGAGCGGTGAGGGCGTTCAGCAGGCGCTGCTGAAGATCCTGGAGGGCACCACCGCCTCCGTGCCTCCGCAGGGCGGACGGAAGCACCCGCACCAGGAGTTCATCCAGATCGACACGACGAATGTGCTGTTCATCGTGGGCGGCGCGTTCGCCGGGCTGGAGAAGATCATCGAGTCGCGGGCGGGCGCGAAGGGCATCGGCTTCGGCGCCACGATCCGCTCCAAGCGCGAGATCGAGGCGAGCAACCAGTTCCAGGAGGTCATGCCGGAGGACCTGGTGAAGTTCGGGATGATCCCCGAGTTCATCGGCCGCCTCCCGGTCATCACCTCGGTGCACAACCTCGACCGTGAAGCGCTGCTGAAGATCCTGGTCGAGCCGCGTAACGCACTGGTGAAGCAGTACCAGCGCCTGTTCGAACTCGACGGTGTGGAGCTGGACTTCGACCGTCCGGCGCTGGAGGCCATCGCCGACCAGGCGATCCTGCGCGGCACGGGCGCGCGGGGTCTGCGCGCCATCATGGAGGAAGTCCTCCAGTCGGTGATGTACGAGGTGCCGTCCCGCAAGGACGTGGCCCGTGTCGTCATCACGGCGGACGTGGTGCGCGACAACGTCAATCCGACGCTGGTACCGAGGATCGTGAAGAACGACGGCCGCCACGAGAAGTCGGCGTAACGTCTTTTCCACGGGCTCGGCCGGATTCGGCTCCAGCCCGCGGGCAGAGTAGTACGGCATCAGTACGACGCAGGGGCGCCCGGCCGGTTCAACCGGCCGGGCGCCCCTGCGTGTGTCGGGCGTGCCGAACATTCCGACCGGACCCCGACCGGACCGCGACAGGATCCCGATCGGGCCTCGATCGGGCCTCGGGTCAGACCTTGGTGCGCGAGGTCTTGTAGAGCTGCGCGGCCAGATCGGCCGTCTGGCTCTCCGTCAGGGGCTTGCCGGCGCCCGTGCCGGCCAGGGCCGCCATGTCCATGGGCATCACGACGGCGACGGTGCTGTAGTCGGCCCAGACGCACATCGGCATGTCGAACGCCTTCCCGCCCGGGTTCGTCGCGCCCTTGGGAGTGAACTTGGCACTCTGGCACTTCATCAGAGCGCCCTCGAAGCCGGTCGGCGTGAACTCCTTGGGACTGCCCACCAGTTCGACCTCGGCGTCCTTGCTGTCCTTCCCCGTGGCTTCGAAGAACCCGTCCAGCGCCTGCGCCGGGTCCTCGACCTCGCCCCAGATCCCGGAGAGAACGAGCATCTTCGCCGCCAGCGGGTCGTTGCCGGAGCTGTAACTGGACGCCACCTTCGACGGGTTCTTGACCCCCGTCTCCGCCGCGTTCTTCTTCTCCGTGTCGGACATGGCCCCCGTCTGGTCGGTGCCCGCCTTCTTGTACTCGCCGACCGAGGCCGCCGGAGTCAGCTTGTAGCCCTTGGTGGAGTCCGCGACATCGCTGTTGCCACTCCCCTCGCTCAGCAGGAAGTACGCCCCCGCGGCGATCACCGCGAGCGCGACCACGGCCGCGCCGATGATCAGACCCGTCTTCTTCTTGGGCGCGGCCGGCGGGGGCGGCACCTGGCCGCCGGGGACCTGGCCGTAGGGTCCGGGCTGCTGCGGCTGCCCCCACTGACCCTGCTGGGGCGGAGCCCCCTGCTGCGGGTATCCGTAGCCCGCCTGCGGATCCTGCTGCGGATAGCCGTAACCAGGCTGCGGGTCCTGCGACGGGTAGCCGTACCCGGGCTGCGGCGTCTGCGGCGGCTGCTGGCCGTAGGGTCCCGGCTGACCGTACGGTCCGGGCTGCTGAGGCTGGCCGCCGTATGGGCCCGGCTGGTTGTGGCTCATGTCCGAGTTCCCCCTCCAGATACTTATATGGTCCTGACATCTTCGCCCACCAGCGGTCATGGCAGGGCGACGGGGGTCACACCGTTACGGAACATTCCCGTTTCAGTACGCCCCCGTGACACCCCTAAACTGGGCCCCGTGACCGAGAACACTCAGCAGCAGACAGTCAGCGACCCCGAACTGCCGACCCAGTACGCGCCGGCCCAGGTGGAGGGGAAGCTGTACGAGCGCTGGGTAGAACGCGGTTACTTCACGGCGGACGCCAAGAGCGAGAAGCCGCCGTACACCATCGTCATCCCGCCGCCGAACGTCACCGGCAGCCTCCATCTCGGACACGCCTTCCAGCACACCCTGATGGACGCCCTCACCCGCCGTAAGCGCATGCAGGGATACGAGTCGCTCTGGCTCCCCGGCATGGACCACGCGGGCATCGCCACCCAGAACAAGGTCGAGCAGCAGCTCGCCGAGGAGGGCAAGTCCCGTACCGACCTCGGGCGCGAGGAGTTCACCGCGCGCGTGTGGAAGTGGAAAGAGGAGTACGGCGGCAAGATCCTCGGCCAGATGCGCCGCCTCGGCGACGGCGTCGACTGGAGCCGGGAGCGCTTCACCATGGACGACGGCCTCTCACGGGCCGTTCAGACCATCTTCAAGAAGCTCTACGACGACGAGCTGATCTACCGGGCCGAACGCATCATCAACTGGTGCCCGCGCTGTCTGACCGCGATCTCCGACATCGAGGTCGACTACCAGGAGGACAACGGCGAACTCGTCTCTCTCAAGTACGGGGAGGGCGAGGACACCCTCGTCGTCGCGACCACCCGCGTCGAGACGATGCTCGGCGACACCGCGGTCGCCGTCCACCCCGACGACGAGCGGTACGCGCATCTGATCGGCAAGCGGATCAAGCTGCCGCTGACCGACCGTACGATCCCCGTCGTCGCGGACACCCATGTCGACCCCGAGTTCGGCACGGGCGCGGTCAAGGTGACCCCGGCCCACGACCCCAACGACTTCGCCATCGGCCGGCGCCACGGACTCGAATCCCTCACGATCATGGACGAGCGGGCCGTCATCACCGTCCCCGGTCCGTTCCAGGGGCTCGACCGCTTCGAGGCGCGCGCCGCGATCGTCGCCGCGCTGCGCCAGCAGGGCCGGGTCGTGGCCGAGAAGCGTCCCTACGTCCACTCCGTCGGCCACTGCTCCCGCTGCGAGACCACGGTCGAGCCGCGTCTCTCGCTCCAGTGGTGGGTCAAGGTCGGTCCGCTGGCGCAGGCGGCGGGCGACGCAGTCCGTGACGGGCGGGTCGCCATCCACCCCGCGGACATGTCGAAGCGCTACTTCGACTGGGTCGACAACATGCACGACTGGTGCATCTCGCGCCAGCTCTGGTGGGGCCACCGCATCCCCGTCTGGTACGGCCCGAACGGCGAGACCGTCTGCGTCGGCCCCGACGAGCAGCCGCCGGCCGGCGAGGGCTGGACGCAGGACCCGGACGTCCTCGACACCTGGTTCTCCTCCGGTCTCTGGCCGTTCTCCACCCTCGGCTGGCCCGAGCGGACCCCCGATCTGGAGAAGTTCTACGGGACCGACGTCCTGGTCACCGGCCACGACATCATCTTCTTCTGGGTCGCCCGGATGATGATGTTCGGTCTGTACGCGATGGACGGCGAGGCCCCCTTCAAGACCGTCGCCCTCACCGGTCTCGTCCGCGACGAGAACGGCAAGAAGATGTCGAAGTCGTTCGGCAACGCGGTGGACCCGCTGGACTGGATGGACGAGTACGGCTCCGACGCCGTCCGCTTCACCCTCGCCCGCGGCGCCAACCCGGGCGCGGACGTCCCGATCGGCGAGGACTGGGTCCAGGCGTCCCGTAACTTCGCCAACAAGATCTGGAACGCCACCCGCTTCGCGCTGATGAACGGCGCGACGGTCGAGGGCCCGCTGCCCGAGGCCGGGAAGCTGTCGGCCGCCGACCGGTGGATCCTGTCGCGGCTCAACAAGACCGTCGCCGAAGTCGACGCGTACTACGACGACTTCCAGTTCGCGAAGCTGGCGGACTCCCTCTACCACTTCGCGTGGGACGAGGTCTTCGACTGGTACGTCGAGCTGTCCAAGACGACGTACTTCGCGGGCGGCGAGCAGGCGAAGGTCTCGGCGCGGGTCCTCGGCGAGGTCCTCGACGTCACGCTGCGGCTGCTGCACCCGGTGGTCCCCTTCGTCACCGAGACCCTGTGGACCACGCTCACCGGTGGCGAGTCCCTCGTCGTCGCCGACTGGCCGGGGGACAGCGGCTTCCGCGACGAGGCCGCCGAGCGCGAGATCGAGCTGGTCCAGCGCGTCGTCACCGAGGTCCGCCGCTTCCGCTCCGACCAGGGGCTCCAGCCGGGCCAGAAGGTCCCGGCGCGGCTCGAACTGTCCGGTACGGCGCTGTCCCCGCACGAGCCCGCGATCCGTCAGCTCCTCCGCCTCCAGCCGGAGGGGGAGAGCTTCAGCGCCACGGCGACCCTCCCGGTCGCGGGCGCCACGGTCGCCCTCGACCTCTCCGGGACCATCGACGTCGCCGCGGAGCGCAAGCGCCTCGCGAAGGACCTGGCGGCGGCGGAGAAGGAGAAGTCGCAGGCGCACGCCAAGCTCGGCAACGAGGCGTTCCTGGCGAAGGCACCCGATCAGGTGGTCGACAAGATCCGTACGCGACTCGCCCACGCGGAGGAGGAGATCGCGCGGATCACGGCTCAGCTGGAGCGGCTCCCGAAGGCGTAGGCCGCTTCTGGTGGATCTTGCTGGGCTCGCGTGCCCTGGCACCGCGCCTCGCTGCGTTGTCGTCGGTCACCTATGCTCCGCATGGATTCCCTCCTCCGCCTTGCGATGCACGGCACCAGACCCCGCTCCCTGATCCAGCCTGATCCATCAGAAACGACCAGGCCGCTTCCGCTCCGCCGCGGACGCGAGCCAGGGCGACCGCCGCACGCGCGAGGACACCCCGCGCGTGCGGCGGTCGTGAACGGCGCAGGTCATGTGCCACAGGCGTGGGGTACCGGGCCGCACGGCAGACGCCCCCCGGCGTGGGGGGCGTTCGCACCGCCCCTGGATGATGGGAGCCATGCTCGCGCCCGTGACCTACGCCGTCCGCCGCCTCACCGCGGCGGCACAGGTGTACGCGCGGCGCTGGTCCTCCTCCCCGCGGGCCCTCGACGTCATCGCCGCGCTCAGCTGCTTCTCGCTGATGGTGCTGGACGTTCCCGGGCTCGCCGAGGCGGACAACTCCCTCACCGGGCTCACCGCGACCCTCGTCCTGGCCGTGGGCGCGGCCACCCTGGTCGCCCGCAGACGGTGGCCCTGGCTGCCGTATCTCGTCGCCCTCGTGCTCCTCGGCTGGCTGCACGAGCTGACGCTCATCCAGTTCGCGCTGTACTCGCTGGGGCGGTTCCGGGGGCGGTGGGCCGGGGTCGGCGCCACCCTCGGCTACATCGCCGTCGCGTACGCGCTGTTCAATCTGCCGGGATGGCCCGAGGACCGGGCCGGAACCCTCAGCGCGTTTCTGGGCCTGGTCATCCCGATCGGGGTGCTCGCGGCCGGGGTCGGCATCGCCGCGTACCGCCAGGATCTCGTGAGGGAACTGGAGGTCCAGCGCGCGGAGGCCGCCGCGCTCCAGGCCGTCCAGGACGAACGGATCTCGGTCGCGCGCGATGTGCACGATCTCGTGGGACGGGAGCTGACCGTGCTCGCGGTACGGGCCGAGGTGCTGTCCGTACGGTCGCGGGGCACCGCCCACCAGCGGGACTTCGAGGAGCTCGCGGACACGGCCCGCCGCGCCCATCTGGTGCTGAACGACACGATCGTCCACCGCGCCGACGAACGGACCGCGACCCCCGGCCTGGAGGGACTCGCCGCGCTCGCCGAGGAGAGCGGGCGGATGGGCAGTCCGGTGACGCTGGAGGTCGCGGAGGCGGCCCACCGGCTCTCACCGCTGCGCCAGACGGCGGTCTACCGGGTCGTCCAGGAGTGTCTGACGAACGCGGCGAAGCACGCGCCGGGGGAGCGGGTGACCGTCTCCATCGGCCTGCACGGCGGACAGGTGCGCGCGGTCGTCGGCAACCCGCTGCCCGAGTCCGCGCCGCCCGCCGAGCCGGTCTCCACCGGCACCGGCACCTTCTCGATGCGCGAACGCGTCGGCAGCATGGGCGGCACGCTGCTGGCGGGCGCGGCGGACGGCTCCTACACCGTGGTCGCGCTCCTTCCCGCGGGCTGGCCGCCGTCGGAGTACCCGAAGTGACCGCCTGAAGCGAGCGCCCGGCATCGGACCCCGGCATCAGACCCCGGCATCAGACCCCGGCATCAGACCCCGGCATCAGACCCCGGCATGAGGGCCCGGCATGAGGGCCCGCGACGAAGGGCCGCGGCGGACGACCGTGGTGACGACCGGGAGGAGGGTTCCGATGAGAGACCGGTGAGAGCACCGTGAGCCCGAAGGCGCCGGGGAACCCCCGGACTTTAGACTGGACCCGTGAGCGAGCACCCCGCCGGCGATTTCGGCGAGCCCCATGAGCCCGATCTCTTCGATGAGATCGTCGACGCCGAGACCGACCGTGACCCCGACCTCGCGGTGATCGAGGCCGGCAGCCGCACCCTGCGGGCCCAGGCCCCGCAGCCGCGGCCCGACAGCGTGCCCGGCCGCCCCGCCGACCCCGAGGTCGACAAAGCGCTCCGCGCGGTCGAGGCGGACCTGGCGACCCGCTGGGGCGAGACCAAGCTGGACCCCTCGGTCGCCCGGATCACCGCGCTCCTGGACGTGCTGGGCGAGCCCCAGCGCGCGTACCCCTCGATCCACATCACCGGGACCAACGGCAAGACCTCCACCGCCCGGATGGTCGAGGCCCTCCTCTCCGCGTTCGACCTGCGCACCGGCCGGTACACCTCGCCGCACGTACAGTCGATCACCGAGCGGATCAGCCTGGACGGCGCGCCGATAGAGGCCGAGAGGTTCGTGTCCGCGTACGAGGACATCAAGCCGTACGTGGAGATGGTCGACGCGGCCCAGGACTTCCGGCTCTCGTTCTTCGAGGTACTGACGGGCATGGCGTACGCGGCCTTCGCGGACGCGCCCGTGGACGTGGCGGTCGTCGAGGTCGGCATGGGCGGGAGGTGGGACGCGACGAACGTGATCGACGCGCCCGTGGCCGTGGTCACCCCCATCTCGCTGGACCACACCGACCGGCTCGGCTCCACCGAGGCGGAGATCGCGGTCGAGAAGGCCGGGATCATCAAGCGGGGCGCGACGGTCATCCTGGCGCAGCAGCCGGTGGACGCGGCGCAGGTGATGCTGAAGAAGGCCGTCGAGGTCGATGCCACGGTGGCCCGTGAGGGCATGGAGTTCGGCGTCGTCTCCCGCGAGGTCGCGGTCGGCGGCCAGCTGCTGACCCTGCGCGGCCTCGGCGGCGAGTACGAGGAGATCTTCCTTCCGCTGCACGGGGCCCACCAGGCGCACAACGCGGCGGTGGCGCTCGCGGCGGTCGAGGCGTTCTTCGGCGTGGGAGCGGAGCACGCACGCGCGCTGGACGTCGACGCGATCCGCAAGGCGTTCGCGGCCGTGACCACGCCCGGCCGGCTCGAAGTCGTACGCCGGAGTCCGACGGTCGTGCTGGACGCGGCCCACAATCCGGCGGGCGCGCGGGCCGCCGCCGAGGCGGTCACGGAGGCGTTCGGGTTCTCCCGGCTGATCGGCGTGGTCGGCTCCAGCGATGACAAGGACGTCAGAGGAGTCCTCGAAGCCTTCGAGCCCGTCTTCGCGGAGATCGTCGTCACCCGGAACTCCACGCATCGCGCGATGGACGCGGACGCGCTGGCCGCGATCGCCGTCGAGGTGTTCGGCGACGATCGCGTGGTCGTCGAGCCGAGGCTGGACGAGGCGCTGGAGGCGGCGATCACGCTCGCCGAGGAAGAGGCCGAGTACGCGGGCGCGGGTGTGCTCGTGACCGGCTCGGTGTTCACGGTCGGCGAGGCCCGGCTGCTGTTGGGAAGGAACTGACATGCGTACGCTCGCGGCGAGCACACTGATCGGCGAGTTCTTCGTCATCGGTTTCGCCGGACTCGTGGCGATGAAGAACGACGATCTGTCCATGACGACGGTCTGGACGGTCTGCGGCGTCGCCATGGTGCTCTCGCTGCTGCTGTGCGGGATGCTCACCCGTCCGGGCGGGGTCCAGCTCGGCTGGGTACTCCAGATCGGTCTGATCGCCAGCGGGTTCGTCGTCCCGATGATGTTCCTTCTCGGGGCCTGCTTCGCGGGCCTGTGGTGGGCCTCGATCCACTACGGCCGCAGGATCGACGAGGCGAAGGCGAGATGGGCGGCGCAGGCGGAGACCGAGGCGCAGGGGGCCTGACCTTCCGGGGCCGGCTCGGATCGGGCCGCTCGGATCCAGGGGCCGGCTCGGATCGGGGGTCCGGCTCGGATCGGGCCGCCGCCGTCCGGGGCCTCTCGGATCCGGGTGCGGCCGTCGGGGCGAGCCCCTGTAGCCTCACAGAACCGCACTCGTCTGCCCGCAAGGAGCCGCACATCATGATCCAGCGCACCCTCGTCCTCCTCAAGCCCGACGCCGTCCGGCGGAAGCTTGTGGGCGAGATCATCGGCCGTATCGAGGCGAAGGCGGGCTGGACGGTCGCCGCGCTGGAGCTGCGACAGCTCGACCGGGAGACGCTGGAGCTGCACTACGCCGAACATGTGGGCAAGGTCTTCTACGAGCCGCTGGTCGAGTTCATGCTGTCCGGTCCCGTCGTCGCGCTCGTCGTCGACGGCGAACGGGTCATCGACGGTGTACGCCAATTGGCGGGACCGACTGACCCGATTGCCGCACAGCCCGGGTCCATTCGTGGCGACTTCGGCACGATTGTCCGGGAGAACCTGATTCACGCTTCGGACTCGGAGGAGTCCGCCATTAGGGAACTGAAGATCTTCTTCCCCGGACTTTCCTGACGGGAAAGGTGAGCGGCGCCGCCTGGCGGGCCGCCCCGGGGCCGACGGCCGGACGAGGGTCCCGCTCGTCGGCCGAACAGCGCTCATGACCTGGGGCGGCCGAAGGAATTCGGTCGCCTTTTGGCATATGCGGACACTTTTCGGGAACGCATCGCTGCGACACCTCGTCACCTATAAGGAGGTGGTCCACCGCGCGCTGTGCGGAGAGGCGGCACTACGATGGAAGCCTCCAAGCCACAGCATCCACCACCTCGCCATCCTGAAAAGCCGTCAAAGCTCGATTTGGGAAGGCCAGACGCATTCTCATGGGGAACCATATGTCGTTCATCGGCCGTGACATGGCTGTCGACCTCGGGACCGCCAACACGCTGGTGTACGTCAGGGGCCGGGGGATCGTTCTCAACGAGCCGTCCGTCGTCGCCATCAACACCAACACCGGCGGCATCCTCGCGGTCGGCTCCGAGGCGAAGAAGATGATCGGCCGGACGCCGGGCAACATCGTTGCCGTCCGGCCGCTGAAGGACGGCGTCATCGCCGACTTCGAGATCACCGAGCGGATGCTCCGCTACTTCATCCTGAAGATCCACAAGCGCCGGTACCTCGCCCGTCCGCGCGTCGTCGTCTGTGTGCCCTCGGGCATCACCGGCGTCGAGCGCCGCGCGGTCATCGAGGCGTCCACGCAGGCCGGCGCCCGGCAGGTGCACATCATCGAGGAGCCCATGGCCGCGGCCATCGGCTCCGGACTCCCGGTCCATGAGGCCACCGGCAATATGGTCGTCGATATCGGTGGCGGCACCACCGAAGTCGCCGTCATCTCTCTCGGCGGAATCGTCACGGCGCAGTCCATCCGCGTCGCGGGTGATGAACTGGACAATGCGATCATTCAGCACATCAAGAAGGAGTATTCGCTCCTGCTTGGTGAGCGGACCGCCGAGAACATCAAGATCACTATTGGTTCCGCGTACGACATGGACAAGGACGAGCACACCGAGATCCGCGGCCGTGACCTCGTCTCCGGGCTGCCGAAGACCGTCGTCATCTCGGCCGCCGAGGTCCGCAAGGCGATCGAGGAACCGGTCAACGCGATCGTCGACGCCGTCAAGACCACCCTCGACAAGTGTCCGCCCGAGCTGTCGGGCGATGTCATGGACAGAGGCATCGTCCTCACCGGCGGCGGAGCGCTGCTGCGCGGCCTCGACGAGCGGCTGCGGCGCGAGACCGGCATGCCGATCCACATCGCCGAGGATCCGCTGGACTCGGTGGCGCTCGGCTCCGGCAAGTGCGTGGAGGAGTTCGAGGCGCTCCAGCAGGTCCTGGACGCCCAGCCGCCCCGGCGTTAGTCCGATGGCCCGTCAGCCGATGGGCGCGTCGGGCCGTCGGCCTGTCGGCGCACCCGCCCGTACCCCCGCTCACGCACACGCGCGCGCGGTGGCGTCCGGCGGTGGCCACGGGGGACGCGCGCGCCCCGACCGACGGTCCGCCGAGGGTTCGAGAACCCCTGTACGGGTGCCTGCCACCCCGTCCGGCTGATCGTTGATATACAGACATCGACATTCCTACGAGGAAGGCACGGCCGCCGCACGTGAGGGACACACGAGAGAGCCGGCTGCTCCTGGTGCTGCTGATCGCCATCGCGTTCGCTTTGATCACGGTGGACATCCGCGGGGGCGAGGACTCCCCGGTCGACGGCGCCCGGCAGGCCGCCGCCTCTGTCTTCGGACCGATCGAGAACGGCGTCGCGACCGCCGTCGACCCGATCGGCAACGCCATAGGGGCGGTCCGGGACTCCGGCGAGCGCCATGACCGCATCAGCGCGCTGGAGCGAGAGAACGCCGAACTGAAGGCCAGACTCGGCAGCGACGACCGCAACCGCAGCCGCGCCCGCGAGCTGGACGGCATGCTCAAGAAGGCCGGCGCGGGACAGTACGGCATCAAGGGCGCGGAGGTCATCGCCATAGGAGCGGCCCAGGGCTTCTCCTGGACGGTGACCATCGACGTCGGCTCCCGCGACGGCATCAAGCGCGATATGACCGTGCTGAACGGCGACGGGCTCGTCGGCCGCGTCACCACCGTCGGCCCCGGCACCGCGACCGTGCTGCTCGCCAACGACCCGGACTTCACCGTCGGCACCCGGATGGAGAAGAGCGCCGAACTCGGCTTCGCCACCGGACAGGGCGACCGCCCGCTCTCCGTCCAGCTCCTCAACGGCAAGTCCAAGGTCAAGAAGGGCGACCGGCTGGTCACCTTCGGCTCCCAGGGCGCCAAGCCGTTCGTGCCGGGCGTGCCGATCGGCGAGGTCGTCCGCGTCGACCCCGCCCGCGGCGATCTGACCCGGACCATCTACGTCAACCCGTATGTGGGCTTCAGCAAGCTCGACATCGTCGGCGTCGTCGTCGAGGCGCCCAGGACCGACCCGCGCGACACCGTGCTGCCGCCCCGGCCCGCCCCGCCGAAGCCCGCGCCGACGGTGACCGTCACGGTCACGCCCTCCACCGGGGCCGTCCAGGACAGCGGCCAGAACAGCAGTCAGAACGACGAGCGGTAGGAGCTGATCCGTCATGCGTGTCAACCGGATGCTTCTCTCCACGGCCCTGGTCGTGGTCGCCCTCGTCATCCAGGTCTCCGTCCTCGCCCGGCTCCAGCTGCCCGGCGCCGTCCCCGACCTCCTGCTGCTCACCGTCCTCGGACTCGCCTTCGTGTACGGGCATCTGGCGGGCGCTTTCATCGGCTTCGGCGCCGGGCTGCTCGCCGACCTCGCCCCGCCCGCCGACCACGCGGTCGGACGGTACGCCCTCGTCCTCTGTGTGATCGGCTATCTCGCGGGGCTGGCGCGGCCCGAGAACGGCAGGATCAGATCCGCCACCGGGCCGATGCTCGTGGTCGTCGCCGCGGCCATCGGCTCCACCCTGCTGTACGCGGGAGTGGGCGCGCTCGTCGGGGACACCGCAGCCCGCCATGTGGGCCTGGGCGACCTGCTCTTCACGGCCGCCGTCTACGATCTGCTGCTCGCGCCCTTCACCGTGCCGCTCATCATGGCGCTCGCCCGGCGCGCCGACAACGATCCGCTCGCCGAGAGCCAGAGCGGCGGCGGTGACGTCGCCTCCGGCCTGCTCTCCTCCGGCACGGGCCTGCGGATCGGCGGCCAGCGCGGGGGACTGCGGATGAAGACGGCCCGTGCCCGAGCGGCCCGGGCCGGCCGTATCAAGGGCGTCAAGCGACTGTGACCGAGGGAGGGGAACTCGCGCCATGAGCAATATCCCGGAGACCGGGCGGACGCCCCGGGTGCAGATCCGGCTCGTCGTCATCCAGGTACTCGTCTTCTCACTCCTGCTCACCCTCGGCGGACGCCTCTGGTACCTCCAGATCCGCAACGGCCAGGAGTACACCGACGAGGCCAAGAACAACGGCGTCCAGCGGGTTGTCCAGCCCGCCGTCCGGGGCTCGATCCTGGACGCGCGCGGCATCCCGCTCGCCGACAACGAGACCCGTCTCGTCGTCTCCGCGTCCCGCACCGAACTGATGAAGATGAAGGACGACGGCGAGGCCGTCCTCACCCGCCTCGCCGGAGTCCTCGGCATGAAGCCGAAGGACGTCATCGACAAGGTCCGGCTCTGCGACGCCGACACCCCCCAGCCCTGCTGGAACGGATCGCCCTACCAGCCGATCCCCGTCACGGACGAGGCCACCACCCAGCAGGCCCTCCAGATCCGCGAGCGCGCCGAGGACTTCCCCGGCATCACCGCCGAGCCCACCGCCGTACGCCGCTACACCGCCCCCGGCAAGGCCAACACCGCCCAGGTCCTCGGCTATCTCTCACCCGTCACCGACGACGAGATCGCCAAGGCCAAGGACAGCGACTCGCCCTACCTCCGCTCCGACCAGGTCGGCCGCTCCGGCATCGAGCGGACCTACGACAAGGCGCTCCGCGGCAAGGCCGGCATCACCCGGTACGAGGTCGACAACCTCGGCCGGGTCATCGGCGAGGGCGACCGCGACAAGGCCCAGGCCGGCGCGCACCTGGTCACCTCCATCGACGCCCGCGTCCAGGCCGTCGCCGAGTACGAGCTGAACGAGGCGATGAAGGCGGCCCGCAAGGAGTTCGACAGGAACACGCGGGAGAACTACAAAGCCGACGCGGGCGCGGTCGTCGTCATAGAGAACAAGACCGGGCGCGTCATCTCGATGGCCTCCCAGCCCACGTACGACCCCAACGCCTGGGTCGGCGGCATCTCCGGCAAGGACTACGCCAAGCTCACCGGCAAGGACTCCAACTACCCCCTGCTGAACCGGGCCATCCAGGGCCAGGCGGCCCCCGGCTCGATCTTCAAGGTGGTCTCGTCCGCCGCCGCGGTCAAGGCGGGATACGACTTCGACGGCAACTACCCCTGCCCCTCATCGCTCTCCTTCGGCGGCCGGGAGTTCAAGAACTTCGAGTCCAAGGGGTACGGCAGCATCAACCTGGGCCGGGCTCTCGAAGTCTCCTGCGACACCGTCTACTACGGCCTCGCCTACCGCGAGTGGCAGAAGGACGGCGGCACCAAGCCCAAGAAGAACGCGAACGACTGGTTCTACCGCACGGCCCACCAGTTCGGCCTCGGCGCGGAGACCGGCATCGACCTCCCCAACGAGGTCACCGGCCGGGTTCCCGACCGGGAGTGGAAGCAGCGCTTCTGGGAGGCCAACAAGACCGCCTGGTGCAAGCAGGGGAAGAAGGGCGGCGACTACGTCGAGCAGATCGCCTACGAGAACTGCCTCGAAGGCAATCAGATGCGCGCGGGTGACTCCGTCAACTACTCCATCGGCCAGGGCGACATCCTCGTCACCCCCATCCAGATGGCGACGATCTACGCGGCCATCGCCAACGGCGGCACGCTCTACAACCCCACCATCGGCAAGGCGATCGTCAGCGCCGACGGCAAGAGCGTTCAGGAGATCAAGCCCAAGTCGCACGGCAAGCTCCCGATGAGCAACAAGACCAGGAACCAGATAAACGATGCCCTCGCGGGAGTCGTGACCACCGGTTCCGCCGCCTGGCGGTTCAACGGCTGGCCCCACGACGAGATCCCGATGCACGCCAAGACGGGTACCGCCGAGGTCTTCGGCAAGCAGACGACCTCGTGGTTCGCCACGTACACCGACGACTACACGATCGTGATGACGATCTCCCAGGGCGGCACCGGATCGGGCGCCTCCGGACCGGCCGTGCGCAAGATCTACGAGGCGATGTACGGGCTCGACGAGGACGGGGGGCAGGACCTGAAGCAGGCGCTCCTGCCCAAGCCGCAGAAGTCGCTCCCGAAGATCTCGGCGGACGGCACCATCGACGCCCCGGAGATCAGGCCCTACGAGCCCAGGAAGCCCAAGGACCCCGAGGCAGCGGACACCCAGCTCCTCACCGGGGACCAGCGGGACCCGGACACCGACCCGACGGATCCGGACCTGGGCCAGGACCAGCAGGATCCGGGCGGCGGGCAGCCGGACTCGGACCAGGGGCTCGCGAGCCCGCCCGCGCGGAGGGACTGAGGCATGTCCGGCACCAATGGCTTCTCCGTCTCCGGCTACGGGCCCCGGCGCGGCGGCGTCTGGGCCCAGCTCTCCGCCCGTGACTCGATCGTCCGCAGGCTGGACTGGCCGCTGCTCTGCTCCGCGCTCGCGCTCTCCGGCATCGGAGCACTGCTGGTCTGGTCGGCGACCCGAGGGCGCACCGAGCTGAACCAGGGAGACCCGTACTACTTCCTCTTCCGGCACCTCCTCAACACCGGCATCGGCGTCGCGCTGATGGTCGGCACGGTCTGGCTCGGTCACCGCACTCTGCGCACCGCGGTCCCGGTGCTGTACGGGCTCTCCGTCCTGCTGATCCTGCTGGTCCTCACCCCCGTCGGCGCGACCATCAACGGCGCGCACGCGTGGATCGTCATCGGCGGCGGATTCTCCATCCAGCCCTCCGAGTTCGTGAAGATCACCATCATCCTGGGGATGGCGATGCTCCTCGCCGCCCGCGTCGACGCGGGCGACCTCACCCATCCCGACCATCGCACGGTCGCCAAGTCGCTCGGCCTCGCCGCCCTGCCGATGGCGATCGTCATGCTGATGCCGGACCTCGGCTCGGTGATGGTCATGGCGGTGATGGTCCTCGGCGTGCTCCTCGCCTCGGGCGCTTCCAACCGCTGGATCCTCGGCCTCATCGGCAGCGGTGTCGCCGGCGCGTTCCTGGTCACCGCCCTCGGACTGCTCGACGAATACCAGATCAACCGCTTCGCCGCCTTCGCCAACCCGGAACTCGACCCCGCGGGCGTCGGCTACAACACCAACCAGGCACGCATCGCGATCGGCTCCGGCGGACTGACGGGCACGGGACTGTTCAAGGGTTCGCAGACCACCGGCCAGTTCGTCCCCGAACAGCAGACGGACTTCGTCTTCACGGTCGCGGGCGAGGAACTGGGCTTCCTCGGCGCGGGTCTGATCCTGGTGCTCCTCGGCGTGGTGCTCTGGCGCGCCTGCCGGATCGCACGGGAGACGACCGAGCTGTACGGGACGATCGTCGCGGCCGGGATCATCGCCTGGTTCGCCTTCCAGTCCTTCGAGAACATCGGGATGACCCTCGGCATCATGCCGGTGGCGGGTCTGCCGCTGCCGTTCGTGTCCTACGGGGGCTCGTCGATGTTCGCGGTCTGGGTGGCGATCGGACTACTCCAATCGATCAGGGTTCAGCGGCCGATAACGGCATAAGGAGCGTTCCGCTACTGCCGTCGCGAATCTTCGCGAACTAGATTCGATATATGGCGGACACGAAGCGCGAGATCGAGCGGAAATACGAAGCCAGCCCCGACACCCGGCTGCCGGACCTGACCCGGGTGGCCGGGGTCTCGGCCGTCCGGAACCAGGGCGTCGACGAACTCGACGCCGTCTACTACGACACCCCCGACCTGCGGCTCGCCGCCGCCTCCATCACCCTGCGCCGGCGCACCGGCGGCGGCGACGCGGGCTGGCATCTCAAACTGCCCGTGGCGCCGGGGGTGCGGGACGAGATCCGCGCGCCTCTCTCCGGCTCGCTGCCGCGCGGCCTCGCGGGACTGGTCAGAGCCCGTGTCCGCGAAGCCGGGCTCGGGCCCGTGGTACGGCTGCGCTCCTCCCGTGAGGTACACCATCTGGTGGACGCCGACGGCGTGCTGCTCGCCGAGCTGAGCCGGGACGCGGTCCGCGCCGAACGCCTCGGCGACGGCCGCGGCGACGTGGACGGCGATGGGAAGGAAGCCGATCAGGGGGACGGGCACAGGGCCGGGGACGACGCCGTCGGGCGTACGGCCGAGTGGGACGAGATCGAGGTCGAGCTGGCCGACGACGGCGATCCGGCCTTCCTGGACAAGGTCGGGAAGAAGCTGCGCAAGGCGGGGCTGCGGGAGTCCTCGGCGCCGTCGAAGCTGGCACGGGCGCTCGCCGAGACCGGCCACGAGGCCCCCGCCGCGGGCGCCTCCGAAGCGACCGGAGCCTCCGCGCCTCCCGAAGCCCTGGCACCGCCGAACGCGGGCGACCACATCCTCGCCTATCTGCGTGAGCAGGCCGCCGCCCTGCTGGCGTACGACCCCGGCGTACGCCGGGACCTCCCCGACGCGGTCCACCAGATGCGGGTCTCCACCCGTCGGCTGCGCAGCGCCTTCCGCACGTACCGGAAGATCCTCGACCGGACGGTCACCGACCCGGTCGGCGAAGAGCTGAAGTGGCTCGCCGCCGAGCTGGGTTTCGCCCGTGACCACGAGGTTCTCACCGAACGGCTGCGCTCCCGGATCGACGCGCTGCCCCGGCAGGTGGTGCTCGGCCCGGTGCGCGGCCGGCTCCGGATCCGGACCACCGCCCATGGCGCGGACGCACGGCGCAGGGCCGTCGCCACCCTCGACAGCACGCGCTACCTCGCCCTGCTCGACACCCTGGACGCGCTGTTCGCCGATCCGCCGCTGCTGAAGCAGGCGTCCGGCCCGGCCGACGTCGTCCTGCCCAAGGCGATGCTCAGGGACTACGACCGGCTGGCCCTTAGGGTCACCCACGCCCTGGACCTTCCCCACGGCCCCGACCGCGACCTCGCCATGCACGACGCCCGCAAGGCCGCGAAGCGCGCCCGGTACGCGGGCGAGGCGGCGACGCCCGCGCTCGGCGGGAGCGCCAGGCGCTTCGCCAAACGGATGAAGGCCGTCCAGACCGTCCTCGGCGACCACCAGGACAGCGTGGTGGCCCGTGACGCCCTGCGGAATCTGGCGATCCAGGCCCATGCGGCGGGGGAGTCGGCCTTCACCTGGGGACTGCTGTACGGCCAGGAATCGGCGGCGGCGGACGAGCGGGAGCGGGAACTGCCGGACGTCTGGGCGAGAGCCTCGGCCGAGAGGCTGCGGGAGTGGCCGGCCCGGTGACCCGCGGTACCTCCGGCGCGGGCTACCGCCCTGGCCGGAGGTACCGCGGGTCAGGGCGGGCGGGAGCCGGATCAGGTCCGAAGGACCCGGTTCTCTGACAGGCCCGGGGCCACGGAGGGTCGGTCGACCGTGGCCGCGGAGGCCGGTTCGCCCGTGGCCGCGGAGGCCCGATCGCCGTGCGGGGGCCGCTCCCGAGCGCGTTACGCTAGTGAGTCGCCCCCTGCCAGCCCACGAAAGACCCGAGATGCCTGTTGCTGCCGAGTCGGTCTTCCCACAGCTCGAAGCTCTTCTCCCGCACGTGCAGAAGCCCATCCAGTACGTCGGCGGTGAGCTGAACTCCACCGTCAAGGAGTGGGATGCCACCGATGTGCGCTGGGCGCTGATGTACCCGGACGCGTACGAGGTCGGGCTGCCGAACCAGGGCGTCATGATCCTCTACGAGGTGCTGAACGAACGCGAGGGCGTCCTCGCCGAGCGCACCTACAGCGTCTGGCCCGACCTGGAAGCGCTGATGCGGGAGCACGGCGTACCCCAGTTCACGGTCGACAGCCACCGGCCGGTCGGGGCCTTCGACGTGTTCGGGCTGAGCTTCTCCACCGAACTGGGCTATACGAACATGCTCACCGCCCTCGACCTCGCGGGCATTCCCCTCCAGGCGCGCGACCGGTCGGTCGACCACCCGATCGTCCTCGCGGGCGGCCACGCGGCCTTCAACCCGGAGCCGATCGCCGAGTTCGTCGACTGTGTGGTCATCGGCGACGGCGAGCAGGCCGTCCTCGACATGACGGCGATCATCCGCGCCTGGAAGGCGGAGGGCCGCCCCGGTGGCCGCGAGGAGGTCCTGTTCCGGCTCGCGAAGACCGGCGGTGTGTACGTCCCCGCCTTCTACGACGTGGAGTATCTGCCGGACGGCCGCATCGGCCGGGTCGTACCGAACCGCTCCGGCGTCCCGTGGCGCGTGTCCAAGCACACGGTCATGGACCTCGACGAGTGGCCCTACCCCAAGCAGCCCCTCGTCCCGCTCGCCGAGACCGTCCACGAGCGGATGTCCGTCGAGATCTTCCGCGGCTGCACCCGCGGCTGCCGTTTCTGCCAGGCCGGCATGATCACGCGTCCCGTACGGGAGCGAAGCATCACCGGCATCGGCGAGATGGTGGACAAGGGCCTGAAGGCGACCGGCTTCGAGGAGGTCGGCCTGCTGTCGCTCTCCAGCGCGGACCACTCCGAGATCGGCGATGTGGCGAAGGGGCTCGCGGACCGGTACGAGAAGGACAAGATCGGTCTCTCCCTCCCCTCCACCCGCGTGGACGCGTTCAACGTCGACCTGGCCAACGAGCTGACCCGCAACGGCCGCCGCTCCGGTCTGACGTTCGCGCCCGAGGGCGGCTCCGAGCGGATGCGCAAGGTCATCAACAAGATGGTCTCGGAGGACGATCTGATCCGTACGGTCGCCACGGCGTACGGCAACGGCTGGCGGCAGGTGAAGCTGTACTTCATGTGCGGTCTCCCCACCGAGACCGATGAGGACGTGCTCCAGATCGGGGACATGGCGGTCAAGGTCATCGCCAAGGGCCGCGAGGTCTCCGGCTCCAACGACATCCGCTGCACGGTCTCCATCGGCGGCTTCGTCCCCAAGCCGCACACGCCCTTCCAGTGGGCCCCGCAGCTCAGCGCCGAGGAGACCGACGCCCGGCTGGGCAAGCTCCGCGACAAGATCCGCGGCGACAAGAAGTACGGCCGCTCCATCGGCTTCCGCTACCACGACGGCAAGCCCGGCATCGTCGAGGGCCTGCTCTCCCGGGGGGACCGGCGGGTGGGCGCCGTCATCCGCGCCGTGTACGAGGACGGCGGCCGTTTCGACGGCTGGCGCGAGCACTTCTCGTACGACCGCTGGATGGCCTGCGCCGACAAGACGCTCCCCGAGTTCGGCGTCGACGTCGACTGGTACACGACCCGTGAGCGCACCTACGAGGAGGTCCTGCCCTGGGACCACCTCGACTCCGGGCTCGACAAGGAATGGCTCTGGGAGGACTGGCAGGACGCGCTCGACGAGACCGAGGTCGAGGACTGCCGCTGGACGCCGTGCTTCGACTGCGGTGTCTGCCCCTCCATGCAGACGGAGATCCAGATCGGCCCGACCGGCAGGAAGCTGCTGCCCCTCAGTGTGGTGAATCAGTAGCTCCACCGTCCTCGGGGGAGGCTGCCGGAGCGGCGGCGCGGGGCGGTGGGGAAACAGCGGTGGGGAAACAGAGGGAAGCGATACCGCATCCGTACGGGCGTCCGGCGCGTCATCTCTGACATGGATCTGGAGAAGGCGCGACCGGCACCGGTGGCCGGCCGGCACGGTGGGGTCGGCCCGGCGGTTGAACCCGAGGGCTGTCTGGCCGTCGCCGTGCGGGTGCCCGTGCGGATCGTGGTGCTGGTCCTCGTCGTCCCCGTCCGGCTGCTCTGGGACCTCCTCGCCATCGCCGGGCGCGCGACCCACCGCGTACTGCTGCGCCCCCTCGGCAACGGGCTGTCCTGGCTGTTCGAGCACGCGGTACTCCCGGCGATGGCCGGGCTGGGGTGGCTGCTCCGGTTCACCGGCAGACTGCTCTTCCTCTGGCCGTGGGTGGCGTTGTGGCGGTACGTCGTCGTTCCGGTGGCGGTCTACGGGATCGGCGTGCCGGCCCGGTGGGTCTACCGGCAGCTGCTGACTCCGCTCGGGCACGGCCTCCTCTGGGTCGGAACGAATCTGGTGGCGGCCCCCGCCGTCTGGTTCTACCGGCGGGCCTTGACTCCGCTGGGTCGGGGGACGGCCGTCACGCTGCGGTGGGTGGTGCTGGCGGTGTTCGTGTGGCCGTGGGTGGCGTTGTGGCGGTACGTCGTCGTTCCGGTGGCGGTCTACGGGATCGCCGTGCCGGCCCAGTGGGTCTACCGGCAGCTGCTGACCCCGCTCGGGCACGCCACCCTCTGGCTGCTCACCCGCGTCGGCGGGGCCCTGGACTGGGCGCTCGCGTATCTGCTCTTCAAACCCCTGGTCTGGCTCTTCCGGTACGCCGTCTTCGTGCCGCTCGCCGCGCTCTGGCGGTACGTCCTCAAGCCGGTCGGCGGCGAGATCGTCTCCGCCGTCGGCGTCGCCTGGCGTGTCGCCGGATATCTCGTCCGAGCCCTCGGCGACGCCTTCCTCTGGTTCTTCCGCACCCTCCTCGCGCCGCCCGCGCGCTGGTTCTACCAGCACATCTGCACACCCGTGGGACATATGGCGCGCGACGCGCTCTGGCGGCCCGCCAAGAGAGCCGCGGTCGAGGCGGGGCAGGCAGCGCGTTCCGCGCTCCGGTCGGCACGCGAGGCGGTGCGTCAGGCCAGGCAGAGCGCGTGGCGCGCGATGGGCCGAGGAGTGCGGGTACCGGAACCTGTGGAACCGGGTGTGCCTTCGGCGCGTACTCTGGGTAGTACAAAGACTGTCTCCGGCGCGGCGGCCGGGCCCGAGGTCTCCCTCCACAAGCGGGGGTGAGGCCGGGCAGGCCCCCACGGGGCACCCAGCATTCCGAGGGCGGCGTGCCACCCGCCACCGCCCCGCAGCGAGGAGAAGAACCACTGGGCAAGCGACAGCCCGAAGGCCCGCCGCCCGCACCCGCGGTGCAGCGCATCCGCTTGCGCTACACCAAGCGCGGCCGCCTCCGGTTCACGAGTCACCGCGACTTCCAGCGCGCTTTCGAGCGGGCGCTGCGACGCGCCGAGGTGCCCATGGCGTACTCGGCGGGCTTCACCCCGCATCCGAAGGTGTCCTATGCCAATGCCGCACCCACCGGCACGGGCAGCGAGGCCGAGTATCTGGAGATCGCGCTCGCCGAGCACCGAGACCCGGACAGACTGCGCGAGCTGCTGGACGAGTCACTGCCGGCCGGGCTCGACATCACCGACGCCGTCGAGGCCCGTACGCCGGGGCTCGCCGACCGGCTCACCGCCTCCGTGTGGGAGCTGAGACTCGACGGCGTGACCGTCGAGGACGCGGAGAAGGCCGTCGCGGTCTTCCTCGCGGCCGAGACCGTCGACGTGGAGCGCAGGACGAAGAACGGGATGCGGACCTTCGACGCGCGCGGTGCCGTGGTGGAGCTGTCGGCGCTCCGTCCACAGCCTGATAGGCCGCTGGACCAGCCCTGTGCGATACTGCGGCTGGTAGTGCGGCACGTAACACCTGCCGTGCGACCCGACGACGTCCTGTCCGGTCTCCGCGCTGTGGCCGACCTGGCGCCGCCGGTCCCCGCAGCGGTGACCAGGCTGGCGCAGGGGCTCTTCGACGAGGAGTCCGGCACGGTGACCGACCCGCTCGCGCTCGACCGCGAGGCAGTTCCGGCCGTTCCAACCACGACCGTCGGGACCGCCTCCCCCTAGCTCAGCCAGGGGGACCCCACGACGGCACGCGGTGGGACCTCCGGGGCGTGCCACGCCCACAGGCAGTCGTCGCAGCGCGGCCCTCGTACTCGGAAGCCACCTGGGTCGGGCCGCGAGAAAGACCACAAGACTTTCGCCAGGCCGTGCGTACATCGCGTACGGAACCGGCGAGCCACACATACAGCTCCCGTGCGGCGCCCGCGCCCCGGACGGCGGCATCGCGCGACGCGTGGGCCGTGACCGGACCGGAAAGAGGCGCGGCGCCCGGGAGCGCGACGGGAGAACCGCCCGCATGCACGAGCCGAACGAACCCGGCAACGCCGGAGACAACGCCAACATCACCGACGAAGAACGCACCACCCCCAGCGACACGCTGCCGCCGCGCCGCCGTCGCCGCGCCGCGTCACGTCCCGCCGGGCCGCCCGGCGCGCCGACGGCCGAGGCCGCCGCATCCGCCCCTGTGGTCGAGCCTGTCGTCGCCGCGGAGGCCGAGGAGACGGCCGCTGCCGAGATCGTCGTGGAGGAGGTCGCTGCGCCGCGTGTGCGGCGTCGGGCGACGCGTAAGGCGACTGCTCCCGAGACGTCGCCGCAGGTGGCCGAGGTTCCGGTGGAGTCCGGGACGCTGACGGGGGTTGCCGGGGTCGAGGCTTCGGCCGAGGCCGAGACGGCCGCTGTGGCTGATGTCGTGGAGGAGGGTGCCGCTCCGCGTCGGAGCCGTCGTCGTGCGTCCGCTCCGGCGGGTGCTCCGGTGGCGCAGTCCGAGGTGGCCGAGGAGGTGGCGGAGGAGGTTCCGGCCGCCCCTGCGCGCCGCAGGGCCACCCGTAAGACCGCCCCATCCGCCCCCGTGGTCGAGCCTGTCGTTGCCGCGGAGGCCGAGGAGACGGCCGCTGCCGAGACCGTTGTGGAGGAGGTTGCTGCGCCGCGTGTGCGGCGTCGGGCGACGCGTAAGGCGACTGCTCCCGAGGTGTCGCCGCAGGCGGTCGAGGTTCCGGTGGAGTCCGGGACGCTGACGGGGGTTGCCGGGGCCGAGGCTTCGGCCGAGGCCGAGACGGCCGCTGTGGCTGATGTCGTGGAGGAGAGTGCCGCTCCGCGTCGGAGCCGTCGTCGTGCGTCCGCTCCGGCGGGTGCTCCGGTGGCGCAGTCCGAGACGGCTGAGCCGGTGGCCCAGGAGGTGCCGGAGGAGGTTCCGGCCGCCCCTGCGCGCCGCAGGGCCACCCGTAAGACCGCCGCCCCCGCTGCCGAGCCCGCCCCGCAGACGCCCGCGGACACCGCCGAGCCCGGCGAGCCCGAGACCGCCGCCGAGCAGGCCGCGCCCCGAGGCCGTCGCCGCCGTGTCAGCTCTCCCGAGTTCACCGCCACCCCGGCCCGGGCCGGGGAGGAGGAGAAGCCCGCCCGCCGCGCCGCGCGGCCCGCCGTGGCTCTCTTCCAGGCGCCCGTCTTCGCCGAGCCGATGTTCCAGACGCCCGAGACGGCCGCCGCTGCCGCCGCCGCGGACCGTGCCCTCGACGAGGACGACATCGAGGCCGCCGAAGAGACCGACGGCGAAGCGCCGGTGGAGGCGGCGGACGAGACCCCTGTCGCCGAGCCCTCGGGCCGCCGTCGCCGCCGCCGTCGCGGTGAGCCCGCCGAGCCCGCCGAGGCCGCCGAGAGCACGGCCCCTGCGGCCGAGGAGCCCGAGCCCGCCGCCGCCGGGGAAGCGTCGGAGGAAGGCGAGGAGCAGGACGAGTTCGAGGACCGTCCCTCACGCCGCCGCCGCCGTGGTGGCCGTCGTCGCCGCCGTGGCGACTCCGCCGAGGAACACGGCACCGAGGACGCCCACGACGAGGAGCCCGCCGAGGACGCGCCGTCCGAGGAGTCCGCCGAGGACGCACGGGACGAGACCGCACGCGCCGAGGAAGCGCACGACGACGACACCGACTCGTCCGCCTCCGGAGGCAGCGCCAGCAGCCGTCGCCGCCGTCGCCGTCGCCGTCGCAGCGGTGAGCCCGCCCTTGAGGAAGAGCCGGGCGCGACCGACCCGGAGCGTACGGTCGTCAAGGTCCGCGAGCCGAGGCCCGCGCGCGCCAAGAGCGACGAGCCCACCGACTTCCAGGACGCGGTGCAGTCCATCAAGGGCTCCACCCGGCTCGAGGCGAAGAAGCAGCGCCGCCGTGAGGGCCGTGAGCAGGGCCGCCGCCGTGTGCCGATCATCACCGAGGCCGAGTTCCTGGCCCGCCGCGAGGCCGTCGAGCGGGTGATGGTCGTCCGCCAGAGCGGCGAGCGCACCCAGATCGGCGTTCTGGAGGACAACGTCCTCGTCGAGCACTACGTGAACAAGGAGCAGTCGACGTCGTACGTCGGCAATGTCTACCTGGGCAAGGTGCAGAACGTACTGCCGTCCATGGAGGCCGCGTTCGTCGACATCGGCAAGGGCCGCAACGCCGTCCTGTACGCGGGTGAGGTCAACTTCGAGGCGCTGGGCATGGCGAACGGCCCCCGTCGCATCGAGGCCGCGCTCAAGTCCGGCCAGTCCGTGCTCGTCCAGGTGACGAAGGACCCGATCGGCCACAAGGGCGCCCGGCTGACGAGCCAGGTGTCGCTGCCCGGCCGCTACCTCGTGTACGTGCCCGAGGGCTCGATGACCGGCATCAGCCGCAAGCTGCCCGACACCGAGCGCGCCCGGCTGAAGACCATCCTCAAGAAGATCGTCCCCGAGGACGCGGGCGTCATCGTGCGCACCGCCGCCGAGGGCGCGAGCGAGGACGAGCTGCGCCGCGACGTCGAGCGGCTCCAGGCGCAGTGGGAGGACATCAGGAAGAAGTCGAAGGGCGGCAGCGGCTCGAACGCGCCCGCGCTGCTGTACGGCGAGCCGGACATGACCGTCCGGGTCGTCCGCGACATCTTCAACGAGGACTTCTCGAAGGTCGTCGTCAGCGGTGACGAGGCGTGGGAGACCATCCACGGCTATGTCGCCCATGTCGCGCCGGACCTCGCCGGCCGTCTTCAGCGGTGGACGAGCGAGGTCGACGTCTTCGCGACCTACCGGATCGACGAGCAGCTGATGAAGGCGCTGGACCGCAAGGTCTGGCTGCCGTCGGGCGGCTCGCTGGTGATCGACAAGACCGAGGCCATGGTCGTGATCGACGTCAACACCGGCAAGTTCACCGGTCAGGGCGGCAATCTGGAGGAGACCGTCACCAGGAACAACCTGGAGGCGGCCGAGGAGATCGTGCGCCAGCTGCGGCTGCGCGACCTCGGCGGCATCGTCGTCGTCGACTTCATCGACATGGTGCTGGAGTCCAACCGGGATCTGGTCATGCGGCGGCTGCTGGAATGCCTCGGACGTGACCGTACGAAGCACCAGGTCGCCGAAGTCACCTCGCTGGGCCTGGTTCAGATGACCCGTAAGCGCGTGGGGCAGGGGCTGCTGGAGTCCTTCTCCGAGACCTGCGTCCACTGCAACGGCCGCGGTGTCATCGTGCACATGGAACAGCCGACGTCCATCGGCGGCGGTGGCGGCAAGCGCGCGAAGAAGCGTGGCCGAGGCGTCGCCGAGCACGTCCACGAGGTCGAGGCCGCCCCGGAGGCCGAGACCGAGGCGCAGGTCGCCGCCGAGGTGGCCGAGCCGGTCGCGCTCGCCGAGCCCGCGTTCGTACCGGACGAAGAGCTGTACAGCAGCGCCGCCGAGGCGGAGGCCGCCGCTCAGCGGGGTCGTGGCCGCCGCCGGGCGACCCGCAGGGTGTCCGCGCCGAGCGGTTCGCCGAAGAGCGCCGCTTCCGAGACCGGGACCGTGCCCGAGACGGAGACCGAAGCGAAGGCCGCGGCGGTGACGGAGGAGGCGGCTCCGGCCGTCGCCGAGCCCCAGGCCCCGGCTGCGGAGGCTCCGGTCGCTCAGGCCCCGGCCCCGGAGGCCCCCGCCGAGGTCCCGGTCGCCGAGGCTCCCGAGCCGCAGCCCGAGGCCGCTCCCGCGGGCCGGACCCGCCGCAGGGCGACCCGTAAGGCGACGGCTCCGGCCGGATCGCCGGCTGCCGCGGAGCCCGAGGTGGTCATCGAGGCCGTGACACCGGCTCCCGCCGCCGAGACGCCAGCGCCGGCCCCCGAGGTCTCGGCCGAGGTCCCGATCGCCGAGGCTCCCGAGCCGCAGCCCGACGAGGCTCCGGTCGCTGAGGCCCCGGCCCCGCCGCGCGTCCGCCGCCGGGTGACCCGCAAGGTCACCGCCCCGGCCGGCTCGCCCTCGGGCGCCGAGGAGGCCGCGATCGTGGTGGTCGCCGCCCCCGACACGCCGGAGACGGATGTCACGGAGGCGGATGTCACAGCGGAAGAGGCGTCCACGGCGCCGGCCAAGAAGGCGGTCCGCAAGACCGTCAAGAAGGCCACCGCGAAGAAGGCCGCCACCAAGAAGACGGCGGCCAAGAAGAGCGCGGCGAAGAAGACGACCGCCAAGAAGGCCGCGGCGAAGAAGGCCACGGTGAAGAAGACCGTCGCCGCCGACCAGCAGACGTCTTCGACGGTGACGGCGGTCACCGAGGGCTGAGACGAGCCGCAGGTGGCAGCCGGTCGATCGCGGGTGATCGGTGAATACCGTGCCCCATCCCACACAACCGGGATGGGGCGCGGTAATTGTCGCCGAGTTGATGCAATGCCTTCGCCAATGGTTCAGGAATGCGCTGTGAAATCCCTGATAATGTGACGGCGGTCCCTGCCGGGTGGGAATCCCGTCCCGGAGACTACGGTGGAGACCGGACCGGGTCGGGAATGCAGAACCGGCCGAAGATCCTCGGTAGGGCGTCGGCTTGCGCCGGATGGGGTGTGCGCGGCCTCGCGAGATGTTCGCTCCTCCTCCTCGATACTCCTGCCACAGACAGCTCTTGGTGTTCTAGGAGGACCTCCAAATGACGAGCGGCAACAAGCAGCCCATCCCCGCTGCCCGCCCGGTGATCGGTGAAGAGGAGATCGAGGCCGCGGTACGCGTACTGCGCAGCGGCCGGGTCGTGCAGGGCCCCGAGGTGGCCGCTTTCGAAGAGGGCTTCTCGGAGCTGGTGGACGGTCGCCACTGCGTCGCCGTGAACTCGGGAACCTCCGCGCTGCATCTGCTTCTGCTCGCTCTGAACATCGGTCCGGGCGATGAGGTAATCGTTCCTTCATTCTCGTTCGCCGCCACCGCGAACGTCGTCCGGCTGGTGGGCGCCGACGCCGTCTTCGCCGACATCGAGCCCGACACCTACGGTCTGGACCCGGCCGCGGTCGAGGCCGCCATCACCCCCCGTACCGCCGCGATCATGCCGGTCCACCTGTACGGCCACCCGGCCTCGATGGACAAGATCATGCCCATCGCCGCCAAGCACAAGCTGGCCGTGGTGGAGGACGCCTGCCAGGCCCACGCCGCGGCGCTCCACGGCACCCCGGTCGGCGCGTTCGGCGCGGGCGGCACCTTCAGCTTCTACCCGACCAAGAACATGCACTCCCTCGAAGGCGGCATGATCTCCACCGCCGACGCCGAAATCGCGCGCACCCTGCGGCTGCTGCGCAACCAGGGCATGGAACAGCGGTACGCCAACGAGATCATCGGCGTCAACATGCGGCTGACCGACGTGGCCGCCGCCGTCGGCCGCGTACAGTTGACGAAGCTCCACGGCTGGACAGAACAGCGCATCGCCAACGCCGCCTACCTCAGTGAACACATCAGCGCGCCGAACGTGACCACGCCCACCGTCGCCGAGGGCGCGCGTCACATCTACCACCAGTACACGATCCGCGTCAGCGGCGACCGCGACGCGGCCATGGCCAGGCTCACCGAGGCCGGCGTCGGCAACGCGGTCTACTACCCGACCCCGATCCACCGGCTGAAGCCGTTCTGGGAGCCCGACCAGAAGGCAGGGCGCCACTGGGACCTGCCCGAGACCGAGCGCGCCGCCGCCGAGGTCATCTCGCTGCCGGTGCACCCCTCGCTGTCCCGGGAAGACCTTGAGCGCATCGTCACCGCCGTGAACGACCTTGGAGAGAATCTGTGACCACCGCCCAGGCCCCTCAGGGAGCCCAGGGACTGCGGGCCGGCCTGATCGGCCTCGGCTCGATGGGCCGCCACCACGCCCGCGTACTCGCCGGGCTGGACGGCGTCCGCTTCGTCGGCGTCGTCGACCCGATGGGGGACAAGCACGGCTGGGCGCAGAACGCCCCGGTGCTGTCGACCGTCGAAGAGCTGATCGCGCTCGGCATCGACTACGCCGTGGTCGCCTGCCCCACCGCCCTGCACGAGGAAGTCGGCCTGAAGCTGGCCGTCTCCGGCATCGGCGCCCTGATCGAGAAGCCGGTCGCGGACACCGTGGCCGGGGCCCGCAGGCTCGTCGAGGCGTTCGAGTCGCGCGGACTGGTGGCCGGAGTCGGCCATATCGAGCGCTGCAACCCCGCGCTGCGCTCCCTGCGGCAGCGTCTGGAGGCCGGCGAACTCGGCGACGTGTACCAGGTCGTCACCCGCCGTCAGGGACCCTTCCCGCACCGGATCGCCGACGTCGGCGTGGTCAAGGACCTCGCCACCCACGACATCGACCTCACCGGGTGGGTGACCGGCCAGACGTACACCTCGATCTCGGCGCGCACCGTCTCCAAGTCGGGCCGCCCGCACGAGGACATGGTCTCCGCGGTCGGCCAGCTCTCCGACGGCACCATGGTCAATCACCTGGTGAACTGGCTGAGCCCGCTCAAGGAGCGCTTCACCTCGGTCACCGGCGAGAAGGGCTGCTTCATCGCCGACACCCTCACCGCCGACCTCACGTTCTACTCCAACGCCGCCCAGACCACCGAGTGGGAGGCGCTCCAGGCGTTCCGCGGAGTCGCCGAGGGCGACATGATCCGGTACGCCATCCCCAAGCGCGAGCCGCTGCTCGTCGAGCACGAACTGTTCCGGGACGCGATGCTCGGCAAGTCCGACGACATCTGCACGCTGCGCCAGGGCCTGCGGACGGTCGAGGTGGCCGCCGCCGTACTGGAGTCCGCGGCGGCGGGCATCACGGTCGGCCTCATGGACCGGGAACGGACGGAAAATGGGGCCTGACGGCGTCGAGGAGACCCGGGAGGGCTCACGCGGGCGGATCGTCATGCTCGTCGACAACGGGGTGCACGGCGACTCCCGCGTCCAGAAGCAGGCGATGTCGGCCGCCGCGGCGGGCTGGGACGTCACCCTGCTCGGCAGGATCGTGAGCAAGGACGGGCCGGAGAGCTGGAAGCTCGGCGAGGCCGAGGTGCGGCTGATCCGTGTGAAGTCGAGGATGTCGGTCACCCCCGGGGATCTGGGCGGTGCCCCGCTGCGCCGCCCGCTCGCCTACTCGTCCGACCGCGTCGCCGCGTTCCGGGTGCAGCAGGTGAAGGCGTGGCGTGCGGACCTCCGGGTGCGCGGCGACTCGCTCCGGGCGGGCGAGAGCGGATCGGCGCTCGGCCGGAAGGGCGGGCGGGTCTGGCTGACGGTGCCCCGCGCCATGGCCAAGGCCACCTCACGCTGGGTGTCCCTGCGCAACCGCGAGACCAAGAAGCTGCGCCAGATTCGGCGCACACGCTCCCACGCCATCGACAAGGCGGTCACACACTTCTGGCTGACGTCGATGGGACACCGCGCCTGGCGCCGTCTCGACCCGGGCGTCTGGGACTTCGAACTGGCCTTCGCTCCCGTCATCGACGAGCTGAAGCCGGACATCATCCACGCCAACGACTTCCGGATGCTGGGCGTGGGCTCCCGTGCCGCGATCCGGGGGCGGGCCGCCGGCCGCCGGGTCAAACTCGTCTGGGACGCACACGAGTTCCTGCCCGGAGTGCGCTCCTGGGCGAATCAGCGCAAGTTGCCGGCGATGGTGGCCTACGAGCGCGAACACGCCAAGTACGCGGACGCGGTCATGACCGTCTCGGGTGGCCTCGCCGATCTGCTGCAGAAGTCCCACAAGCTCGCCGAGCGGCCTGCGGTGGTGCTCAACGCCCCGGACTCCGGGGCGACCTCCCGTTTCCCCGACGAGCCCGTGCCGGACATCCGGGCCCTGTGCGACATCGGCCCCGACGTACCGCTGCTGGTCTACAGCGGCCTCGCCGCCCGTCAGCGCGGCCTCGACATCATGGTCGACGCCCTGCCCGAATTGCCCGAGGCGCATGCGGTGTTCGTGGCGGCCAGCCCCGAACTCCCCTACGTCCAGGAGCTGATGAGGCGTGCCGAGGAGCTGGGCGTCGGGGACAGGGTGCACGCCCTGCCGTACGTACCGCACTGGCAGGTCGTCCCGTTCCTCTCCGGCGCCGATGTCGGCGTGATCCCGATCCACCACTGGCCGAACCACGAGATCGCCCTGATCACCAAGTTCTTCGAGTACTCGCATGCGCGGCTGCCGCTGGTGGTCAGCGATGTGAAGACGATGTCCGAGGTGACCCGCGAGACCGGACAGGGTGAGGTCTTCAAGGCCGAGGACGTCGCCGACTATGTGCGCGCCGTCCGGGCCGTGCTCTCCGATCCGAAGCGGTACACCGCCGCCTACGAGGTCGAGGGACGGCTGGAGGAATGGACCTGGGAAGCCCAGGCAGAGGTACTCGACCAGGTGTACACCCGATTGACGCAGGGAGCGGGGGATGGGCAGAACCCCTGACGTCCGCGTGCCGGATGTCAGCGTCGTCGTGGCCGTCTACAACACGATGCCGTATCTCACGGAGTGCCTGACCTCCCTGGTGGAGCAGAGCATAGGGCTCCGCCGACTGGAGATCGTGGCGGTGGACGACGGGTCGACCGACGACAGCGGACGCGAACTCGACCGGTTCGCCGCCGAACACCCCGACACGGTCAAGGTGATTCACCAGGCCAACTCGGGCGGGCCCGCGGCGCCGAGCAACCGGGCCCTGGACATCGCCACGGGCCGGTACGTGTACTTCATGGGCTCCGACGACCACCTCGGCGAAGAGGCGCTGGAACGCATGGTCGCCTACGGCGACCGGCACGGCTCCGACGTCGTCGTGGGACGGATGGTCGGCACCAACGGCCGCTACGTGCACCAGGCGCTGTACAAGAAGAACGAACCGGACGTCAGCCTCTACGACTCGGCGCTGCCGTTCACCCTGGCCAACACCAAGCTGTTCCGGCGAGAACTCGTGGAGCAGAACAAGCTGCGCTTCCCGGAGGACATGCCGGTCGGTTCCGACCAGCCGTTCACGATCGAGGCGCTGGTGCGGGCGGAGAAGATCTCCGTCCTGGCCGACTACGTCTGCTACTACGCGGTCAAACGCGGTGACGCCTCCAACATCACCTACCGCGCGAACCATCTCTCCCGGCTCCGCTGCGCCGCCGACATCATGCGGCACGCGGCCGGGCTGATCGAGCCCGGACCTCGACGGGACGCCGTTTTCAAGCGTCACTTCACCTGGGAACTCGCCAAGTTGATCCAGGACGACTTCCCGTCCCTGGAGCCCGAGACCCAGCGGGACGTCTGCGCCGGGATCGCCGCGCTCGCCGATCTGTACTTCACGGACGAACTGCGCGACTCCATGGACGTCACACGGCGCGTACGCATCGGGCTGGCCCAGCGCGGCGCGCTCGCCGAACTGCTGGAGGCGATACGCGGCGGCCCGGTGACCTTCCTCGTCGAGGACGGCCGGGCCTACGCACGCTATCCGGGGTTCCGCGACCCGGCGCTGAACCTGCCCGACCGGCTCTTCGAGGTCCTCGACGGCGAGGGAATCACCACGCTGCTCGCCGAGGGCAGCGGGCTGGTGCACGCCGACTGGGAGCAGTCCGGCGGGACGGGCGAGACCATGGCGGTCTCACTGGCCGCGCGGATAGGAGTCGTCGGCGACGCCGAGTCGGCGGTGCTGCGGCTGGCCTCCACACCGCTGCCCAAGAGCGTCGACCGGTCCGGGGGCCGGCGGCTCACCGCGGAACCCCCCGCCTTCGACGGGGAGCAGAGCAGTGAGCCCTGCGCGGACGGCACCGGTACGGTGCTGAGGGCCGTGTTCCCGGTCCCGCCGCGGCGCGCCTCCTTGGGGCTCCGCATCTACGTGGTCATGGTGGGTGCGACCTATGAAATTCCCGTGAAGATAAGGGATCTGCCGCTGCCCCTGGCCCGGCGCTGGCGCGAGAGGATCCCGTTCCGGGTCTCCGCGACCGGTGACCGCAAGGGTCGGCTGGTGATCACTACGGCCCCGCTCTGGGCGCCTTCGGCCGGCGCGGGCAAGCGGCTGCGCCAAACGATGTCCCGTGTGAAGAGGAAACTGACCCGATGAAAATCTGTGTAGTCGCACTCGGCAAGATCGGCCTCCCGCTCGCCGTGCAGTTCGCCGCCAAGGGCCACGAGGTCATCGGGGCGGACGTCAACGAAGCGGTCGTGGAACTGGTCAACGCCGGCACCGAGCCCTTCCCCGGCGAGTACGACCTGGACCGGCTGCTGAAGGAGACCGTCGGCGCGGGGCTGCTGACCGCGACCACCGACACCACCGCCGCCGTCGCCCAGTCCGACGCCGTCGTGGTCGTCGTCCCGCTCTTCGTGGACGCCGAAGGCACCCCCGACTTCGGCTGGATGGACTCCGCCACCAAGGCCATCGCCAAGGGCCTCAAGCCCGGCACCCTCGTCTCGTACGAGACCACGCTGCCGGTCGGCACCACCCGCACCCGCTGGGCGCCGATGCTCCAGGAGGGCTCCGGCCTCACCGCGGGCGAGGACTTCCACCTCGTCTTCTCCCCGGAGCGCGTCCTCACCGGCCGGGTCTTCGCCGACCTGCGCCGCTACCCCAAGCTCGTCGGCGGCATCGACGAGGCGTCCACGGCCCGCGGCGTCGCGTTCTACGAGCAGGTGCTGGACTTCGACGAGCGCGAGGACCTGCCCCGGCCGAACGGCGTCTGGGACCTCGGCACCGCCGAGGCGTCCGAGCTGGCCAAGCTCGCCGAGACCACGTACCGCGATGTCAACATCGGCCTGGCGAACCAGTTCGCGCGCTTCGCCGACAAGAACGGCATCGACGTCAAGAAGGTCATCGAAGCCTGCAACTCGCAGCCCTACAGCCACATCCACCAGCCGGGCATCGCCGTCGGCGGCCACTGCATCCCGATCTACCCGCGGATGTATCTGTGGAACGACCCGGAGGCCACCGTCGTCCGCTCGGCACGCGAGGCCAACGCCGCGATGCCCGAGTACGCCGTCGACCTGCTGGCCGCCGCCTACGGCGACCTGACCGACGTCGGCGTCCTCGTGCTCGGCGCGGCCTACCGGGGCGGCGTCAAGGAGACCGCTTTCTCCGGAGTCTTCGGGACCGTCGAGGCCCTCAAGGCCCGCGGCGCGGTGCCGTACGTCTCCGACCCGATGTACACGGCGGAGGAACTGGCCGCCCACGGACTCACCCCCCACCAGGGCGAGAAGGTCACCGCCGCCGTCCTCCAGGCCGACCACGCCGAGTACCGCGAGCTGGCCGCCGCCGACCTGCCGGACGTCACCGTCCTCGTCGACGGCCGTCGTACCACGGACCCGGCGCGCTGGGCCGGAGTCCGCCGGGTCGTCATCGGCGGCTGAGGCAAGCACCCGCGACAAGCCGAAGAGGCTGCCGCCACCGGGATCCCGTACCCCGGCGGCGGCAGCCTCTTCGGCTTCTTCCCTGCAAGCCCTAGGTCAGGAACTCCGACAGGACCTCCGCCGTCTTGGTGCCGTCGTGGTACTTCCGGGCGAACTCGGCCGACCGCGCCCCGACTTCCGCCGCCGCCGCACGGTCGTCCAGCAGCCGCTGCAGGGTCTCGCGGAGGGTCGCCGTAGTCGTGTTGACGATGGGCAGATCCGGGGCACAGCGCTCGCGGACCTCCTCCGCGACATAGGCCATGACGGGCTTGCCGGCGGCCATGCCCTCACAGGCGAAGGTGCCGTAACTGCCGATCGCGAACTGGTCGATGACGATGTCGGCGTTGCGTACTCTCTCCCGCATCTCCGTCCAGTCGACCTGCTCGGCCAGCTGGAACTCGATCACGCCGCGATCGTGGAGCTCGTTCAGCAGCGGCAGCGCCCGGTCGGTGCCCTTGGTCCAGCGCTTGGAGGGGGCGTGCAGCACCACGGGCCGTGCGCGTTCCAGGACGGGACGGTCACAGGCGAAGGCGTCCACGTTGACGACCAGCGGGGCCCATACCGCTGTGGGCAGATCCACCAGGAGGTCGGGGGTGGTGACGAAGGTGGGCAGGCCGAAGCGTTCGACGACGGCCCGGTTCCGTTCCGCGGTCGCGGTCAGCCGCTCCACCACACCCTCGGGGGCGTCGTGGAAGAGGGAGTCGGGGTGCCGTTCCATATGACGCCCGGGGTGGCGTACCTCGCTGCCGTGGGCGAGCAGCGCCACCTTGATGCTGGTGCGCAGCAGCGCGGGCAGATCGCCCTCGACATGGCTGCCGTTGAGGCGGCCCAGCAGCGGCAGGAACGCGTCGGCGATGAAGTGGGTCGAGTTGCGGAAGACGCGTTCCACCTGCTCCAGCTGGATGGTGAGGCGTCCCAGCTTCGACGAGTCGAGGTAGACGTCCGCCGGGTAGTTGAAGGTGCCCGGGGAGGTCGCCATCATCACCTGTGCCGAGACGTCGGGCCGGGAGCGGCACACGGCATGGGCGAAGGACGCGAGCTGTCCCGCGTAGTTGGCGGGGCCGAGTCCGAGGCGGACGGGGGTGTCGCGGGTGAGCGGCGCCCAGGTGGGCAGGGGCCGCCGGGGCCTGGCCTCTCCGGTGGGCTGCGACGGTACGAGGGTGGGGCGCCCGGCCAGCTCCGCGAAGAGGTCCAGGAGCGGTGCCACGTTCTCCTCCCAGGTGTGCGCGGAGACCGGGCCGGCGCCGATCGTCTCCACCAGGGACTTGGCGAGATCGCGCGGCCGTTCGCCGACGGTGACCGTCCGCAGCCCGGCCAGTCCGTACACAGCGGTGAGCAGATCGAGTTCCGGAGCGGTCGGCGGAGCGGTGACCGGGCTCACGAGGGCGACGTCGGCGGAGGCCAGGTAGGCCCTGAGCCGTTCCGGCTCGGAGCCCGGGGGCGCGGGCAGGTGGACGCGTCCGCGTACGCCCGCCTCCTCCGCCAGCCGCAGCAACTCCTTGACGGAGGCGTCGCCGCGGTCGCCCAGCACGGCGAGGTGATGGTCGCTCAGCTCGGTGAGCGCGTCGACGACCGCCATGGGGAACAGCATCGGCCCATGGTCGGCGGACCACACCCACAGAGGTCCGGCACCGTGTAGACCGCACAGATCACGCAGCGCGGGCAGCGGCTGGCCGTCGGCCGGGACGGGCGCTATCGGGGCTTCCCGCACGAGCAGCGGGTCGAGACCCGGCGCGAGCCCGGGAACGGCCTCGGTGACCGCGTCCGCGCGTCCGGAGAACTCCCGTACCAGTGCCTCGGCGGCCGCCGGTTCCAGCGCACCGGAACCCCCGTCGGCGGGCACGGCGTCGTACACCCAGCGGGTGGGTACGCCCGCGGCCCTCAGCCGGGCGGCACTGATCGAGGCGGTGGCCAACAGGCCCGCCCCCACGACATGGATGACAGCGGGCCGCAGCTTCTCCAGCACCGGACCGATTGCCAGATCCTGGTCCAGCAGGACCGGCCAGTCGGTGCGCCAGTCGCCCCGCGCATCCGTGGACGCCCTGTCCCGTCGCTCCTCCCAGCGGAACATCCGGACCCGGAAACCGTGCGTGGAACGCCGTATTCGGATCAACGCCCTGCCGACGCCTCTGAGAGGGCCGCCGGGCCCGTCCTCCGCAGCGGCGACAGCGCGCATCCACGCCTGGTGGGCCGCGCGCGAACGGTCAAACGCGGCACGGTCGGGAAAACCCGCTTGAGTGAACACGCGACGCAGCCGGTGCCCCCGCCGGGTGAGGGCGGCCTGGGTACGCAGCGCCGTACCCACCGGCACCCGGACGACGGCGACGGGCCCCAGAGCGCTTCGCTCCGGCTTCTGTCCCGCGGTCTTCTGCCCCGCGGTGAAGGTGAGCAAGGTGACGTCCCAGCCGGCCCTGGCGGCGGCGAGGGCCGTGCGACCGGGGCGGGTGGCGTCGGTGACGTCACCGTCCGTGGTCAGGACGACCAGGCGGACGGAAGGCGCGCGCTGGGACATCGGAACTCTCCTGCGGGAAGAGGATTTGAGGCGGGAGGGTGCGGGCTGCGATACCTATCCGCGGACCCGCGCGGCAGGGAGCCAAAGTGACCACGGCCGTGGTAGGCGGGCCATCATGTCATGTTAGCGTTTCGGAGTGTCTACCCCTGCAGCTGCTCGCAAGCATGTGATTTACCTGGCCATCGGGTTTCCTCCCGCCGCCAAGAGCTGTGCCTACCGGATGAGGGAGACGGCAAACCAGTTCGTCACCCAGGGCTGGGACGTCACTGTCGTGACCATCGCCGACGAGTCCTGGGAACGCGACTTCGGCCTCGACCACACTCTTTCCGAGCGCGTCGATCCGCGGGTGCGGATCGTCAAGCTGCCACTGGTGCGCGAAGACCTGGAAACCGACATACGGCTGTTCTCGGAGGACCGGGCGCTCCGGCCCGTGCAGTGGGCCGCCGCGTACCGCAAGAAGGGGATGAAGGACTTCCCCGAGCCGATCTACGGCGGCTGGAAGGCCGACCTGGAGCGGGCGGTGCGGCGCATCCACCACGACAAGCACGCGGACCTCGTGCTCGCGACATGCGTCCCGTACGTCAACATGGCCGCCGCGCTGAAGCTTTGGGAGACCGACAAGGTCCCGTACGCGATCGACTTCCGCGACGGCTGGTCGGTGGATGTGCTGGGGGCCGAGGAGGCGTTCACCGAGGACTCCTTCTCGGGAAAGTGGGAGAAGCGGGTTCTGAGCAACGCGCTGTCCCTGTGGCTCGTCAACGATCCGATCGCGGACTGGTACCGCGAACGCCACCCGTCACTGGCCGATCGTGTCCATGTCGTGCGCAACGGCTACGACGAGGACTCCGTTCCGGCGTCGATCCGCCGCCCCGACCCGGACCGGGGCCTGGTCTTCGGCCACCTCGGTGTGGTCACCTCGCCGCCGCGCATCCTGCGCGCCGTGCTCGACGGCTGGAAACTGGCGCGGGAGCGCGATCCGCTGGTGGCCCGTTCCCGGCTGGAGGTGCGCGGCCAGATCGGCTCGGGCGCCGCTCGGGAGGCCAATGCCCATATGGAGATGATCCGGCAGGCGCAGGCGGCCGGAGAACAGGTCTCCTTCGGCGGGCCCGCTCCCAAGGCGGAGGTCCCGGAGATCTTCGGCGGCTGGGACGTCCTGCTGCTGATGATCATGGGCGGCAGGTTCATGACCTCTGGCAAGGTGTACGAGTACGCCGCCACTGGTCTGCCGGTGATGTCGGCGCATGAGGTCGAGCACGACGCGACAACGGTGATGACCGGCCACCCGCTGTGGACCGGGGCGTACGGGTTCGACCCCGAGAAGCTCGCCGACGCCTACTCCGCCGGGGCACGGCTCGCGGTCGAGGCCACGGAGGAACAGCGGGCCGCGGCACGCCTTCACGCTGCCCGGTACGCCCGCGGCGCACAGATGGAACCGGCCGTTCGGCGACTGCGGGAACTGGTGGAATCGGGACGCTGGGAACTGGTGGGATCGGGACGCCCGTCTTCGAACCTGGACCTGGTGGAGGGCCTCCCGGCATGACACACGTACTTCTGATCGCGGGTGCGGCACCGCAGCCCGAGGTCCTCAAGGCGTCCTTGGAGAAGTTCGGCGCGGGGGGAGCGACCGTACGGCTCGTGGGTCTGTTCGACGCCACGGAGATCGAGGGCGGCATCGGGCTCGTCGACGTCCTCTCGCTCCAGGAGGCGGCCGAGGCACGCGGTGAGAGTTTCGCCAAACGAGTGGCCAAGCTGGCGGGGCCCCGCCGGATCTGGGCGAGCGCCGAGGGCGACCCCCGGATCCGCCGCTGGGCCCGTCAGGCGCACGTCCTCGTGGCGCTCGACGCGCCCGCCGTCTACAGCGTCTGGCAGTTCTCCCAGCGCAACCGCAGGGCACACGCCGTCTTCGGTATCGCGCCCGCTCTCAAGGCCGTGTCTGACCGCCGCGAGCGTCCCGCGCACTACAGGCTCCAGGACGCGCGCAACTCGATGCCCAGTCCCGTGCACGCGGCGCGCACCACCAGACGTAAGAGCAGGCACGCCGCCGGTGCGGCACTGCGCCGGGCCTCCTCGCCCGCCGTGATGCGGACCTCCGTCGGCGCCAGGGTGTGGCGCGCCGCCGTGGGCGCGCCGAAGCTCCCCGACGGGCTGCGTGCCAAGCTGGCCCGCCGGGTCAGCCACTCCATGAGCAAGGGCGGCCGCAAGGCCGGCGCTTCCATCGTGCTGACCTCGGCGGCGAAGCTGACCGCCGATCGGGCGATCCAGGCCGATCTGTTCGCCGAAGCGGCCCGAGCCGACCTGGCCAGGGGGCACGACGGTCCGGAGGGCCGCGCCGAGGCCATCAGAACCTCGCTGGCCCAGGCCGACGCCCGACACCGGAAGGGCGATGCCAAGGGAGCCGCGGCGGCGCTGTCCGGCGCCCTGACCCTGGCCTTCCACCGGGCCGTCCATTTCGACGCGCTGTCGTCGCCGCTCGCGGCCGACCCGACGGGCTATCTCGCGCCGTTCTACGCCAGCTCGGCCTTCGCCGCGCTCACCACGCCGCGAGGGCGCGCTGTCCCGGCGGCCCCGGCACCGGTCGACCGACCGCTCCGGCTGCTGGTCGCCACGTACGCCAACTCCACCTTCCTCCAGCCCGTCCTGGAACGATACGGCGACCACCCGGACGTGGAGATCCGCTTCCTGGACTTCAAGGCGGACGAGACACTCGGCGCACTGGCGCGGGGTGGCCAGCGGATGATGGAACACGTGCTCGGCGGGCAGGCGGAGTTCGGCAGGAAGGTCGAAGAGGCGCTGCGCCCGCATCTGGACTGGGCGGACACTCTCTTCATCGACTGGTGCACCAACGTGGCCGGCATGGTCACCCAGATCGACCCGGGATCCACGAGGATCATCGTACGGCTGCACAGCTACGAGGCGTTCAGCCTCTGGCCGCATCTGGTGGATCACTCCCGGATCGACGACCTGGTCTTCGTCGGAGCCCATCTGCGTGACCTGACCGTGGACTCGCTGCCGCGCCTGCGTGCCGAGGGCGCCCCCGGACTGCACGTGATCGCCAACGCCATGGCCCTGGAGCCCTACCAGCGGGAGAAGGAGTCCGCCGAGGCCCGCTTCACCCTCGGCCTGGTCGGCGTCAGCGCCGTCGCGAAGGACCCGCGCTGGGCCTTGGAGGTGCTGCGCGAGCTCCGCGCCCACGACGAGCGGTACCGGCTCGTCGTCATCGGCAACGGCCTCGACCGAAAGGCGAGCGCCGCGGCGCGCGCCTATGACGACCTGCTGCAGAAGGACCTGGCCGAACTGGTCCCGTCCGGCGCCGTGGAACTGGTCGGCCGTACCGAGGACGTACCGGGCGCGCTGACCTCGGTCGGGGTCATCCTCAGCACTTCGGTGCGCGAGAGCTTCCACTGCGGTCTGGTGGAGGGCGCGGTCAGCGGAGCGCTGCCGGTGGTGCGCGACTGGCCCTTCTTCGCCGGGAGGGAGAACAGCGCGCGGACGCTGTTCCCGGACGACTGGGTCGTCTCCTCGCCGAAGGAGGCCGCCGAGCGCATCCGCGCCCACACCGCCTCCGAGGACGCGTGGCGGACGGCGACGGCCGCGGCGGCGAAGCACTCGCTGTCGACCTGGGACTGGTCGGTGATCAGCGAGGAGTTCGACCGGCTGATCCTGCGTGGGCCGCGCGCCTGAGCGGTCGTACGAGGCCGTGAAGCCAGGGTCATGGGAACAGGGCCCATGAAGGCGAGGCTGTGAGAAGAGGTCCCGGCGTCAGCGACGACGCCGGGACCTGTTCTTGTGGTGTTCTTGTCGTGCCGGGGGCGGGTGACGCCGAGGCGTCAGGGCGAGTGGCTGGCGACCAGCAGCACGTAGCTGCCGTAGAGGCTGGACACCAGAGTGGCAGCGGTGAGGAGGGTCCAGATCACGGCCGTGCGTGATCGAGCCAGCACCTTCGCGAGCGGGATGAGCAGCACGAACGCGGGGACCAGGAAGCGACCCTTGGAGTGGAAGTACCCCTCGCCGCCGATCGTCATCAGCACGATTATGGCGCCGTAGATCAGGAGCGGCGCGGGCTGGCGCTGGAGTACGCAGATGACCAGCAGGGTCGCGGCGGCGAGGATCGTCCCCGCGATGACCAGGTAGCTCAGCCTTCCGCTCTGCTCGCTGAACACCTCGGAGATCCGCTGGGCGGTGAACACTCCGCCGTCGAAGGACGACCCCCACCGGTCCTGCACCTGGAAGTAGCCGTCCCAGCGGCCGGCCCGGTAGCCGACCCAGCCGAACCAGGCGAACCAGCCGAGCGGTGAGACGAGGACGGCCGTCAGCAGCCGGCCGACGGGCCGTTCGCCGTCCGGGCCCGGACGCAGCAGGGCCCAGAGCGCGCACAGGACGACGGCGGCCACGACCGCCGCGCCGGGCGGGCGGGTCAGTCCGGCGAACACGGCGAGGGCGGTGGCGGTGAGCCAGCGCTTGGTGAGCACGGCGTACAGAGCCCAGGCCGCGAGCGCCGTGAACAGGGACTCGGTGTAGGTCATGGACTGCACCACGGCGTGCGGGACGATGCCCCACAGAACGGCGGTGACGATGGCCGTCCTGCGGCCCGCGATCACTTCGACGACGGCGTAGATGCCCCAGGCCGCGACCAGGGACGAGACCAGGGCGATGATCCAGCCGGCCATGCTCGGGGACACCGGGAAGACCGCGCTGACGCCTCTTATCAGCTCCGGATAGAGGGGGAAGAAGGCGTAGCGGCACATCTCGCCCTGAATCGAGGGGCAGGTTTCCGTGTACCCGGACTCGGCGATCTTGAGGAACCAGAAACTGTCGTGCCGGGTGGACAGCCTCGTGAGGAGCGGCTGGTCGGAGCGGAGCATGATGAACGTCAGGCCCACCAGCCTGACCAGGGCGTATCCCGCCAGTGCGGGCCAGGCGCGGCGGGCCGCGTCCTTCAGACCGCGCGCCGCGCCCTTCAGGCCGCCGGTCGGGGAACTCCCGTCGTCGGCATCGTGGGCGATGTCGGCACTCTCGGTACGGTCCGCGCTGTCGGCGCTCCGGTGGGCCGGGGTCTGGGCGCTGGTCGTCGCCGTTGTGCGCTGAAGTCGCTGCATCCTCGTTGTTTCTCGTTCCATGGGCGGCGGCACCTGGTCCGACGGGAAGACGCCCGCCCCGTCGGCTCCGGTGCCATGAGACGGGCCGACGGGGCGTCAGGGCGGTGGCGTCAGCGGTGACGGCGGCCGAGCCGGGAGCCGATGCCCCAGACCGTGACCCGCCACAGTGCCTCGACGACGATGGAACGGCTCATCTTGCTGTCGCCGCGTTCGCGTTCCACGAAGGTGATGGGCACTTCGACTACCCGGAATCCGCCCTTGACCGTGCGCCAGGCCAGGTCGACCTGGAAGCAGTAGCCCTGGGACGCGACGCGGTCGAGGCCGATGCCCTCCAGGGTCTCCTTACGGAAGGCGCGGAAACCGCCCGTGACATCGCGTATCGGTACGCCGAGCAGGGTGCGCGAGTAGAGGCTGCCGCCACGGGACAGGAACTCGCGGGACTTCGGCCAGTTGACCACGCTCCCGCCGGGCACCCAGCGGGAGCCGAGCACCAGATCGGCGCCGGACAGGGCCTCCAGCAGCCGGGGCAGTTCCTCGGGGCGGTGGGAGCCGTCGGCGTCCATCTCGACCAGGACGTCGTAGCCGTTGTCGATGCCCCAGCGGAACCCGGCCAGATAGGCGGCCCCGAGCCCTTCCTTCCCCTCGCGGTGCAGCACATGGACGTGCTGGTCCGAATCCGCCATTTCGTCGGCGAGTTTGCCGGTGCCGTCGGGGCTGTTGTCGTCGGCGATCAGGATGTGCGCGTCGGGGACGGAGGAGCGGACACGCGCGACGATCGGCCCGACGTTCTCGGCTTCGTTGTAGGTCGGGATGATCACCAGCACAGTGCCGAGAGGTCTCCTGGCGCCCCGTACGCCGTCCTTCACATCTGCCCCTTGTCGCTCCAACAACGCCGACACCCCGTCGACTACGCCGCGATTCCGCCCAGGGTACCGTCACCGGGAGACGCCGAAACACGCCTGCCGGGGCGGCGACTTCACCGGAATTGACGGGTCCGGTGGAGCGTGGGGCAGGCGTCGGGATGCGCGGCCGCGGGTCGCCCTCAGCGGGCCTGCCCGTCGGCAACCGCACTCGGGGCCTCGCCGGGAACCTCGCTGAGGACGCCGTCCTTCTCCTCGTACAGGGCACCGGACTTGGGGCATACGAAGACGCCCGGCTCGCCCTCCCGCCCGACGAGCTTCACACCGCTCCGGCCGACCCAGCCGACCTGCCGCGCGGGCACACCCACGACCAGCGCGAAGTCCGGCACGTCCTTGGTGACCACGGCGCCGGCCGCGACCATGGCCCAGCGGCCGATCCGGATCGGGGCGACGCAGACCGCGCGGGCGCCGACGGAGGCCCCGTCGGCGATCTTCACGCCCACGGCCTCCCAGTCGCCGCCGCGCTTCTGCTTGCCGTCGGGGTCGACGGACCGGGGGTTGTGGTCGTTGGTGAGGACCACGGCGGGGCCGATGAAGACGCCGTCCCCGAGTTCGGCGGGCTCGTACACCAGGGCGTAGTTCTGGAGCTTGCAGTTGTCGCCCATGCGCACCCCCGTGCCGACGTACGCGCCGCGGCCGATCACACAGCCCTCGCCGAGGCGGGCGTCCTCCCGGATCTGCGCGAGCTCCCACACGCTGCTGCCGTCGCCGATCTCGGCGGTGTCGGCGACCTGGGCGGTGGGCTGGACCCTGTAGTTCACTGTGCTGCCTTCCGGGCGGGAGCGGTACGAGCGGGGGGTACGGCGTTTCGACGGGCGAGCATACGTCCCGTGACCGGGGCCGGGCGTACGCCGTGGGAGGAAGCCGCGGGCGTACGCCCCGGAACGCGCGGGCGTACTCGTGGAACGCCGGGCGGGCGGACGTACGCCGCCGCCGCGGGGCGGAGCCGCGGGCAGGCGACCCGGAGCGGAGGGGGCGCGGCCGGAAGCGGACCCGGTTTGACCCCTCTGGGCCCGTCCCCGTAACCTTGACCGTCGGCGTGTCTGCTTGCACGCCTGCTCCTGAGCACCTCCCTCCGGCTTCCGTTCGGAGAGGCCGCTCGTCCCATCCGGACAGTCACGGACCCCGGTCCGTGCGGGCGGCTGGCATCAGGGGTTTCCGTTCCGAGCGAGAGAGAGTTCCGCGTGTACGCCATCGTGCGCAGCGGTGGTCGCCAGCACAAGGTTGCTGTCGGCGACATCGTTGAGGTTGACAAGATTCCCACCGCCAAGGTTGGCGACACGGTAGAGCTCTCTACCCTGCTCGTTGTCGACGGCGACGCCGTGACCAGCGACCCGTGGGTCCTGGCCGGCATCAAGGTGCAGGCCGAGATCGTGGACCACCACAAGGGCGCCAAGATCGACATCCTTCGCTACAAGAACAAGACCGGCTACCGCCGTCGCCAGGGCCACCGCCAGCAGTACACGGCGATCAAGGTCATCGGCATTCCCACGGCTGCGAAGTAAGGGACTGAGGAGAGATGGCACACAAGAAGGGCGCATCGTCCACCCGGAACGGTCGCGACTCCAACGCTCAGCGGCTCGGCGTGAAGCGCTTCGGCGGTCAGGTCGTCAACGCCGGTGAGATCCTGGTCCGCCAGCGTGGCACGCACTTCCACCCCGGCACGGGCGTCGGGCGCGGCAGCGACGACACGCTGTTCGCGCTGAACGCCGGTGCGGTCGAGTTCGGCCGGCACCGTGGCCGCAAGGTCGTGAACATCGTTCCCGTCGCCTGACCCAGGCGCCTGGAGCGGTAGCTCGTCGCGAGGGCGGACCTCCCTTCCCCTACGGATCTCCGTAGGGGAAGAGGGTCCGCCTTTCGCGTGTTACGTCCAGGGCGCGTCCGGCCCGGCCGATCCGGCCGATCCGACCGATCCGACCGAATCCACCGGACCGGCTCCGCCCGGTCCACGGGATCAGCTGATCACCGGACCAGCGGACCATCGAGACCAGCGGACCAGCGGACAAGCCCTGGGACACCCCGTTCAAGGACACCTGGCACCCCACCCGGCAGCACGTTTCTGGAGGCACATCCCATGACCACCTTCGTGGACCGCGTCGAGCTGCACGTCGCCGCGGGTAACGGAGGCCACGGCTGCGCCTCCGTGCACCGTGAGAAGTTCAAGCCGCTCGGCGGCCCCGACGGCGGCAACGGCGGGCGCGGCGGCGATGTCATCCTGGTCGTGGACCAGTCGGTGACCACGCTGCTGGACTATCACCACAGCCCGCACCGCAAGGCCACCAACGGCCAGCCCGGCGCCGGCGACAACCGCTCCGGCAAGGACGGCCAGGACCTGGTCCTGCCCGTCCCGGACGGCACGGTCGTCCTCGACCGCCAGGGCAATGTCCTCGCCGACCTCGTCGGCCACGGCACCACCTTCGTGGCGGGCCAGGGAGGGCGCGGCGGCCTCGGCAACGCGGCGCTGGCCTCCGCCCGCCGCAAGGCCCCCGGCTTCGCGCTCCTCGGCGAGCCGGGCGAGGCCCGCGATGTGGTGATGGAGCTGAAGACCGTCGCCGATGTGGCGCTGGTCGGCTACCCGTCGGCGGGCAAGTCCTCGCTGATCTCCGTGCTGTCGGCCGCCAAGCCGAAGATCGCGGACTACCCCTTCACCACCCTCGTGCCGAATCTGGGCGTGGTCACCGCGGGCTCGACCGTGTACACCATCGCGGACGTCCCCGGCCTGATCCCCGGCGCGAGCCGCGGCAAGGGCCTCGGCCTGGAGTTCCTGCGCCATGTGGAGCGCTGCTCCGTCCTCGTACACGTACTGGACACGGCGACCCTCGAATCGGACCGGGACCCCGTCTCCGATCTCGATGTGATCGAGGAGGAGCTGAAGCAGTACGGCGGCCTCGACGACCGGCCGCGCATCGTCGTCCTCAACAAGATCGACATCCCGGACGGACAGGACCTCGCGGAGATGATCCGCCCCGATCTCGAAGCCCGCGGCTACCGCGTCTTCGAGGCGTCGGCCGTCGCACGGACCGGGCTGAAGGAGCTGTCGTACGCCCTCGCAGGGGTCGTCGCCGAGGCGCGCGCCGCCAAGCCGAAGGAGGAGGCGACCCGGATCGTCATCCGGCCGAAGGCGGTCGACGACGCGGGCTTCACGGTCGGGGTGGAGGAGGACGGCCTCTTCCGCGTACGCGGCGAGAAGCCGGAGCGCTGGGTGCGCCAGACCGACTTCAACAACGACGAGGCCGTCGGCTATCTCGCCGACCGGCTCAGCCGCCTCGGCGTCGAGGACGAGCTGATGAAGGCCGGTGCCCGCGCGGGAGACGGCGTCGCCATCGGGCCCGAGGAGAACGCGGTCGTGTTCGACTGGGAGCCCACCGTGATGGCGGGCGCGGAGATGCTCGGCCGCCGCGGCGAGGACCACCGCCTCGACGCCCCGCGCCCGGCGGCCCAGCGCCGCAGGGACCGCGAAGCGGCGCGGGACGACGCCGAGCGCGCGTACGACGATTTCGGCCCCTTCCAGTGAGCCCGAGGTGAGCTGCCGACGGGTCCTCCGGGTGCGTCGGGCGCCTCGCATTCCGCGCCCGACGCCTCATGGGGTGCGGCTGCCGTCCCGGAGGGTGCGACTGCCTTCCTAGAGGTACGGCCGCCCTGCCGCGCGCGGTCCGCCGTCCGCGCCATGAGAGGCACCCGGTGCGGACGCGAGCCGTCACCGGGACGGCGAGAATTGATAGGGAAGACGGCGCAACCTCCGGCTCCCGGCCGATGTCTTGCAGTCATGACGCGTCGGACGGCGGACGTCGTGAGCCGGGGGCGGAGCCACACTGCCCCAGGACAGCGAACGGAGCCTTGATGAAGATCTCCTTCCTCATACATACGATCTACGGCATCGGCGGTACCATCCGCACCACGCTGAATCTGGCGGAGGTACTCGCCGACCGTCATGAGGTGGAGATCGTCTCGGCCTTCCGGCACCGCGACGTCCCGCTCTTCCACGCCGATCCGCGCATCAAGCTCGCCTATCTCGTCGACACCCGGCCCAAGTCCCCGACCTTCGAGAAGAACGACCCGGTCCACCAGGAACCCTCCGAGTTCTTCCCCCGCAACGAGGCCCGGTACAAGGAGTACAGCAGGCTCACCGACGAACGCGTCCGCGCCTACTACGAAGCGTCGGACGCGGACGTGGTCATCGGCACCCGGCCCGGACTGGTCGCCTACGTCGCCCGTTTCGCGCCCGAGGGCGCGGTGCTCATCGGCCAGGAGCACATGACGTACAACCATCACCGGCAGGAGCTCCACGACGAGATGCGGCCCCACCTCGCCGCGATGGACGCCCTCGTCACGGTCTCGGAGGGGGACGCGGCGGTGTGGCGGGAGCGGATGCCGCTCCCGGACACGCGTGTGCTGTCGATACCCAACAGCGTCCCCGAGCCGGTCGTCGCCCCCTCCGACCTGCGCGGGAACGTCATCGTCGCCGCCGGGCGGCTCTCCCGCGAGAAGCAGTACGACGTACTGATCAACGCCTTCGCCAAGGTCGTCGAGGTCAGGCCGGAGTGGACCCTGCGCATCTGCGGCTGGGGCCCGGACAAGAACAGGCTCCGGCGCACCGTCGACAGACTCGGCCTGAACAACAGCGTCCTGCTGATGGGGCCGCGCTCGCCGATCGAACCCGAATGGGCCAAGGGCGCCATCGCGGCCTCCACCTCCCGCCACGAGTCCTTCGGCATGACCCTCGTCGAGGCGATGCGCTGCGGGCTCCCCGTCGTCACCACCGACTGCGACTACGGCCCCCGCGAGATAGTCGAGGACGGCGAGGACGGTCTGCTGGTGCCGGTCGGCGACGAGGCCGCGGTGACGGAGTCCCTGCTCAGGCTGATAGACGACGAGCCGCTCCGCCGGAAGATGGGCGCCGCCGCCATCAGGAACGCCCGCCGCTTCGACCCCGTCGCCGTCGCCGAGCGGTACACGGACCTCTTCACCGAACTCGGCGCGGGCTCCCTCCGGCGCACCGCCGCCCCGCTCTCCCCGAGCACCGAGCCCTTCGCCCCCCTCGCCGACTGCGTCGTCGAGAAGGACGGCTCCCTGACCGTCGCCGTCGTCGCGCCCGCGGCGGCGGCCCTTCGGCATCCGGGGCTGCGCCTGGTCTTCACCCATCGCGAGGGCAAGGCCGAGGAGCGCGTCTATCCGCTGAAGCCGGACGGCACGGCCACGGTCCCGGCGGCCGACGAGTTCGCCGACGGCCACTGGATCTGCCACGCCGACGATCCCCGTACCGGACGCCGCGCCGAGGTGACGGCCCGCTCCGTCGACCAGCGTGAGTCGATGCGGGTCGCCGACCGGCTCACCATCGACTCCGGCGTACGCCATCTCGTACCGCACCGGCTCGCGCCCGAGCAGCGCTTGGTGCTGCGCTCCTGGGTCCGTCCCGTGCACGCCGAGGCCGCCGATGTGGTGCGCTCCGGCCGCAGACTGATCCTGACGGGCCGTCTGGTCGGACCCCTCGAACCGTCCGGTGAACCGTCGTTGGCGTTGCGCCGCAGCGGCGATGCCGACGACGAGCTGATCTTCCACGGCACCCGCGAGGGCACCCGCGGCTTCTCGGTCACCATCGACTGCGAGGCCGCGGCCGGACGGCTCGCGAGCGCGAAGGAGCGCTGGGAGCTATGGCTGCGCTACGCCCCCGATCAGGAGCCGGTCCGGGTCGGACGGGTCCTTGACGATGTGGTCCGGAAGGGTGATGTCTTCGTCTATCCGGAGATGCTGCTGCACAAGCGGCGCTCTCTGCTGCTGGCCCGCCGGGTGCTCCGCAGACTGCGGCGCCGGGGCCAGCGACTGATCACGGTCAAGGTGGCGTACGACGCCGCCAACTGGCTCGACCTCCACGTGGGGGATCGATGAGCGCCATCGGTAAAGACCGGCACTCTGTGCCGTCCATCACATGTTCCATGCGTCGGAGGGTCGTCAACCTCGCTGGCCGGAAGGTGAACCCACGGTGTCCCGACGGTGTCGTGCGCACCATGCCCACCTTGCGAGACGGTCACGCAGAGTGCGACGATCGAGCCGCCCCCCACTCACCTCAGGATTGGTCGTTCTGTGTCTGCGCCGCGTGAAGTCAAGTACCGGACCACGGCAGTTGTGCTGGCCGGTGGTACCGGTCAACGCGTGGGGCTGGCGATTCCGAAGCAGTTGCTGAAGATCGCGGGGAAGGCGGTCATCGAGCACACGCTGTCGATCTTCGAGCAGGCCGATGCCGTCGACGACGTGATCGTGCTCATGGCGCCGGGATTCGTGCCCGAGGTGGAGAAGATCATCGCCAAGGCCGGCTTCGGCAAGGTGAGCCGGGTCATCGAGGGCGGCACGACCCGCAACGAGACGACCCGACGGGCGATCGCGGCCCTCGGCGAGGGGCTGAAGGAGGGAGAGGACCTGAACGTCCTCTTCCACGACGCGGTCCGCCCGCTGCTGTCGCAGCGGGTGATCCGGGACTGCGTGGACGCGCTCGGCCGTTTCCGGGCCGTGGACGTCGCCATCCCGTCCGCCGACACCATCATCGTCACCCGCACCCACGGCGACGACGGCGAGTTCATCACCGACGTGCCGGACCGCTCCCGGCTCCGGCGCGGCCAGACCCCGCAGGCGTTCAGGCTCTCCACCATCCGCAGGGCGTACGAGATCGCCGCGGACGACCCCAACTTCCAGGCCACCGACGACTGCTCGGTCGTTCTGAAGTACCTTCCGGACGAGCCGATCCACGTCGTGGCCGGCGACGAGTACAACATGAAGGTGACCCAGCCGGTCGACGTCTTCATCGCGGACAAGCTGTTCCAACTCGCGTCCACGGCAGCCCCCCGCCAGGCCGGGGAGGCCGCCTACCGCGAACGGCTCGCCGGACGCACCCTGGTCGTCTTCGGCGGCTCGTACGGCATCGGCGCGGACATCGCCTCCCTGGCGGAGGAGTACGGGGCCAGGGTCTACGCGCTGGGCCGCTCCACCACCGGCACCCATGTCGAGAACCCCGAGCACATCGACGACGCGCTCGCGCGCGCGTACGCCGAGACCGGCCGCATCGACTACGTCATCAACACCGCCGGCGTCCTGCGGATCGGGAAACTCGCCGAAACCGACGACAGCACCATTCAGGAAGCCCTGCGGATCAACTATCTGGCACCCGTCCAGATCGCCCGCGCCAGCTACAAATATCTCGCGGAGACCAAAGGCCAGCTCCTTCTCTACACCTCCTCCAGCTACACGCGCGGCCGCGCCGAGTACAGCCTGTACTCCTCCACCAAAGCCGCCATGGTCAACCTCACCCAGGCACTCGCCGACGAATGGGCGGGCGAGGGAATCCGCGTCAACTGCGTGAACCCCGAACGCACCGCCACTCCCATGCGCACCCGGGCCTTCGGCGCCGAACCCGCCGGCACCCTGCTCTCCTCCGAAGCCGTGGCGAGAACCAGCCTCGACGTACTCCTCTCCGAACTCACCGGCCACGTCATCGACGTCCGGCAGCAGGACCCCACCCGTGGCGCCGGTGAGGCATCGGGCTTCGAGCAGGCCCTCGCCGCGGTCCTCGACCGCGAGGAGGATGTGTAGACTTTCCGCTTGGGATCTCTCGAAAAACATTCCCGAAACTCTGCGGTCGCCTCGCCGTGAAAACGCCGGGGAATCACCAGGATAAACCGAAGATAAACGCAGAAACGCTGAAGAAATCCGGGACACGAGAGACTCGAAGAACAGAGGACCGGCTCTCTGTGAAGCCATCGCTTCCCCAGCGCGACCCGGCCTTTGCGTTCCCTGTGAATGATCGACCGGCACCCTTTGGAGCAGGTTTCACGTGATTTCCACCGCCATTCGTCTGGTACGTGTCGGCAGCCGTTCCCAGCTGGCCGCCGCAGCGCTGATGGCATTCGGCTATCCATGCGTCATGATCGCCGCGCTGCTCCCGAGCGTCCCGATGTTCGCGGCCGCGAGCGCCGTGACCTACGCCGCGGACTGGTATCTGCACCAGAAGCGCAGCCGCCTGGTCAGCCTGTTCAACACGGTCAAGGTCGGACTGCCGATGCGGTTTCTGCTGCGTCAGCTGCTGCTGATCCTGCTGCTCGCCCGTGAGGAGTTGGCCCAGACCGCCCTCTTCTACACGGCCGTCGCCGGATTCCTCGTCTTCTACGGCCTCCAGGCGCCCCACGGAGCCCTGTCGACCCTGATCCGGCTGCGCCGCACCCTGCCGGTCGTCACCCGGAACGTGGACCTCCACACCATCCGCATCCCGGACGCCCCGCCGAAGGCGCTCGTGAACCGCTCCGGCGAGAAGATGCTCCACCTCGACATCCCCGCCATGGCCGGAGTCCTCGCCGCCGCGGCCACCGGCAAGGACGCCATCGGGTACGCGGGCGTCATCGCCACCGTCGCCCTCGGACTGCTCTACACCGCGATCCTCGCGCCCTATCTGCGCAGCCGCCGGGTCCCGGCCGCCGCGACCGTGCTGAAGGCCGTGAACAACTGGCTGCGCGAGTACCGTCCCACCGTCGTCCTGTACTTCTCCGGCTCCGACGAGTCCGCGTACCAGGTCAACATGTGGCTGGAGACCCTGGAGCAGATCGACGGGCGTCCGCTGATCGTCATGCGCGAGCGCGAACTGGTGCCGAGGCTCAACCCGACCGTGGTGCCCGTCCTCTGCGTCCCCGGCGGCACCCACACGATGAACCTCGACCTCTCCACCGTCCGCGTCGCGCTCTACCCGGCCAACGTCGGCAAGAACATCCACATACTGCGCGTACCGACCATGAAGCACGTCTTCATCGGTCACGGCGACAGCGACAAGCTCGCCAGCGTCAACCCCTTCAGCAAGGTCTACGACGAGGTGTGGACGGCCGGACGCGCCGGGCGCGACCGCTACGCCCTGGCCGACGTCGGCGTACGGGACGACGACATCGTCGAGGTCGGACGGCCCCAACTGGCCCCCATCCGGACCGGCACGGGCGCCCCGAAGAACCCCATCCCGACGATTCTGTACGCCCCCACCTGGGAGGGCTGGGACGACAACCCCGGCAACACCTCCCTGCTGCTCGCCGGTGAGAACATCGTCCGCGGACTGCTCGACGCCGAGCGGCCGGTCCGCCTCCTCTACAAGCCGCACCCGTTCACCGGCATCCGCAACAAGAAGGCCAAGGCCGTCCACCAGCGGATCACCGCCATGGTGAAGGCCGCGGCGACCGAGCGGCGCGGCGACCCCCGCTGGGCCTCCGAGGCCGCCGCCGCGGCCCACGACCAGGAGGCGGCGCGCGCCGAACTCGTCGCCCTGGAAGCCGAGCTGGCCGCACTGGCGAGCCCCGGCCGCCGCTCGGGCGGCGACGAGGCCGAGGAGTCACGGACCTCCCTCGCCGACCCGGTCCGCCTCGCCCGGATCAAGCGGCTGCGGGCCGACTGGAACGACGCCTACTGGCGCTCCGCCGGCTGGTGGGAACACCGGGTCGTCACCGGGAACGAGCCCAAGCTGTACGACTGCTTCAACGAGGCGGACGCCATGGTGTCCGACATCTCCAGCGTGGTCTCGGACTTCATGGCGAGCGGCAAACCGTACGCCGTGACCGACTCCGCAGAACTCGGCGCCGAGGAATTCCGGCGGCAGAACACCGCCGCCCGCGCGGCCGTCGTCCTCACCAACAGCGCCGCCGAACTGGACGAGCTGCTGGCCGCGGTCGCCTACCCGGAGCGCGACCTGACGGCGGACGCGCGCCGCGAGCTGAAGGAGTACCTCCTCGGCCCCGACCGTCCCACCTCGATCGAGCGCTTCGACTCCGCCGTGGCAGCGCTTCAGGCCGGCGCCGAGGCCCGGAACACCGCGGTCGCGCAGCGCGTCGACGAACGGCGGTGGACCTCGCCGGGCCACGGGACGGCGGCGGGCGCGGGGGAGCCGAGCGAGACACAGAACACCCTGGCGCGCTGAGCGCCCCGGAGTGCGCGGGCCCGTACGGCGACACCGCCGTACGGGCCCGCCGCGTCCGGCGCTCCCCGCCCGCGGCCCGTACGCGGAGTCTTCGGCCTGTACCCGAACACGGTCCGTACGCGAACACGGTCCGTACGCGAACACGGTCCGTACGCGAACACGGCCCGTACCCGAACACGGTTCGTCACCGGCGGACGGGCACGCGAGCCGCGGACGGGTCCGGCCACGGCGGACCGCATCTGCCCGGCGGCGAGGCGGTCCGGCCTGTCCAGCGGGTGAAATGCGCGGGCGTCCGGCCCGCGCCGTGCCATAGATTCGGCCTGTGACAGTGGCAAGACAGCAGGTAGCGCAGGCCCGCAGGATCGTCGTCAAGGTCGGATCGTCCTCCCTGACCACCGCCTCGGGCGGGCTCGACGCCGACCGCGTGGACGCCCTCGTCGACGTACTCGCCAAGATCCGGAGGATGGGCGTCGCCCCCGGCGCCCCGGCCGAGGGCGGCGGCGGGAAACGGGCCGGCGGGGGAGAGAAGCAGATCGTGCTGGTCTCCTCGGGAGCCATCGCCGCCGGGCTCGCGCCCCTCGGACTGATCCGCCGCCCCAAGGACCTCGCCCGCCAGCAGGCCGCCGCCAGCGTCGGCCAGGGCCTCCTCGTCGCCCGCTACACCGCCTCCTTCGCCCGCTACGGCGTACGCGTCGGCCAAGTACTGCTCACCAGCGACGACACCAGCCGCCGCGCGCACTACCGCAACGCCTACCGGACCCTGGACCAGCTCCTCGCCATGGGCGCCGTCCCGGTCATCAACGAGAACGACACCGTCGCCACCGACGAGATCCGCTTCGGCGACAACGACAGGCTCGCCGCCCTCGTCGCCCATCTCGTACGGGCCGATCTGCTCGTGCTCCTGTCGGACGTGGACGGCCTGTACGACGGCGACCCCTCGAAGCCCGGCACGTCCAGGATCGAGGAGGTACGCGGCCCGGCCGACATCGAGCACGTCCAGATCGGCAGCGCGGGCAAGGCGGGCGTCGGCACCGGAGGCATGGTCACCAAGGTCGAGGCCGCCAGGATCGCCACGGCGGCCGGCGTCCCCGTCGTCCTGACCTCCGCGGTACGCGCCGCCGACGCCCTCGCGGGCCGCGCCACCGGCACGTACTTCCACAGCACCGGACGCCGCTCGGCCGACCGGCTGCTCTGGCTCGCCCACGCCTCCACCCCCCAGGGCGCGCTGATCCTCGACGACGGCGCGGTCAAGGCCGTCGTCCAGGGCCGGAAGTCGCTCCTGCCTGCGGGAATCGCCGCGGTCGAGGGCGACTTCACCGCGGGTGACCCGGTCGAGCTGCGGGACACCGCCGGCCGCGCCGTGGCCCGCGGGCTCGTCAACTTCGACGCCAAGGAGATCCCCCAGCTCCTCGGCCGCTCCACCCGCGACCTCGCACAGGAGCTCGGTCCGGCCTACGAGAGGGAAGTCGTACACAGGGACGATCTGGTCGTACTGCACCCCTGAAACGGCTGAAAGTCCCGCCAACCGCCAGGGACCTTTACCAAAACCGCCCCACGTCCCGTCCGGGACTGGTCAACTTTGATTCGGGATTTGGCGGGGGACGGCAAGTCGACACATGCAAACAGGAGGCCGCCGGTGAGACGAGCGCGCCCGGGGGACATGCCCCGAGGCAACGATGGCGTCCCCCACATCCGCAGGGCAGCGGGCGAGTCCGCCCGCAGATCCGCGGCGGACAACGCCCGCAGGGCGGCGGGCGAGGAGCGCACCCTGACGAGCGTCGAGGCGGGAGCCGACTTCGGCGCGGCCCCCACCGGGCTCCGCGCCGCCTCGTCCGACCCCGCCGGCGCGGACGTCCACGCCGACGAGCGGGCCCAGTCGAAGCTCTGGCACATCACCCTCAGCGTCTCCGGCGCCGAAGCCCCGCTGAAGGAGGTCCGGCGCGGTCTCGAACAGCTCGCCCACGACCACCCCTTCCTGCTGACCAGCCGCTATGCCAACGATCACGCGGAAATCCGCTACTGGGAAGAGGCCCGCGACCTCCATGACGCGGCGGCCGTGGCCCTGCGGCTCTGGGGCGAACACCGTTCGACCGCCCGGCTGCCGCCCTGGAACATCGTCGGGCTGGAGGTCATCGACCGGCAGACCTACCACCAGCGCATCGCGGAGGGATACGGTCCGCCCCCGGCGTCCCCGGTCGGCGTCCACCCCTTCTGAGCCCCGTTATCCGAGCCCCGCGGGCCCCGTGTCTTAAGCCCCGCACCCCTCCCAGGGCCGCCCTCTCGCCGCCCGGCCCCGCCTTCCCGCCCGGCCCCGCCCGGCTCGTCTTCCCCGCCCGGCCTCGCCTGGCCTTCCGGTCCGTCGAGCGCCGCACCGCCGGTCGGCGGTTTGCAGGTTTTCGTCTCGGAGTGCGGAATACGTGCCGGACGGCCGCGGCGCGCGCATTACCCTGCGGGTATGACGACGTCCTCGCGGCTCTCCCCGTACGACAACCTCTCCCCGGTCGCCCAGACCGCCTACCGGGCGCGTGCCGCCGCCGCGGACATCGCGCCCCTGCCGCGCTCGGCGAAGGACGACGCCCTGCTCGCCATGGCGGACGCCCTGGAGGTCCGTACGGCCGAGATCGTCTCGGCGAACGCCGAGGACGTCGCCCGCGCCCGTGAGGCGGGCACCAGCGAGGCCATCATCGACCGGCTCACCCTCACCCCCGAGCGGGTGCGCGCGATCGCCGCCGATGTACGCGATGTCGCCGCCCTGCCCGACCCGGTCGGCGAGGTCGTGCGCGGCTCGACCCTCCCGAACGGCATCGACCTCCGCCAGATCCGCGTCCCCCTCGGCGTCGTCGGCATCATCTACGAGGCACGGCCGAACGTCACCGTGGACGCCGCCGCCCTCTGCCTCAAGTCGGGCAACGCCGTACTGCTGCGCGGCTCGTCCTCCGCGTACTCCTCCAACACCGCCCTGGTACGGGTCCTGCGGGACGCGGTCGGCGGCTCGGGCCTGCCCGCCGACGCGGTACAGCTCGTGCCCGGCGAGTCGCGCGAGTCCGTGGCCGAGCTGATGCGCGCCCGCGGCCTCGTGGACGTCCTGATCCCACGCGGCGGAGCCGGCCTGATCCGTACGGTCGTCGAGCAGTCCACCGTCCCCGTCATCGAGACCGGCACCGGCAACTGCCATGTGTACGTGGACGCCGCGACCGATCTCGACATGGCCGTCGACATCCTGATCAACTCCAAGGCCCAGCGACCCAGCGTCTGCAACGCCGCCGAGACCCTCCTCGTCCACCAGGACATCGCCGCCGCCTTCCTGCCGCGCGCCCTGGACGCCCTCGCCGATGCCGGGGTGACCGTCCACGGCGACGAGCGCGTGCTGGAGTACGCCGACAAGACCAAGGCCACCGTCGTGGCCGCCACGCCCGACGACTGGGAGACGGAGTACCTCTCGTACGACATCGCCGCGGCCGTCGTGGACTCCCTGGACGCCGCCGTGGCGCACATCCGCCTCTGGTCCTCCGGGCACACCGAGGCGATCGTCACCACCTCGCAGGCCGCCGCCCGCCGCTTCACCCAGCTGGTGGACTCGACCACCGTCGCCGTGAACGCGTCCACCCGGTTCACCGACGGCGGCCAGTTCGGTTTCGGCGCGGAGATCGGCATCTCCACCCAGAAGCTCCACGCCCGTGGCCCGATGGGCCTGCCCGAGCTGACCTCCACGAAGTACATCGTCACCGGCGACGGTCACACCCGGTAACGACTACGGGACACGGTCATCGGCCGTGTCCCGCGTCACCCCGGCGGGGAGACTTCTGCTTCCGTCTGCCCAAAGTCACTTCTCACGTCTACTCTGAAGGCGTGCCGGACGACGTGGGGGGCAGGCCGTTCCCGGACGGCTGGGAGCCCGACGACGACCGCGGAGGCGCGGACGAGGACTTCGCCTCCGTGGTGTTCGACGAGGACTTCGTCAGGGCCGCCGAGGTACATGAGCCGACCGCCGTCGAACGGCTGCTCGCCGCCGCCCAGGCCCGCGCCGAGGCCGAGGCCGCCCGCGCAGGGTCGGGAATGGGCGTCGCCGACGACGAACCGTACGACGGCGCTTACGGCTTGTACGGCCGTGAGCGCGCCTACGACGACGGCTCCCACCTCGACGACGAGTACGCCGACCCCTACGGCAGACACGGCGGCTCCCTGCGCCCCTACCGAGGCAGCGCCCGCTGGCACCGGCCGGTCGCCTGGGTCCTCGCGCTGCTGATGGGCATCGGGATGGTCGCGCTGGCCTTCACCGCGGTCTACCGGGGAGCCTCGGGCAACCGTCAGGACCAGGTGCCCCCGCCCGCGACGACCGGTGTGGACGCCACCAAGTCGACCCGCTCCGCCCCGGAAATGGCCCCGCCCGGTTCCCCCGGCTCCCCTCTCAGGGACCGCATCGGCCGCCCCTCGGTCTCCGCCGAGTACTCCGCACCGGCGGTGCCGGCCGACCCCCGTACCCCGTAATTTTGTGGCTCGGTTCTCCCCCGGACTCCGTCCGGGGGGACCCCCACGGGGCGCTCTGGGCGTGTGTCGACGGTCGACCGTGCTCGACCGCTCGTACCTCACGGCCTCCGCGCACTCTCCACTTTCGACACCCGCGCGCCCCTCCAGCCCACTTGGCCCCTCTTTTTGGGCTCGTTCCCCTCCGGGGCGCTTTCAGCGTGTGTCGACGGTCGACCGTGCTCGGTCCCTCGTTCCTCGGGACCTCCGCGCGCTCTCTCTTTCGACACCCGCGCGCCCCTTCAGCTCACTCGCTGGGGAGAACCCGGCACCCGCGCGCCCCAGCGCTCTCGTCGGGGAGACACCCCACCCGACGCACCCACGCAGCGCGACCCTTCCGGTCACCCAACGACGCTCAGCCGCCCTCTCGGGCCACTCGTCGGGGAGACACCCGACCAGCGCGGCCCCAGCGCTCTCGTCGGGGAGACACCCCGCCGGACGCATCCATCCCGCGCGCCCCGCGGCTCGCTCGCCCCTTCTGTGGGAGACGCTCGGTGACCGCCCCGCGGGCGTTCCCGGACGGTTCGCGTCCAGGTGCCGAGGCCGTCCGGTGATCAACCCCGGTCCGACGGCGAACGGTTGTCGGCGGACTTGGTGAGAACTCGTCAGACTTTGTCGTGTACCGGCGCGTTTACCACAGCCCCGCCCGACCTACCCTGAAGGTATGGCCGGGCGCGCAGACCCGCCTGAGGGGACACCCGAGGGGCTCCCCGGCGGTGGTGAGGACGAGTACCGATCCGTCGTCTTCGACGAATCGTTCATACAGGCTGCGCGACTTCAGGAGTTCTCCGCGCAGGAGCGGATGGGCGAGCACGCGCGCGCCGTGCGCTCGATGCCCGACCGGCCCCGCGGAAAGACGGGCTCCAAGCAGGTCGTGGTGCTGGTCCTCCTGGTCGCCCTGGCGTTCGGAACCGCGATCTATCTGGGCGTCCGTCACCCCCACCAGCCTTCGGCCGCCAGACGGGCCGAACCGTTGCGTATCACGATGATCCCCCTTGTTCCGCAGGGCCCCGTCCCGGGCGGAACCCCCGCCGACCTCTTCGCGCGCAGCCCCGCGGCGCGGGACCGCGTCGCCGCCTCGGGCATCAACCTCCCCGGTGTCCGCCGCACCCGGAACTTCTCCGAGAGCCAGGTGATGAACGCCCTGACCATCGCCAAGGACTATCTGGTGGAGTCCTCACTGGACCCCGACGTGCTCACCGGTGGCGCCGTGCGTCCGGTGAGGGTGCTGCTCGATCCGGACCAGCTGGAACAGTTCGACCGGAGCATGGCCACTCCGGTCGCCGACGGCCACCACGCGGCCACCGGCTGGCTGGTGCGCTTCGACCCGCGGAAGGTGGCTCTGGCCGACCCCGACGTCCGGGTGCGAGGCGCGCTGAGCTATCTGGAGCTGGGGCCCGACGCGCTGGAGGTGACGTCGAAGCACACCTTCACCTACGCCCTCCGCCCGACCGGGACGGCGGGCATCCCGAGGGGCGGGACGCACACGGCGTCCCTTTTCACCGTCCGCCGTGAGCTGCACCTCCGCTTCGACCGGGAGGATCTCGACCATCGCCGTACCGAACTGGTCTCCAGCCACGTCCAGGCCGGCCCCCAGGAATGCTCGAACAACGCCTCCGGAACCCTGAACCCCCTTCTCGCCGGCCGACGCGCCACCACGGGACGCCCCGCCGGCACCGACCCCTACGCCACAGGTGAGGCCAGGACGGCCCTCTGCGGCTCCCTGTCGCCTTCGGCCCAGCCGACGCACCCGGCGAAGAAGCCCTGACGGGCCCTGCGAGGCGGCAGGAGCCTCCAGCGGGCGGTGTGGAGCCAGGCGGGCCTTGTGGAAGCCATGCGGAGCCGGGCGGAGCCGGGCATGAGGCGTGAAGGTGGAATCCGCGGGCGGAAGGCGGCGCGCGGCGGGCGGGACGCCCGGCCGGGAAGCCGGGCGGACGTCCCGGAGCGCCCTCAGCGGGCTCGGTGAAGCGCGCTGCCGCTCCGACGCCGTCGGACCAGGTCTCGGCCTCGCCCGGCATAAGGATCAGCGGCCGGACGCGCCGCAACCCGTATCAGAGGCCGGACGCGCCCCTGCTCAGCTGTCGCCGTTGCTCCCGCTGCTGCCCGAGGACCCACCGTTGCCCGTGAACTTGTCGCGGAGCTTGCCTCCCAGGTCGCCCGCGCCGCCTGCTATGTCGCCGACCAGCTTCATCAGCGGATCCGCGCTCGTACGCACCGAGTCCGCGTAGTGCGAGGCCGACTCGCGGAAGGAGCCGGACACCGAGGTGTCCTTGTCCTCCGTGCGCCGCGGGTAGTGGCCGTCCATGATCCGCTGATAGTCACGGCTCTCGGCCCACTTCTTCAGCTCGGCCGCGCGCACCGTGGTGAACGGGTGAGTGCGCGGCAGCACATTGAGGATCTTCAGCACGGAGTCGCGTAGATCGCCGCCCGCCTCGTACTCCTCGGCCTGCTTGAGGAACGCGTCGACGTTCATCTCGTGCAGATGGTTGCCTCCGGCGATCTTCATCAGCCCTCGCATGGACGCCCGCAGATCCTGGCCCACCAGCAGCCCAGCGCGGTCCGCGGACAGCTCCGACTTGCGGAACCACTCCCGCAGCGCCGTGATGATGGCCATGATCGCCACATTGCCGAGCGGGATCCAGGCGACCTTCAGCGCCAGATTCGTCAGGAACAGCAGAATCGTGCGGTAGACGGAGTGGCCGGACAGCGCATGGCCCACCTCGTGGCCCACGACCGCCCGCATCTCCTCCTCGTCCAGCAGTTCCACCAGACCGGTCGTCACCACGATGATCGGCTCGTCCAGACCGATGCACATCGCGTTCGGACGCGGATCCTGCGTGACGTACATCGCCGGGACCTTCTCCAGGTCCAGGATGTAGCACGCGTCCCGCAGCATGGCGTTCAGATGCGCGAACTGCTCGTCGCTCACCCGGACCGAGTCGGAGAGGAACAGCAGCCGGAGGCTGCGCTCCGGCAGCAGTCCGCTCAGAGCCTTGAAGACGGTGTCGAATCCGCTGAGCTTGCGCAGGGCGACCAGCGCCGAGCGGTCCGCGGGATGTTCGTACGCCCGTGAGGAGATGCCCGGGAAGCGCTTGCGCTGCCTGCTCGGCGCGTTCTCATGACTGCTTTCGGTCATTCAAGCCCCCTGTTTGACCTCGATGGTGCGTATTGCCGATGGTTGGCTCGTCCCCCTGACAAACCCCAGCGTAGGTGCTGGTGCCACAGTGCGTCGGGGGCTGTGGATAACTTCGGAGTACGGGAACCGCGCGGCCCGGTCTCCACCGGATCCAGCCGCACGGCACCGCCGCGGCTATGCCGTGACAACCCCAACGACTGAGTCGGCGTGAGCGTGCCCGAGCGGCCCGCATACGATGTGCCCGAAGTCTCTCCGCCCCGATTCCCGATCGATTGGTCCAGCCGAAGATGAGCCTCACCAGCACTGCCGCGACCCTGGTCACTCTCGCCGAAGGCGCTGAGCAGGGAGGTAATCACGAAAGCCTCAGCCCGCTTCTCATCGGTGGCGGCGCGCTCTGCCTGCTGCTGCTGATGCTGTGGATCACGACCCGCTTCAACCGCGACCGCTGAGCCGCGCCGGGAGGGCCGCGTGGACGTGCCAGTAGGCTCTACACGCATGGGAGAGCAGCAAGTTCCTCAGGGTGCCGCTTCCGGCAGGCGTCGGCTCGGCGTGATGGGCGGGACGTTCGACCCGATCCACCACGGACACCTGGTGGCCGCCAGCGAGGTGGCCACTCTGTTCCACCTCGACGAGGTGGTGTTCGTACCGACCGGACAGCCGTGGCAGAAGACCCACAAGGTAGTGTCCCCGGCAGAGGACCGCTATCTGATGACGGTCATCGCCACGGCGTCCAACCCCCAGTTCTCGGTGAGCCGTATCGACATCGACCGCCCGGGTCCGACGTACACGATCGACACGCTCAGAGAGCTGCGGTCCATCAACGAGGACTCCGACCTCTTCTTCATCACCGGAGCAGACGCCCTCTCCCAGATCCTCGGCTGGCGTGACGCCGCCGAACTGTTCTCCCTCGCCCACTTCATCGGCGTGACCCGCCCCGGACACGATCTGACGGACGACGGGCTGCCCGAGGGCAAGGTCTCCCTGGTGGAGGTGCCCGCGCTGGCGATCTCCTCGACCGACTGCCGGGCGAGGGTCGCGAAGGGAGATCCGGTCTGGTACCTGGTACCGGACGGTGTCGTGCGCTACATCGACAAGCGCCAGTTGTACCGCGGCGAGTGAGCCACGGAGAGGGGGCACCGGTGAACGACCAGCAGAATCCGTACGATCCGTATTACCAGGAGCCGCAGATCATCGGCTACGACGAGTACGGGCAGCCGGTCTATCAGCAGCCCCAGCAGTACGACCCCTACGCGCAGCAGCAACCGCAGCACCCAGAGCAGCACCAGGCACCGGGGCAGACCCCTCAGGGGTACGGCTACGACCCTTACGCGCAGCAGGCCGCGCAGGCCGGGCCGTACGATCCGTACGCGCAGCTTCCCCAGCAGGACCGGAGCCACACCGGCCAGGACGCTCAGGGATACCCGTACGGGTACGACACGGGCCACGACGGCTATGCCCACGGCTACGACACCGGCCGGCAGCCCGCCGCCGTGGACACCACCCAGCACCCGGACACCACCCAGCAGTGGAACACCCAGCACCAGCAGACCGCCGACCCGGCCGGCTCGCTCGCGGCGACCGCCGCCGTCCCGGAGACCGGGCAGGACGCCCCCGAGCCGATCGTGCCCGGCCAGCGCCGGCCCGACGGCGACCGGGAGTACCGCACGGAGCAGTTCTCCTTCATCGAGGAGCCCGACGAGGACTCCGAGGACGTCATCGACTGGCTCAAGTTCACGGAGAGCCGTTCCGAGCGGCGTGAGGAGGCCAAGCGCCAGGGCCGCCACCGCGTCGTCGCGCTCGCCGTCGTCCTGGCGCTCGTCGTCCTGGGCGGCGTCGGCTACCTCTGGGCCACGGAGGGGCTGCCCGGGCTCTCCGACGACCAGAAGTCGGACACGGCCACCGGCCCGCAGAAGCGGGATGTGATCGTGGTGCATCTGCACAACACCAAGAAGAAGGGCGCCACCTCCACAGCCCTGCTCGTCGACAACGTCACCACCCGGCAGGGCACCACCGTCCTGCTCCCCAACTCGCTCACCGTCGCCAACGACGACGGCACCGGGACCACCCTCGGCAAGTCCGTGGACGACGACGGCTCGGCGGGCACCCGCGAGGCGGTCGGTACCCTCCTCGGCGCGAAGATCACCGGTACCTGGCGGCTCGACACGCCCTTCCTGGAGAACCTGGTCGAGCTGGTCGGCACCATCGACCTGACCACCGACGCGGAGGTGCCCGGTGACAAGAAGGGCGCCGCGCCGCTGGTGAAGAAGGGCGAGAACCAGACCCTGAACGGGCGCGCGGCCGTCGCGTACGCGACCCATCTCGGGCCCGGCGAGGCCGAGGCCGCACAGCTCCAGCGCTTCGGCCAGGTCATGCAGGGCGTTCTGAAGAAGCTCCCGAGCGACGCGAAGTCCGCGACCGTCACCGTGGAGACCCTGGCGCAGATCCTCGACCCCTCCCTGACGGAAAAGGATCTGGGCGCATCGCTCGCCAAGCTCGCGGAGCGCGCCAAGGGCGGCGACTACAAGACGGCGTTGCTGCCGGTCCAGCAGGACGGCACGCTCACCGAGCAGGCGTCCGACAGCGTGGTCAAGGACATCCTGGGCGGCTCGGTCAGCGCTCCGGAACAGGGCGCGGCCGTTCGCGTGGGCGTCAAGAACGCGACCGGGAAGACCTCGGCCACCGAGACCGCCCGGATCTCCCTGGTCAACGGCGGCTACACCGTCCTCGACAGCGGCAAGGCCGACACCGCCCCCGCCTCGCGGATCACCTACGCCGACGAGGCGAAGAAGGCGGAGGCCACCGAGGTCGCCAAGACCCTGGGCCTGCCGACGAGCGTGGTGAAGAAGGGCGCCCCCGTCGCCAACGCCGACATCAGCGTCGTCCTCGGCAAGGACTTCGGCACCGGATGACAGAACCCGGATCGCGGGCGGAGCCGGCCTGACCGGCCCCGCCCGCGACAGGGACACGGTGAGCCCGCGTGGCAGCCGTGGTGATCCGGGACACAGCGACACGAGGGGATGGGGGGGGGACGGGCCGTCCGGACCGGCGGGAGCGTGCCTGCACGGGGGCCGCCGAATAGTGGGGCGAGGGTTGTCGGTGGTCCGTGAGACCCTTGAAGGGTTACTCGACCGCCGACGAAAGCCTGCTTGTGACCGCTACGGACCGCTCCATCGAGCTCGTCAACGCCGCCGCCCAGGCGGCTGCCGACCGGCTCGCCCACGACATCATCGCCTATGACGTCAGCGATGTGCTGTCGATCACCGACGCCTTCGTGCTCGCCTCCGCGCCCAACGACCGCCAGGTCAGGTCGATCGTCGACGAGATCGAGGAGAGGCTGAGCAAGGAGCTGGACGCCAAGCCGGTCCGCCGGGAGGGCGACCGCGACGCCCGCTGGATCCTCCTCGACTACGTCGACATCGTGGTCCACGTCCAGCACAGCGAGGAGCGCGTCTTCTACGCCCTGGAGAGGCTGTGGAAGGACTGCCCCGAGCTGCCCCTTCCCGAGGACGCCCTCCAGACCCGCGGCAAGGCCGCTGCGCACGCGGAGCTGTCGGGCAAAGCGGACGGTGAGCTGAACTGAACGAGGACGCCTACCAGCGGCCCGGCCGCCGTCTCGTCCTGTGGCGGCACGGCCAGACCTCCTGGAATCTCGAGCGCCGCTTCCAAGGGACCACGGACATCGCCCTCACCGAGAGCGGTGTCGCCCAGGCCCGCCGGGCCGCGCGGCTGCTCGCCGCCCTCAAGCCGGACGCGATCATCGCCTCCGACCTCAAGCGAGCCGCCGCCACGGCCGGTGAGCTCGCCGGGCTGACCGGCCTCGACGTCTCGTACGACTCGGCCCTGCGCGAGACCTACGCCGGCGTCTGGCAGGGACTGACCCACCAGGAGATCATCGAGCGGCACGGCGATCAGTACGCGGCCTGGAAGCGCGGCGAGCCGGTGCGCCGGGGCGGCGGCGAACTGGAGACCGAGGTCGCCGACCGGGCGGCTCCCGTGGTGCTCCGCCATGCCGGGAAGCTGCCGGAGAACGGCACCCTGGTCGTGGTCAGCCACGGCGGCACCATCCGTACCACGATCGGCCGGCTGCTGGGCCTCGACTCCCACCACTGGGAGAGCCTCGGCGGACTGTCCAACTGCTGCTGGTCGGTCCTCGGCCAGGGCGCGCGCGGCTGGCGGCTGCTGGAGCACAACGCCGGCACCCTGCCGGAACCGGTCCTCGGCGACGACGACTGACCCCGCTCCCACCGGGGTCATGAGGCCGGTGACGGCCCTGTACCCGGCGGATTTCACTTTCCGGCTGGTCGCAGGCTAAAGTTCTTCTTGTTCGCAGCGCCGAGCGCGAAGAACACGCGGGGCTATAGCTCAGTTGGTAGAGCGCCTGCATGGCATGCAGGAGGTCAGGAGTTCAATTCTCCTTAGCTCCACAGTCCGGAATCCCCGTCCTCTCCAGAGGGCGGGGATTCCGTGTTTCCCCCGATGGTGGCCGTCCGGCCATTTCCGGCGGTTGCGCGGGGAGGGGGCGTGAACCCGCCGTGGGTCCGGAGAGCGAAGTCGGCGGCTCCCGCCGCACCCGGGGCTCAGCACTGTCGGCGTGGGTCCGGCGTGCGCTCTTCAGCCCCGCTCCCACGGGAGCGCCGGGGGAGTGCGCCGGGAGTTCGCGGTGGACGCCCGCAGGCTGACGGTGACCTTCACCGGGGTCCGGCAGATGGGCCGGACCGCCTTTCTCGGTACGTTGCTCGGTACGTTGCTCGCGAACCGGCCGACCGCGCCGGGGCGGAGCGCTCCTTCGACGACCTGCGGATCCGCGCCAGGCCCCGACCCCCGTGTCACTCCTTGGAGTTGTGGCCGGTCTCGTATGCAAACGTCACTGACCATCTTGCGTGGCCATGGCAGAATCGGACGGCCGGAGGGGACACCGGCCAGAACGGGAAGGAGAGCACGATGTCCGCCAGCAGGAGCCGGTTGAACGATGCCCTGCTCGCGACGGCGGACATACGCGTACTCCTCAGTTGCCCGTCCTGCGGATCGGCGCATGTCGCCCAGGTCCTCGGTGACAATGGTGGAGTTTCTTACGTGTGCACGTCCTGCGGCCACAGCTGGAACTGACTGATGGGGGCACACAGGCGTAAATGTGACTGGTGCGGCAGCGGTACGCCCATCGTCCGGGACATGGACCCGATCAATCCCGAGTACCAGTACTGGTGCGAGGAGTGCGCGCGGGCGCTGATCATAAAAGGCGATCCCATCGAGACCTACCGGGAGCTTGAGGGCGAGCCCATCTACGGGCGTCTCCTGGACGAGCACTGCGCGCTCAAGCGCTTCTACTCGTTCGCTACGGCATAGGCCCGCCCGGCGCCCTGACGGGCGGATTCCAGCCGTTCCGCGCGGCACGGGCCGACGGGTTCCGCGGCACGGGCCGTGCCATCCGCACAGCCCGCTCCACGGCCCCCAGGAGCGGCGGAAACGATTTGGAGATGCGCCCGGCAGAGCGTTAGTGTGGTCGATGTCGCCACGAGGAACCCGCGAGGGGAGCGAACGCTCGGGCGGCATCTCGCAAGGGGCTATAGCTCAGTTGGTAGAGCGCCTGCATGGCATGCAGGAGGTCAGGAGTTCAATTCTCCTTAGCTCCACAGGCTTCACTCTGAAGCTCTGTTCGGAAGATCCCGCCGGGACCGATCGGTCCGGTGGGATTTTTTGTCGCCTGTCGGAGGTTTGGTTCCCCGGTGGCGACAGAAGGAGGGCGGGTACCCGATCGGGTGACCCGCCCCCTTTTCTCCATTTCAGCGCGGTGCGGTCGCCGTCAACCGCGGCCGCTGCCCAACGCCTTGCGACTGGCGGCGGGCAGTGCGGGACGGCCCGCCTTCGGCGCCGGCGCGGAGGTCTGCTCGATACGCATCGCCAGGGCCGGACACCGCCGTACGGCTCGCTGCGCGCGCCCCCGCAGATGCATCGGCACCATCGCGTCGGCCACCGACGGGTAGCCGTCCGGGTTGATCCGGATCAGTTCGGGGATGACGTCGGCGCAGAGCCCGTGCCCCTGGCAGAGGGTCCAGTCGATGAGGACCTTCTCGCCGCTCGGGATCGACTCCTCCGCCTCCTCGTAGCCGGGCATCGGAAGAGGCAGCACACCGGTCGTCTCGCGCCCGCAGCCGCCGTGCAGCACATGGGCCGCCAGATCGTCCGTGAACGCGGACAGGGTGGACGCGAAGAACCGCGCCGAGCCGTCGGGGTGCTTGCACGCGCCCCGGCCCTTCACGGCCTGCGTCACCTCGCGCAGGGCCTCCAACGCCGCCGGACCGCCGCCGTTCATGACGTCCGCGAGACCGCCCGCCGCCGCGGGCAGCCCCAACTTGCAGGGACCGCACTGGCCGGCCGTCTCGGCGGCGAGCCAGTTGGCCACCCGCAGCGCCTCACCCAGGGGACAGGTCTCCGGGCCGATCGGAAGGATCGCGCCGGCACCGAGCGAACCGCCCACGGCCGCCAGCGACTCGCGCGAGACCACCGCCTCGTGGACGGCCACCGAGTCGATCCAGTTGCCGTGGTAGCCACCGGTCAGCACCCCCTGGGGGAGCGGCGGAGCGCCCGCCATCTGCAGCACGTACCGCAGCGGCACACCCGTGGGCACCTCGACCACCATCGGACGCGCCACGGCCCCGGAGATCGTCAGCATGACCGTGCCCGGCTCGGATCCCGTACCGGTGTTGCCGTAACGGCGGGCACCGATCCGGGCGGCGACGGCGAGTTGCGCGTACGTCTCCGCGTTGGACAGCAGTGTCGGAGCACCACCGACGCCGGTGTCCGCCGCCCGCACACGGCGTCCCGGCGGAAGAGCGGGACCGCCGTTGACCGCGCGGATGACGGAGGACGCCTCACCGGAGACCATCCGCTCCGGCGTACGGACGATCCGCGCGCGCAACTGCTGTCCGCGCCGGTCCGACAGACCGCGCTCGGCGAGAGCGGCCCGCATCGAGATCTCCGTGGAGTTGCGGGTCACGGCGACGACCAGGGTGCGCGCCCCGAGCGCCTCGGCCGCCAGCAGCGCGCCGTCCAGGATCAGATGGGGCGCCCGGTTCAGCAGCACGGTGTCCTTGCGGCAGGCGGGTTCGCCCTCGCTGCCGTTGACCACGACGACGGGCCGCACCCCGCGTCGGATGGCGGACTCGGCGACGGCACGCAGCTTCTGCCCGAAGGGGAAGCCGGCGCCGCCGCGACCGCGCAGGGATATCTCCTCGGCGAGTTGCGCGAGCCGCTCGCCCGTCACCGGTTCGAGCGGGCCGTGCACCTTGAGGTGCATCTGCAGATCGAGGCGGTCGACCAGGTCGAAGCCCTGGGTCAACTGAGGGAGGCCGACGACGCGGACCTCGGGCACATCGGGGAGGGGGGTGTTCAAGGTCGGTCTCCTGCGGGCGTGTTCCAGGGCTCTCCCGCCTGCGGCGGGAAGAGCGGTCCGGGCATCGCCTGTGTGTGGTCGTCGTATGCGGCCGGGTCGGCCGGGTCGTATGCGGCGGATGAAGTTCCGTAGGCGGGTTCGGAGAGTGGGTACGGGGCTGCCGCGGGCGCCTCGTACCGGGACGGAGCGGTGAAGGCCGAGGTTCCGTACGGCGCGGCGTCCGGCTGCCGGGCCGTGTACGGCGAGGAGCCGAAGGACGTGCCTGGCGCCTGGGAACCGTAACCGGCCGGGTCGTACGGGGGAGGAGGGTCGAACGACGGGGGTACGGCCTGCACCGGCTCGGACATGAACATCTGCGCGAGGGGCGGGGTCTCGGTCGGGAACGTCCCGGACGGCTGCGGCGGGAACTCGGCGACGAAAGCCTGCGCGGGGGGCGGCGGCGACGGGGTGGGCCACAGGCCGGGGGAGGGTCCGTCGTCCGGGACGACGGGGAGTTCCTCGGTCATCGGTATGCGCTCGGCCAGCGGAGCGGAGGGCTCGCCGGCGAGGGAGACCGCTCGATAGGCGGCGGAGATCCCGGTTCCGGCGCCCGCGCCCAGTCCCGCGCCGGCTCCGGTGGGTGTGTCGGCGGAGAGGCCCGCCGGGGTGCTCGCGCGAGAGCCGAGGCCGCTGCCGCTCGTGGCGGGCTCCGAGGCCAGGGACGGGGGAGCCTCGTAGAGCTGCGGGGCGGGGGGCGCGAGCCGGGCCTGCTGACGGGGCCGGCCGAGTGCGGTCCGGCCGAGGACCGTCTCGCGCTGGAGGTCCGCTTCGAAGGGGCGCTGCGGGGGAAGGCCGTTCCCGCGGCCGAATGCCGCCGCACCGCTCGGGCCGGGAAGACCGGGGAGGGGAGCCTGCGCGAGGTCACGCTGCGAGGCGTCGTCCGAGCGGCCCTCGGAGCCGCCGCCGGGCAGACCGAGCACTCTGCCGGCCAGGCGGCGCTGCGCGGGGCGCGGTAGCAGGCGTACGGACACGGCGCCCGCGACGGCCACCAGCGCCAGGCAGTACATCACCACGACCCAGGTCGCGGCCGGGCGGCCGGCGAACAGGCCGTGGACAAGCGCGAAGCTCCAGGCCGGATAGGCCAGCATGTGCAGGGTTCGCCAGCGCCCGGCGACCTTGACGTTGCCGGCCAGCGCGCTGCGCAGCGCGCCGGTCGTTCCCGCGATCACCATGAGGAAGCCGGCCAGCGAGCCGAAGCCGATGAGCCCGGACGTACCGCTCACGCCGAGGCCGAACGGCACCAGGGCGCCGATGAGTTCCACATGTCCGAGCGACACCTTGACGGTGGCGTGAAGTACCAGGAAGCCGAGCGAGGCGGTCGCCGTGGCACGGTGGACGGCCTGGGCGACGAGGCGGTGGCGCGGAGACAGCAGCAGCCGGTCCGTGGCGATGAGCCCCCACGCGATCGACGCGGTCAGGGACAGCAGAGACAGAACCCCGGTGGTGAAGTCGAGCGCGGCGCGGAAGCTGTCGCTCCCGCCGACGGCGAGCAGAGGAACGAGCACGAACGCCGCCACGATCAGGCCGCCTTGGACCGGGGCCCTGAACCCGGTACTGCGCGCCGGCGACGAACGGCTCTTGCGGTGAGGCTTCATGGGGCAACTCCGAGGGTGCGGGAATGCGGTCCCGTTGACGCATGCTAAGTCGACCCATACCGAGCGGTACGACGTTTCAGAGGTTTAGAGGGGCGAATTACAGCCAACTGGTGCGGGGGTTGCCCCGGATGGGGTCGATACGCGGAGTAAGTGGCGCGACTGGGGAATAGTCAGGCGGCCGTCGGGAAGTGCTCTGCCGAACGCGGGCACTCCCGCCTCCCCGGCGCCCCGCGTCCGCCCCCCGCCGCGGTCTCCCGTGGGCAGCCCATCGATCTCCATGGGGATACATACGGGGCTCGGTGCGGGTTGGTTCGATGAGGCCCCGGGTCCGGCCGGATCCGGGCCTGGATCCGGCCGGAGGGCGACCCCCGGCCCGGCGGCCACGGTCCCGGCAAGGGGTATCCCCTGCGTCTCGGCGAGGGGTATCCCTCGCGCGCCCGGAACGTCCGCTGCGGTACCCTGGCGTCATGCGTGCCGTACGCCTTCTGCTTAGCGAGCCGCGCTGATCAGTCCCGACGGATGAAAAATCCGGTCGGATTCGGCGCGGCGTCCCCTCCTGTGCGAGGGGTCCTTTTGTTTGTGGGCAGTGCCGCCCTTCCAAACCGCTGGCAGAGACGATCGATGGAGCTTTGAGGATCATGAGCGAGACGAATTCCGCTGCTTCCGCGGCCGAGGCGGCCGCGCCGCACCGGTACACGGCGGCAATGGCCGCCGACATCGAGGCACGCTGGCAGGACTTCTGGGAGGCCGAAGGCACGTACGAGGCCCCGAACCCGACCGGTGACCTGGCCGGGGACCCCGCCCTGGTGGCGCGGCCCAAGAAGTTCATCATGGACATGTTCCCCTACCCCTCGGGTGCCGGTCTGCACGTCGGACACCCCCTGGGCTACATCGCCACCGACGTCTTCGCCCGTCACCAGCGGATGACCGGGCACAACGTGCTGCACACCCTGGGCTTCGACGCCTTCGGCCTGCCCGCCGAGCAGCACGCGGTCGCCACCGGCACACACCCCCGTGTGTCGACCGAGGCGGCCATGGAGAACATGAAGCGCCAGCTGCGCCGCCTGGGTCTGGGGCACGACCAGCGCCGGTCGATCGCGACGATCGACCCGGAGTACTACCGGTGGACCCAGTGGATCTTCCTGCAGATCTTCAACTCCTGGTACGACGATGAGGCGCGGCGGGCCCGCCCGATCGCCGAGCTGATCGCACAGTTCGAGGACGGACGACTCCCGGTGCCGGGCTCCACGCGCGCGTGGAGTGAGCTGAGCGCCGTCGAGCGGGCGGACGTGCTGGGCGGCTACCGCCTGGCGTACGCCTCCGAGGCGCCCGTCAACTGGTGCCCCGGACTGGGCACCGTGCTGGCCAATGAGGAGGTCACCGCCGACGGCCGTTCCGAGCGCGGCAACTTCCCGGTCTTCAAGGCCAAGCTGCGCCAGTGGAACATGCGCATCACCTCCTACGCCGACCGGCTGCTGAACGATCTGGACGCCCTGGACTGGCCCGAGGCGATCAAGCTGCAGCAGCGCAACTGGATCGGCCGCTCCGAGGGCGCGCGCGTCGACTTCCCCATCGAACACCGCGACGAGGCCCGGATCACCGTCTTCACCACCCGCCCCGACACCCTGTTCGGCGCGACCTATATGGTGCTGGCCCCCGAGCACGGTCTGATCGACTCGATCCTGCCCCCGGAATGGCCCCAGGGCGTCAAGGACACCTGGACCGGCGGGGCGGCCACCCCCGCCGAGGCCGTGGCGGCCTACCGCAAGCAGGCCCAGACCAAGAGCGACGTCGAGCGGCAGACCGAGCACAAGGACAAGACCGGCGTCTTCACCGGCGCGTACGCCGTCAACCCGGTCACGGGCACCCGTATCCCGGTCTTCGTCGCCGACTACGTCCTGATGGGCTACGGCACCGGCGCGATCATGGCGGTCCCCGGACAGGACGAGCGCGACTGGGAGTTCGCCGAGGCGTTCGAGCTGCCGATCATCCGCACCGTGCAGCCGCCCGACGGCTGGGAGGGGGAGGCGTTCACCGGTCAGGGACCGGCGATCAACTCCGCCAACGACCAGATCTCCCTGGACGGCCTGGACGTCGCCGAGGCCAAGTCCCGTATCACCGAGTGGCTGACCGCGCGCGGAATCGGCGAGGGAACCGTCAATTTCCGGCTGCGCGACTGGCTGTTCAGCCGGCAGCGCTACTGGGGCGAGCCCTTCCCCATCGTCTACGACGAGGACGGCGTCGCCCACGCGCTGCCCGAATCGATGCTGCCGCTCGAACTGCCCGAAGTCGACGACTACACCCCGCGCACCTTCGACCCCGAGGACGCCGACACCCAGCCCGAGACGCCCCTGTCCCGTAACGAGGAGTGGGTCGACGTCACCCTGGACCTGGGCGACGGGCCCCGGAAGTACCGCCGCGAGACCAACACCATGCCCAACTGGGCGGGCTCCTGCTGGTACGAACTGCGTTACCTGGACCCGCACAACAGCGAGAAGCTGGTCGACCCTGCCATCGAGCAGTACTGGATGGGGCCGCGCGACGGCATGCCGCACGGCGGTGTCGATCTGTACGTCGGCGGCGCCGAGCACGCCGTACTGCATCTGCTGTACGCGCGATTCTGGTCCAAGGTGCTGTTCGACCTGGGGCACATCTCCTCCCCGGAGCCGTTCCACAAGCTGTACAACCAGGGCATGATCCAGGCGTACGTCTACCGGGACGGCCGCGGCTTCCCGGTTCCCGCCGCCGAGGTGGAGGAGAGGGAGGGGAAGTTCTGGTTCCAGGGCGAGCCGGTCAAGCGCGAGCTGGGCAAGATGGGCAAGTCCCTGAAGAACGCGGTCACCCCGGACGAGATCGCCGCCGGGTACGGAGCCGACACACTGCGGCTGTACGAGATGGCGATGGGGCCGCTGGACGTGTCCCGGCCGTGGGACACGCGGGCCGTCGTCGGCCAGTACCGGCTGCTGCAGCGGCTGTGGCGCAACATCGTCGACGAGGCGACGGGATCGGTCACGGTCGTCGACGACGTGGCGCCCGACGACGCCACCCTGCGCGCCCTGCACAAGGCGATCGACGGCGCCGGACAGGATCTGGCCGGGCTGCGCTTCAACACCGCCATCGCCAAGATCACCGAGCTGAACAACCATCTGACCAAGGCGGGCGGCCCGCTGCCGAGAGGCGTGGCCGAGAGCCTGGTGCTGCTGATCGCCCCGCTGGCCCCGCACATCGCGGAGGAGCTGTGGCGCAAGCTGGGCCACACCGACTCGGTCGTACACCAGGACTTCCCGGTCGCGGACCCGGCGTACGTCGTGGACGAGACCGTGACCTGCGTCGTCCAGATCAAGGGCAAGGTGAAGGCGCGGCTGGAGGTCCCGCCGTCGATCGCGGACGAGGAGTTGCGGACACTGGCGCTGAGCGACCCGGCCGTGGTCGCGGCGCTGGACGGCGCGGGCATCCGCAAGGTGATCGTCCGGGCGCCGAAGCTGGTCAACATCGTTCCCGCGTAGGCTCCCCGTCCGGCCGACGGCGGGACCGCCACGCCGGGCCGTGCGCCCCGACCCCGTTTTCAGGGTCTCCCCTACGGGCAGGTTGGGGGTTCCGAAGGAACCCTCCGCCTGCCCGTTCCGTTTACGGTGGAAGAACCACAATCGACGCCGAAGGATTGTCCATGGACGCCGTGATTCTGATTCTGGCGCTGCTTTTCTTCGCCTTCGTGGCGTTGGGGGTGTTTGTCACGGTGAAGGCTGTCGGAGCGGCCAAGCGAGGTGTGGAGCGTACGGTCAGCCAGGCCCGGCGTACGGTCGAGGAGACCACGCTCCGGGCCAAGAGCTATGGGCAGGTCGGCGTCGCCGGTGAGCTGGCGCAGCTGCGGCTGAAGCTGCGGACATCGATGCGGGCGACCCAGGACGCGCTGCGCGCGGGCGTGTCGGAGGACGCCTCGCTCTCCGAGTCCATCGGCCTCTTCGAGCGTCTGAGCGCGCACGGGCACGAGCTGGACGACGAGCTGAAGCGGCTGGAGCGCGAGCCCGACCGGACCACGGTGGCCGCGAGGCTCCCGGATCTGCGCGAGCGCGCCGAGCGGATCATTCGCTCCGCGGAATCGCTGCGGTGGGCCGCACGGGACCGGGCGCGGGAGTTCGCCGACGACGATCTGGACTCGCTCAGCACCCAGATCGACATGGAGGCCGACGCACTGAGGAACTGGTCGGCGACCGGGGAGCCGAAGGCCGGTGCCGGAGCCGCCCCGACCGGTGAGCCGCAGGGCGCTCCTCGGGCGGCCGCCGACTGGCCGGAGGCGGACGGTGCCGTTCCGGAGCAGACCTGGCCCCAGGAGGACGCCGCCACGCGGGCCGGTGCTCCCGATGGCCCGTCCCCGCAGCCGGAACCGCAGGCGATCACGGCGCGTGACCCGCGGGTGGAGACCTATCCCTGGCAGAAGACCGCCCGCCCCGAGACGACGAACTGACGGCGTGACGGGGGCGGAGACGACGGGCTGGAGCGGGGACCCGGACCGGTGCGTCGGCACGGCGACGCCGTGCCGCATATGACGGGACCGGGAACCGGCGACGCGCCGGGTCCGGGACGACAACCGGCACACGAAGTGGAGACCGCGAACCGGTGCGGTGGGACCGAGGCCGTGCGCCGGCCTGGTCGGGTGGGCCGGGGGAGGCGGTCCGGTGGGCGTCCCCCGTCGGCCGGGGGCATGGTGACGCGTGATCGGCGAGGGGCTGGGCTGCCGTCCGATGCCGCCGACCGGTAACCTCCCGCTCATGTCCCGCCATGTCGCGATCATCACCGATTCCACGGCCTACCTGCCGCAGCCGGCGTTGGAGCGCCACGGCATCGTGGCGGTGCCGCTGACGGTCGTACTCGGTGGTCAGGCGCTTGAAGAGGGCACCGAGATCTCGGCCCGCTCTCTCGCGCTCGCACTCCAGAAGCGACGTTCCGTGACCACCTCGCGGCCGAGCCCCGAGACGTTCGCGGAAACCTATCGGATCGCGGCGGACGCGGGCGCGACCGGAATCGTCTCCCTCCATCTGTCCGCGGAGTTCTCCGGGACGTACGACGCGGCCGTACTCGCCGCCAAGGAGGCACCCGTCCCGGTGCGGGTGGTGGACACCGGGATGGTCGCGATGGCCCTCGGATTCTGCGCCCTCGCGGCCGCGGAGACGGCCGAGGGCGGCGGCACCCTGGACGAGGCGGTGGCGGCGGCGGAGAAGCGGGCCGCGGGCACGTCCGCCTACTTCTACGTCGACACCCTCGACTATCTGCGGCGCGGCGGCCGGATCGGGGCCGCCCAGGCGCTGCTGGGCTCGGCGCTGGCGGTGAAGCCGCTGCTGCAACTGGACGGCGGCCGGATCGAGATGCTGGAGAAAGTGCGTACGGCATCCAAGGCGATCGCCCGCCTGGAGGAGATCGTGGTCGAGCGGGCGGGCGCGAGTACGGTCGACGTCGCCGTCCACCATCTCGCCGCGCCGGAGCGGGCCGGCGCGCTCTCGGAACGGCTGCGGGAGAGGCTGCCGGGCCTGGCCGACCTGCATGTCAGTGAAGTGGGCGCGGTGATCGGGGCGCATACCGGGCCAGGGCTGCTGGGTGCCGTGATCTCCCTGCGCTGATACCCCTGACGGATGTGCAGGGGGTCTGCCGCTAGCACGTGAGGGTGACCCGGTTATCCACAACGCGCTGGTTTTCCACAGGAATTGAGCCTGCTCAGCGGGCTCGGACGGATGCGCCTACCGTCCTGTGCATGGCTCTTCGATCACGCTCCGTAACCAGTGGGCCGGGTCGCGCCCCGGCATCCGACGGCCGTGCCCGCACCGGGCATGGCACAGCTCCCGGACCCGGCGGGGGCCGACGACCGGCCCGTGCGTTCCGCAGGTCCCGCGCACCCGGCGCACCCCGCGCGTCCGGTGCCTCCCGTGCGCGCGGCACAGGCACGGTCGACGCTTCGGCGATCGCCCTGCGTCGCCGGGCGGACGCCCTGTTCGCGGGGCCGGCGGGCGGTGGGGGTGCCGCACCGGACATCGGGGACGGCGCATCCGGCCGGTTCGGCGTGGGCACGGGCGTCGGTGGGAGCGCTCGGGTGGGTCTCGGCGCGAGGGAGAGAGGCTCCGGCATCGGCACAGGCTCCGGCACCGGCACGGGCTCCTCCGCACACGGGGGCTCTGATGCGGACGCGGGCTCCGACGTGGGCAGAGGCCCTTGTGCCGTTGACGGTCTCGCCGCGGACGAGGGGCCGCGGTCCGGTGCCTTATCGGGCTCCGGCCGGGGCGTCCGGCGGCGGGCGGCGCTCGTCCTGCGGGAGCGGTTGCCGCTGTGGGCGCAGCTCCGATGCGGGCTCGAACCGAGAACCCTCGCCGCTCTGGCCGTGGTACCGGTCGTGGCGGCGGTCTTCGCGGCCCAGCACTTCTGGGTGGGCCGGCCTGAGAGCGTCCCGGCCCCGGCGCGGGTTGCGGCCCATCAGGGCACTCCCGCACCGCAGTCGCCCCGGCCCTCCACCGGACCGCTGTCGCTCTCGGGCGCGGGGGCTGCCGCGCGGATCGTGGTCGACGTCGGCGGCAAGGTGCGCCGACCCGGTGTCCTGCGGCTGCCGGCCGGATCACGGGTCGCCGACGCGTTGACGGCAGCCGGCGGGGTCAAGGAGGGCGCGGATCTGACCGGCCTCAACCGGGCGCGGGTGCTCATCGACGGGGAACAGGTGCTCGTGGGGGTGCCGACGCCACCCGGGTTCTCCGGGACGGGACCGGCGGCACCGGGAGCGGCCGCACCGGGACCGGGAACGGGGCGCTTCCGTCCGCAGAATGACGGCGGCGCGGGAGGCGGGCTGCCCGCCGGGCCCTTGAGTCTCAACGCGGCCACGGCGGAGCAGCTCGACACCCTGCCGGGCGTCGGTCCCGTGCTGGCACAGCACATCGTCGACTACCGCACCCGTAACGGCGGTTTCCGGTCGGTCGACGAACTCCGCGAGGTCGACGGGATCGGCGACCGCCGGTTCGCCGACCTCCAGACCCTTGTACGGCCATGACCCGCCAGGCGGTGCACGCCGCGTCGGGGCACCGGCTGGGAGCGTCCCACCCGCGCCAGGAAGCCCCCGCCGATCTGCGGCTGGTACCTCCGGCCCTGGCGGCCTGGGCGGCGTCCGCCCTCGCGCTGGGCGCGCCGGGACGGTGGACGGCGGTCGGCGTCACCGTCTGCGCGGTCCTGGCGGGGGTGCTGCTCGCCCCCGCGGCCATGACAGCGATCAGGCGTGGGTCCGCGCCTGGCCGCACGGGAACGGTCCGGCGGGAAGGCGGCCCCCCTCTCACCGGGCGTACCCCGCGAGCCCGCCCCGGACGTCGGCACGGGCTCCATGCCACAGCTCTCGCCGCGATCCTGCTCTGCGGCGGCGCGGGGGCCGCCTCGGCCGGACTGCACGGCGCGGATCTCCGTCGTGGCCCCGTGCCCTCCCTCGCCGAGCGGTACGCCCACACGACCGTCGAGTTGACGGTCACCTCCGACCCCCGGCTCACCCGTCCTCGGGCTCCCGGCGACCCGGAGACGGCACGGTCGCTGATGTTCGACGCGGAAGCGACGCGGGTGACCTCCACCGGCGGGACGGTCACCGCCACCCGGACGCCCGTGCTGGTGGTCCTCCGGCCGGGGGTCCCCCCTGACACCCTCGCCCGATGGAGGCGTCTGCTGCCTACGACCCGGCTGAAGCTGTCCGGACGCCTCGCACCGCCGCTGACCGGGAACGACCGCTTCGCGGCCGTGCTGAGAGTGCGCGGATCGGAGCCGCGCGTCACCGGCGCGCCAACGGCCCTCCAGCGACGGGCCGGAGAGCTGCGGGCGGGCCTGCGGGAGGCGACGGAGGCGCTGAGTCCGGACGCTCGCGCCCTCCTCCCCGGACTCACCGTCGGCGACACCTCGCGCGTCACTCCCGAGCTTCAGGACGCCTTCGAGGCGACCGACCTCACCCACCTTCTCGCTGTTTCGGGAAGCAACCTCGTCGTCGTGCTGATCCTCCTCATCGGGGCCCCTTCCAGAGCCGGGCTCGCCGAACGGGGCGGCCTCGCACCCCGGTTGGGCATCACGCTGCGGGGGACGGCCCTGACAGGCGGAGCGCTGACACTGGCCTTCGTCGTCGTCTGCAGGCCGGAGCCGAGCGTCCTGAGAGCGGCGGCCTGCGGGGCCATCACACTGCTCGCCATCGGCACCGGACGCAGGCGAACCCTGATCCCCGCACTGGCGGCCGCCGTACTGACGCTCGTGCTGTACGACCCCTGGCTCGCGCGGAACTACGGATTCCTGCTCTCCGTGCTGGCGACCGGCGCACTGCTCACCATCGCCCCCACCTGGAGCGCCCTGCTGGAACGCAAGGGCGTGCCGCCGAGGCTCGCCGAGGCGCTGGCCGCAGCCGGAGCGGCACAGGCCGTGTGCGCTCCCGTGGTCGCGGTCTTCGCGGGCAGGCTCAGCCTGGTGGCGATCCCTTGCAACCTGGTGGCCGAGATCGCGGTGGCACCGGCCACCGTGCTCGGTTTCTCCACCCTCGCGGCGGCCACGGTCTCGATGCCCCTAGCGGAGGCGCTCGCCCGGGTGGCCGGATGGCCCGCCGGATGGATCGCCTCCGTCGCCCGCGCCGGGGCGGGGCTGCCCGGCGCGCAGGTGGACTGGCCGGACGGCTGGGGCGGCGGTCTCCTGCTCGCCGCCGTCACCGCCCTGGCCCTCCTCATCCTCCGCAGGCTGCCGCGCCACCCCTGGACGGCCGCCGCCTGCGCCCTGCTGCTCCTTCTCGCCCTGGTGCGCCCGGCTCCGCTCATCAGAGTCCTCACCGGCTGGCCGCCGCCCGGCTGGTCCTACGCGATGTGTGACGTCGGGCAGGGAGACTCCACCGTGCTGGCGGTCGGGGACGGCTCGGCGGTGGTCGTCGACGCCGGCCCCGACCCCGAACTCGCCGACCGGTGTCTGAGCGACCTCGGGGTCACCCGAGTCCCCCTCGTGCTGCTCACCCATTTCCACGCCGACCACGTCCGGGGGCTGCCGGGAGTCCTCCGGGGCAGGACGATCGGCGCGGTTCAGGCCACCACGCTTGACGAACCGAGGGAGCAGAGCGCCTTCGTCCGCAGAGTGACGGCGGCGGCGCGAGTGCCCCTGATCCGTGCCACGGCCGGGGAGGTACGCGCGGTGGGGCGGCTGAGCTGGCAGGTGCTCTGGCCCACGGTCCGCCTGCCGGCGACCGGCCCAGCCGCGAGCCCCGTCACCGGCCTCCCGCCGACCGGCCACCCGTCGGGCGTGGACGGCGCGGGCAGGGGATCCGCCATCGTGCCGGAAGGGCCCAACGACGCCAGCGTCACCCTGCTCGTACGCGTCCGGGAGGGGCCGACCGTGCTGCTCCTCGGCGATCTGGAACCACCGGCACAGCGGGGCCTGCTGCTGGCCCGTCCGGACCTCTTGCCGGTCGATGTGCTCAAGGTCGCCCACCACGGCTCCGCCCACCAGCACCCCGGCCTGCTCCATGCCGTGCGCCCCAGGCTGGCGCTGATCTCCGCGGGCCGCGACAACGGGTACGGTCATCCCGCGCCCCGTACCATCGACGCGCTCAGAGCCGGGGGAGCGGCGGTGTTCCGCACCGACAGGGACGGGCCGATCGCCGTGACGGGAGCCGGCCGGGATCTGCGGGCCGTGCTCCGGCGTGGCCGCCGGGTTCCATGCCGGGCGCGCCGTGCTCCGGGGCCCGGCCTCGGCCGGGCCCCGCAGGGCGGACACTCTGTGAGCGATGGCCCTCACTCCCGCCGATCACGGTGTGTCGGGTTCGGCACTGGGGTCACACTGTCACCATGGACGACTACCTCCGCCGTATCGGTGCCGACCGCCCGGAGCACGCAGACGCCGCCGCGCTGCGCGATCTACAGCTGCGGCACTTGCGGACCGTCCCGTTCGAGAACCTGTCGATCCATCTCGGCGAGGACATCGTGCTGGAGGAGAAAGCACTGCTCGCCAAGGTCGTGGGCCGCGAGCGAGGCGGTTTCTGCTACGAACTCAACGGCGCGTTCGCGGTGTTGCTCAGGGACCTCGGGTTCCACGTCACCCTGCTCCAGGCCCGCGTGTTCGACGAAGGAGGGCGGCTCGGGATTCCGTACGGCCATCTCGCGCTGCTGGTGGAGACCGAGGACGGTGCCGGTCGCTGGCTGGCCGATGTCGGGTTCGGCGACCACGCCCACCACCCCCTCGCATTCGACCTCCGCGAGGAGCAGAGCGACCCGGCCGGTACGTTCCGGCTCGTCGAGGCGTCCGAGCACGGTGATCTCGACGTCCACCGGGACGGAGTGCCGCAGTTCCGCCTGGAGACCCGGCCGCGTGAGCTGGAGGACTTCCGGGCCGCAGCCTGGTGGCACAGCACATCGCCCCGGTCGCACTTCACCAAGTCCCTCATCTGCTCCCGGCTCACCGCCGAAGGCCGGATCACCCTCAGCGGTCACACACTGGTCACCACCGGCCACGGTGAGCGGCGGGAGCAGCCGCTCTCCGGCGACGCGGCGGTCCTCGCCGCCTACCATGACCACTTCGGGCTCCGGCTGGGCCGTCTGCCGCTCGAACCCCACCGCGCCGACTGCTGAGCGGGTTCCCGGAGGGCACCGGACCCCATGCCCCCGCGGGCTACCGGTCGGCCCAGCCCTCCGTGTTCGAGTAGGACTCGTAGCTGTACCGGGTGTCGCGGTTCCACTTCTCGCCGGTGAGGTGCTCGTACGCGTTGTCCGGGACGTACAGGATGCCCTCGGCCCAGATGAACTCCTCGGCGTAGGGACGGAACGCGGCCGTGTCACCGAGCACGCGCTCGTAGGCGTTCCTACCGTCGGCGACAACGGCGCAGCGGGTGTAGAGAAAGGCGTCGCCGGACAGTTCGTCCCCGTACTCCCGGCGGTCGAGCCGGTACAGCAGCCGGGCCAACTGCTCCGCGAAGCCGATCACCTCGGGGACCGTGCCCCGGGACAGGCGGGAGGTCAGGGCCTCGGCGAGGCCGTCCGCGTCGGGGTCGGGGCCGGCGGGGCGGCACTCCTCCAGGAGCTGCCAGAAGTCGTTCTCGTCCATGTGGGTGTCCATGGCCGAAGCATCCCCCAGGGGACTGACACCGGGACGGGGCCGCTCCGTGCCGCCGGGGAGCGGCGAGGCGTCACCGGGGGAGCGGCGAGGCGCGAGGCGGCTCCGTTGTCACCGGGGCGTCTCCAGCCACCCGTCGTACTCCGCCGCGAAGCCGTCGAGCGCGGCGGGGTCGAGTCGGGCCTCGGGGTCCTCCAGGACGACCAGCCACTGGGCGTCCTCGGCGTCGTCCTCGCCGGCCAGCGCGTCGCGTACGAGCTGCGGTTCCTCGGCCACGCCGAAGCGGTCCGCCAGCTCCCGCGCCACCTCTTCGGCGGCGTCGCGGTCCGGCAGTACCAGTACATGTCGTCCTTCGCTCACCCGGTCATTGTGCGATACGGGCGGCGGCTCCGGGACGGAGTGTCAGTGGCCCGTGGGATGCTGGAGCGCGATGGCCACCAGGAAGAATTCGACAGACGATCCGCTCGCCCCCGTCACCCTCGCCGTGGGCCAGGAGGACCTGCTCCTCGACCGCGCGGTGCAGCAGGTGGTGGCGGCCGCGCGGGCCGCCGACGCCGATACGGATGTCCGCGATCTGACCGCCGATCAGCTTCAGCCCGGCTCGCTCGCCGAGCTGACGAGCCCGTCGCTCTTCGCCGAGCGCAAGGTCGTGATCGTGCGGAACGCGCAGGATCTCTCCGCCGACACGATCAAGGACATCAAGGGGTATCTCGACGCGCCTGTCGAGGAGATCACCCTCGTCCTGCTGCACCCCGGCGGAGCAAAGGGCAAGGGGCTGCTGGACGCGGCCCGGAAGGCGGGTGCGCGGGAGATCGCCTGCCCCAAGACCACGAAGGCCGCGGAGCGGCTGACGTTCGTGCGGTCGGAGTTCCGGGCGCTCGGCAGGTCGGCGACGCCCGAGGCGTGCCAGTCGCTTGTCGACTCCATCGGCAGCGATCTGCGGGAGCTGGCCAGCGCGGTCTCGCAGCTCGTCGCGGATGTGGAGGGCACGATCGACGAGGCCGTCGTCGGGCGGTACTACACGGGCCGTGCCGAGGCGTCCAGCTTCACCGTAGCCGACCGCGCGGTGGAGGGCCGGGCGGCCGAGGCGCTGGAGGCGCTGCGGTGGTCGCTGTCGACCGGGGTCGCGCCCGTGCTGATCACCAGCGCGTTGGCCCAGGGCGTCCGGGCGATCGGCAAGCTCTCCTCCGCGCGCGGGGGCCGGCCGGCGGATCTGGCGCGTGAGCTGGGGATGCCGCCGTGGAAGATCGACCGGGTACGGCAGCAGATGCGGGGATGGACGCCGGACGGCGTCGCCATGGCGCTGCGGGCGGTCGCCGAGGCGGACGCGGGAGTGAAGGGCGGCGGAGACGATCCGGAGTACGCGCTGGAGAAGGCGGTCGTCGCGATCGCGCGTGCCGCCCGAATCCGGCGCTGAGGGGGCCCTTCTTTTTGTGGCTCGGTTTACTTCCGGGGCGCTCTGAGCGTGTGTCGACGGTCGACCGTGCTCGACCGCTCGTACCTCGGGACCTCCGCGCGCTCTCCCTTTCGACACCCGCGCGCCCCTCCAGCTCACTCGCTGGGGGGAGACACCCACACGGCGCGGACCCTCGGCGCACTCACCAAACCGGTGCCTGGACCGGACGGCAAGGAGCCGGGGCCGTGGGGGTCGTGGATGGCGCGGGAGGGAGGGAGCGCCGAAGGCCCCGGTGGGAGCCGGGGCCTTCGGGGTGGTCCTGCTGTGCGGACTCGCACCCGCGTGGCGAACGCAGGTCCAAGTGCGAGTCCCAGGGGCCGGTCGGGGAGCGGAGAGAGAGGGCCCGCTCAGGTCCGTCCGGCGATCAAGTCGTCCGGCGGGTCGTCCCGCGAGGGAAACCGCCGGGAGTACTGCGGGGGTGCTGCGTGAGTGCTCAGCCCTGGAGGGCGGCCACCTTGGACGCCAGCGCCGACTTCTTGTTGGCGGCGGCGTTCTTGTGGATGACGCCCTTCGAGACAGCCTTGTCGAGCTTGCGGGCGGCCTCACGAGAAGCCGCGGTGGCCTTCTCGACGTCACCCGCGGCGGCGGCCTCGCGGGCCTTGCGGATCGCGGTCTTGAGCGAGGACTTGACGGCCTTGTTGCGCAGGCGCGCCTTCTCGTTCGTCTTGTTCCGCTTGATCTGGGACTTGATGTTCGCCACGAAAGAGCCTTCTCAGGTTCGGTTGATCTTTGATGAGCGTCTCGTCCATGATCCCCGTACGACACGGGGAATCGAGACACAGCTAGCCAGGCTACCAGTCACCCTCCGGGCGTCCCAAACGGGGCGCAGTCCCTTACCCGTGGGACCATGGAGGCTACGTATCGATCCGCCTTCGCCCGAGACGAGACGCCCGGCGTCTCAAGAATCAGGACCCTGCGTGCCCGCGACTCCTCTCAACGTGCCCGAGCCGAGCCGTACCGACCCGGCGCTGATCCGCAATTTCTGCATCATCGCGCACATCGACCACGGCAAGTCGACCCTCGCCGACCGGATGCTTCAGCTGACCGGGGTGGTGGAGCAGCGGCAGATGCGTGCCCAGTACCTCGACCGGATGGACATCGAGCGCGAACGGGGCATCACGATCAAGTCCCAGGCCGTCCGACTGCCCTGGGCGCCCACCGAGGGCGTCGGCCAGGGCACGACCCACATCCTGAACATGATCGACACGCCTGGGCACGTGGACTTCACCTACGAGGTGTCCCGCTCCCTCGCGGCCTGTGAGGGCACGATCCTGCTCGTGGACGCCGCGCAGGGCATCGAGGCGCAGACCCTCGCCAACCTCTATCTGGCGATGGAGAACGATCTCACCATCGTTCCGGTCCTCAACAAGATCGACCTCCCGGCGGCCCAGCCGGAGAAGTTCTCCGAGGAGCTGGCGAATCTCGTCGGCTGCGACCCGGACGACGTGCTCAAGGTCTCGGCCAAGACCGGTCTCGGCGTCGAGGCGCTGCTCGACCGCGTGGTGCGGGAGGTGCCCGCCCCCGTCGGCGTTGCCGACGCGCCCGCCCGAGCGATGATCTTCGACTCGGTCTACGACTCCTACCGCGGCGTCGTCACCTACGTACGCGTCATCGACGGGAAGCTCGGCAAGCGCGAGCGGATCCGGATGATGTCCACCGGCGCCACGCACGAGCTGCTGGAGATCGGCACCAACTCGCCCGAGATGCTCCCCGCCGACGGCCTCGGCGTCGGCGAGGTGGGCTATCTGATCACCGGGGTGAAGGACGTCCGCCAGTCCAAGGTCGGCGACACCATCACCCAGCAGCACAAGGGCGCCACCGAGGCGCTCGGCGGCTACAAGGACCCCAAGCCGATGGTGTTCTCCGGCCTCTACCCGCTGGACGGCTCGGACTATCCCGAGCTGCGCGACGCCCTCGACAAGCTCCAGCTCAACGACGCCGCGCTGGTGTACGAGCCCGAGACCTCCGCGGCGCTCGGCTTCGGCTTCCGCGTCGGCTTCCTCGGGCTGCTGCACCTGGACGTGATCCGGGAGAGGCTGGAGCGCGAGTTCGGCCTCGATCTGATCGCCACGGCCCCGAACGTGGTCTACCGCGTGGTCATGGAGGACGGGGCCGAGGTCTCGGTCACCAACCCAAGCGAGTTCCCCGAGGGCAAGATCGCGGAGGTCCACGAGCCGGTCGTACGGGCCACGATCCTCGCGCCCAGTGAGTTCATCGGCGCGATCATGGAGCTGTGCCAGACCCGTCGCGGCACCCTGCTCGGCATGGACTACCTCTCCGAGGACCGGGTCGAGATCCGCTACACCCTCCCCCTCGCCGAGATCGTCTTCGACTTCTTCGACCAGCTGAAGTCCAAGACGCGCGGTTACGCCTCCCTCGACTACGAGCCCACGGGCGAGCTGGTGTCCAGCCTGGTCAAGGTGGACATCCTGCTGCACGGCGACAAGGTCGACGCGTTCTCGGCGATCACCCACAAGGACGCGGCCTACGCCTACGGTGTGCGGCTCGTCGCCAAGTTGCGCGAGCTGATCCCCCGGCAGGCGTTCGAGGTGCCGATCCAGGCCGCCATCGGCTCCCGGGTCATCGCCCGCGAGACCATCCGCGCCATCCGCAAGGACGTCCTCGCCAAGTGCTACGGCGGCGACATCTCCCGTAAGCGGAAGCTGCTGGAGAAGCAGAAGGAAGGCAAGAAGCGGATGAAGATGGTCGGCAGCGTGGAGGTGCCGCAGGAGGCGTTCATCGCGGTGCTGTCCAGCGACGAGAGCGGCGGCAAGAGCAAGAAGTAGCCGCCGGCCGGTCCGGCACCGCCGGAGCACCCGGCTGGCGGCCGGGCCCGGCATCACCCGACTGGCCGACCGGTCCGGCACCGCCCGGCCGCGGCTGCCGGGGCCGGACCCGCCGTACGCGTACGGAATCAGCGCCCACCCCCTGTGACGGATCGGCGGTCTCCAGGGGTGGGCGCTGTCCCGTTCCGGCCTGCCCGTGCCCGTCCCGCCCCCGTGCTCCGTGTCCGGTCTGCCCGTGCCCGTCCCGCCCCTGAGCCACCCCGCTCCGGCACCGGCTCCGCGACGGTCCCGCCCGCCCCCCTTCCGTGCTCCGCGCGGCGGCTCCGCGGATCGTCGTTCAGGGCTGCTCCGGCCGCCGCCCGGGTAAAGAGTTCGTTATGAAGCGGCGGGTCGTTTCCCCTTACGCACCAGCGATACGCGTTCTAATCTGATCGCGACTCGCATGGTTACTCGCCAGTTGGAAACAGCCAGTCGTGTGCAGTGCTGCCGCAGGCCCGGAGGATGTTTTGAGCGACACACAGACCATGATCGAGAATCGCCCGCCCTCGGTGGCGGTCCTGTTCGCCGAGCGCGTCGAAGCGACACCGGACGCCGAGGCGTTCCGCTACCCGGTCGCCCCCGTCTCCGGCACCGGCCCCTCCGAGTGGAAGTCGCTGAGCTGGGGCGAGACCGCCGACCGCGTCTATGCCATCGCCGGAGGTCTGATCGAACTGGGCGTACGGCCCGAGGAACGGGTCGCGGTCCTCTCCACGACCCGGATCGAGTGGATCCTCGCCGACCTCGGCGTGATGTGCGCGGGCGGTGCGACGACGACGGTCTACCCGTCCACCAACGCCGAGGAATCGGCGTACATCCTCTCCGACTCCGGCAGCCGGGTGCTCTTCGCCGAGGACGCGTCCCAGCTGGCCAAGGCCCGTGAGCGGCGCGCCGAACTGCCCGAACTCCGGCATGTCGTGGTCATCGACACCGAAGGAGTGGAGCCGGACGAGAGCGACCCCGAGGGCTGGGTCGTCACCCTCGCCGATCTGGAGGCGCGCGGGAAGCGGCATCTGGAGACGCACCCCGAGGCGGTCAAGGAGCGGATCGGCTCGATCACCGCCACCCAGCTTGCGACGCTGATCTACACCTCCGGCACCACAGGCCGCCCCAAGGGCGTGCGGCTGCTGCACGACAGCTGGTCGTACATGGCCAAGGCCACCGTCGCCACCGGCCTCATCGGCAAGGACGATATTCAGTACCTCTGGCTGCCGCTCGCCCATGTCTTCGGCAAGGTGCTGACCTCCGGGCAGATCGAGGTCGGTCATGTCACCGCCGTCGACGGCCGTATCGACAAGATCATCGAGAATCTGCCGGTCGTCCAGCCGACGTACATGGCGGCCGTGCCGCGCATCTTCGAGAAGGTCTACAACGGCGTCGCGGCGAAGGCGCGGGCGGGGGGCGGCGCCAAGTACAAGATCTTCCAGTGGGCGGCCGAGGTCGCGCGCGACTACGCCAGGGCCACCCAGGACAACTTCCGCCGTACGGGCACGGCCTCCGCGCCCTTCGCCCTGCGCACCAAGCACAAGGTCGCCGACGCGCTCGTCTACGCCAAACTGCGCCAGGCGTTCGGCGGACGGCTGCGGGCCGCGGTCTCCGGCTCGGCCGCGCTCTCTCCCGAGATCGGCTACTTCTTCGCGGGCGCCGGGATCCATGTCCTGGAGGGGTACGGGCTCACCGAGTCGAGCGCCGCGTCGTTCGTCAATCCGGGCGAGGCGTACCGTACGGGAACCGTGGGCAAGCCGCTGCCCGGCACCGAGGTGCGGATCGCCGACGACGGGGAGATCCTGCTCCGCGGCCCCGGGATCATGGAGTCCTACCACGGGCTGCCGGAGAAGACCGCGGAGGTCCTCGAAGCCGACGGCTGGCTCCACACCGGTGACATCGGCGAACTCTCCGTCGACGGATATCTGACGATCACGGACCGGAAGAAGGACCTGATCAAGACGTCGAGCGGCAAGTACATCGCGCCGACCGAGGTCGAGATCCAGTTCAAGGCCATCTGCCCGTTCGTCTCCAACATCGTGGTCCTCGGCGCCGACCGGAACTACTGCACCGCCCTGATCGCGCTCGACGAGGCGACCCTCCTCGGCTGGGCCGCGGAGAACGGACTGGAGGGCAAGTCGTACGCGGAGGTCCTCGCCTCACCCGCGACGGTCGACCTGATCCAGGGCTATGTGACGCAGCTCAACGACGGGCTGCAGCGCTGGCAGACCGTCAAGCGGTTCCGGCTGCTGCCGAGGGACCTCGACATCGAGCACGGCGATCTGACGCCCAGCCTGAAGCTGAAGCGGCCGGCCGTCGAGCGCGCGTTCAAGGACCTGATCGAGGAGATGTACGCGGGCCAGCGCGAGGCGTAGAGGCGCAGAGGCAACGCAGCGGGGCCGGTCGGCGGCCGGAGGGCGCCACAAGGCCGGTGCGGTCTGCCGCGGGCGGGAGGTTCCCGCTCGCGGCCCGGCCGGCTCTCCGGGTCGCCCCCTCAGTCCGGGCTCTTCCCCGAGCCCGGAACACGCCGGTTCTCCGTCGCGCTCCGGACCGGCCCGCGCCCGCTGCCCGCGCCCGGACGGGCGACCCGCCGCGGTGACGGACAATGGGGTGCATGCCTTCCGTACTGCCCGACGGCGAGCCCGTGCCCGAGGACGGGGCGCTGCCCGCGTCCGCCCTCGACGGGGCCGGTGACCGGCCCCTCGCCTTCTATCTGCATGTGCCGTACTGCGCCACGCGCTGCGGCTACTGCGACTTCAACACCTACACCGCGACCGAGCTGCGCGGCTCCGGCGGTGTCCTCGCCTCGCGCGACAACTACGCCGCGATCCTCGCGGACGAGGTCCGGCTGGCGCGCAAGGTCCTCGGCGACGACCCGCGCGCCGTGCGGACCGTCTTCGTCGGAGGCGGTACGCCGACGCTGCTCGCCGCGGCGGATCTGGTGGCCGCGCTCGACGTCGTACGGACGGAGTTCGGGCTCGCGGACGGTGCGGAGATCACCACCGAGGCCAATCCGGAATCTGTCGGTCCGGAGTATCTGGCGGAACTGCGGGCGGGGGGCTTCAACCGGATCTCCTTCGGGATGCAGAGCGCGCGCCGGCATGTGCTGAAGGTGCTCGACCGCACCCATACGCCCGGCCGCCCGGAGGCATGCGTCGCCGAGGCGCGCGAGGCGGGCTTCGACCATGTGAACCTCGACCTGATCTACGGCACGCCGGGGGAGAGCGACGACGACTGGCGCGCCTCCCTGACGGCCGCGGTGGGGGCGGGGCCGGACCATGTCTCCGCGTACGCGCTCATCGTGGAGGAAGGCACCCGGCTGGCGCGGCGGATCCGGCGGGGCGAGGTGCCCATGACCGACGACGACGTCCACGCGGACCGCTATCTGATCGCGGACTCCGTCCTCACGGACGCGGGCTTCTCCTGGTACGAGGTCTCCAACTGGGCCACCTCGGAGGCCGGCCGGTGTCTGCACAACGAGCTGTACTGGCGTGGTGCGGACTGGTGGGGCGCGGGCCCCGGCGCACACAGCCATGTGGGCGGGGTGCGGTGGTGGAATGTGAAGCATCCGGGCGCGTACGCGCAGGCGCTGGCGGCCGGGCGGTCGCCGGGGGCTGGCCGGGAACTCCTCACGGCGGAGGACCGCCGTGTGGAGCGGATCCTGCTGGAGCTACGGCTCCGGGACGGCGTCCCGCTCGCCCTGCTGAGGCCCGCGGGGCTGGAGGCCGCACGGTCCGCCCTTGCGGGCGGTCTGCTGGAGCCCTCGCCGTACGACGACGGGCGCGCGGTCCTGACGCTGCGCGGGCGGCTGCTGGCGGACGGGGTGGTGCGGGGGCTGGTGGACTGAGGCCGCCCCGTCGCGGGGCTTCTCCCGGACGTCTGGCCCCTTCCACGCCGCCGCCCTCTCGCGTCCTGGCCCCTCCCGCGCCGCCCCGCCTCTCGCAGGCCCGCCCCGTCGCGCCTCCGGCCCGTCTCTCCCTCGCCGCTCCCGTGCCCCGCTGCCCCCGTGGGTCAGGCACCCCTGCGGGACGCGTCCCTCACCCGTCCCCGTCCTCCACCGTCACAAAGTCGATCAGCTCCTCCACGCGTCCCAGGAGCTCGGGCTCCAGATCGCGGTAGGACCCCACCTTCGACAGGATGTGCTGCCAGGCGACGCCCGTGTTCTCGGGCCAGCCGAGGGCCCTGCACACGCCCGTCTTCCAGTCCTGGCCGCGCGGGACCGAAGGCCACGCCGGGATGCCCACGGAGGACGGCTTCACCGCCTCCCAGACGTCGATGTAGGGGTGGCCCGCGACCAGGACGTACGGATCGGTCACCGAGGCCGCGATACGGGACTCCTTCGAACCGTCCACCAGATGGTCCACCAGGACGCCGAGGCGGGCGTCGGGGCCGGGGGAGAAGTCGGCGACGATCGAGGGAAGGTCGTCGATGCCTTCCAGATACTCGACGACCACGCCCTCGATACGGAGATCGTCGCCCCAGACCCGCTCGACGAGCTCCGCGTCGTGCCGGCCCTCCACATAGATCCGCCCGGCGCGGGCCACCCGTGCCCGCGCTCCCGGCACCGCGACCGATCCCGAGGCGGTCCTGGACGGCGCGGAGCGGGCCGTGGACGGGCGGATCAGAGTCACCACCCTGCCCTCCAGGAGAAAGCCGCGCGGATCCAGCGGGAAGACCCGGTGCTTGCCGAAACGGTCCTCCAGGGTCACCGTCCCCGCCTCGCAGCGGATCACCGCACCGCAGAAGCCCGTGGCGACCTCCTCCACGACCAGACCGGGATCGGCGGAGACCTCGGGAACCGGGGCCGACTTCTTCCAAGGGGGCGTCAGATCAGGGCTGTAGCTGCGCATGGGCCCATTCTGCTGTGCCCATCCCCCCGACCCCGCTTCCCCCGCGCCGAAGTTCTCCCGGGCCCGCTTCCCCGTGCCCGCATCGCTCTGAACCCGCATCGCTCTGAACCCGCATCCCAGAACCCGTGTCACCGGAACCGAACCCGCGTCCCCCGAACCCGGTTCCCTACCCCGCCCCGAAACGCTCCGCCAGCGCGTCGCGCTGCGCCCGGACGAACCCCGCGTCCACCACCGCCCCGTGCCCCGGCACATACGCCGCGTCCTCGCCGCCCAGACCGAGCAGCCGGTCCAGCGCGGCGGGCCAGCGGGACGGGACCGCGTCCGGGCCCGCCTGCGGCTCGCCGGACTCCTCCACCAGATCGCCGCAGAACACGACCGCGGGGCTCCCCGGCACCAGGGCCACGAGATCGTGGCCCGTATGGCCGGGGCCCGCATTCGCCAGCAGCACCCGGCGGCCGCCGAGATCGAGCGTCCTCTCGCCGGAGACCGGATGCGCCGGGGCCACCAGCGACTGTGCCGCCGACTCCGCCTCGTCCGCGGGCACGCCATGCCGTACGGCGTCGGCGCGCAGCGCCTCCCGCTCCCGCCGCAGCAGCGCGCCGACGCCCGCCGCGCCGTACACCTCCGCCCCGGCGAACGCCGCCGTGCCCATCACATGGTCGAAGTGCGGATGGCTCAGCGCGATATGCGTGACCCGGCGGCCGGAGAGCAGCGACTCGGCCTGGGCGCGGAGTTCGGCGCCCTCCCGGAGGGTGGAACCCGTGTCGTACAGCAGTGCGCCGTGTGCGCCGACGATCAGGCCGCAGGTCGCGTCCCAGCCCGGCAGCCGGCGCCGGCCCACCCCCTCGGCCAGTCGCTCCCAGCCGAACTCTTCCCAACGGACGTCCATACGGCGACGCTAATAGCAGACCCGGACAGAGGCACAGGCGCGGGGCTCGGCGGAGCCCACGGGAAGAGCCCGGCGGAGTCCCAGGTGAAGCGCCAGGCAGAGGCCCGTTCGAATACGGAGACGACCGCACGGTAGGGTGGCCGGTCGCCCTTGCTAGCGGTGTACCCCGCAGCCGTACACTGGCACGGGAAAATCCTGGCACTCGGGCACGTTGAGTGCCAGGCAGTGACCGGAGAACGACCCAGGGACAACAGCTGGAGGTGTGCGCCATGCTCAGCGAACGCAGACTCGAAGTGCTGCGCGCCATCGTCCAGGACTATGTCGGAACCGAGGAGCCCGTCGGCTCCAAGGCACTCACCGAGCGTCACAAGCTCGGGGTCTCCCCCGCCACCGTCCGCAACGACATGGCGGTGCTGGAGGACGAGGGGTTCATCGCCCAGCCGCACACCAGTGCCGGCCGGATCCCCACCGACAAGGGATACCGTCTCTTCGTCGACAGGCTCGCCGGGGTCAAGCCCCTCTCCTCGCCGGAGCGCCGTGCCATCCAGAACTTTCTGGACGGAGCCGTCGACCTCGACGACGTCGTCGGGCGTACGGTACGGCTGCTGGCACAGCTGACCAGGCAGGTCGCGATCGTCCAGTACCCCTCGCTGACCCGGTCCACGGTCCGGCACGTGGAGCTGCTGTCCCTCGCGCCCGCCCGGCTGATGCTCGTACTGATCACGGACACGGGACGGGTCGAGCAGCGCCTGATCGACTGTCCCGCGCCCTTCGGCGACGTCCCGCTCGCCGATCTGCGGGCCCGGCTGAACAGCCGGGTCGTGGGACGCCGTTTCGCGGATGTGCCGCAATTGGTGCAGGATCTTCCCGACTCGTTCGAAGAGCCGGAGGACCGGGGCACGGTCTCGACCGTGCTCTCCACTCTCCTCGAAACCCTCGTCGAGGAGACCGAGGAGCGGCTGATGATCGGCGGCACCGCCAATCTGACCCGCTTCGGACATGACTTCCCGCTGACCATCAGGCCGGTGCTGGAGGCGCTGGAGGAACATGTCGTTCTCCTCAAGCTCCTCGGCGAGGCCAAGGAATCGGGCGGTACGGGCCTCACCGTGAGCATCGGTCACGAGAACGCCCACGAGGGTCTCAACTCAACGTCCGTGGTCGCCGTCGGCTACGGTTCGGGCGACGAGGCAGTCGCCAAACTCGGCGTGGTCGGACCGACCCGCATGGACTACCCCGGAACGATGGGAGCGGTACGCGCAGTGGCACGTTACGTCGGACAGATCCTGGCGGAGTCGTAAGTGGCCACGGACTACTACGCCGTACTCGGCGTGCGCCGCGACGCATCGCAGGACGAGATCAAGAAGGCATTCCGACGGCTCGCGCGTGAGCTCCATCCGGATGTCAATCCCGATCCGAAGACACAGGAGCGGTTCAAGGAGATCAACGCCGCGTACGAGGTGTTGTCGGACCCGCAGAAGAAGCAGGTCTACGACCTCGGCGGCGACCCGCTGTCCCAGGCGGGCGGTGCCGGAGCGGGCTTCGGCGGTGCCGGCGGTTTCGGGAACTTCTCGGACATCATGGACGCGTTCTTCGGCACGGCGTCCCAGCGCGGGCCGCGCTCGCGGACCCGGCGCGGCCAGGACGCCATGATCCGGCTGGAGATCGAGCTCAACGAGGCCGCCTTCGGCACGACGAAGGACATCCAGGTCGACACGGCCGTCGTCTGTACGACGTGCAGCGGCGAGGGCGCGGCTCCCGGAACCTCGGCGCAGACGTGTGACATGTGCCGTGGCCGTGGCGAGGTCTCGCAGGTGACGCGGTCCTTCCTGGGCCAGGTCATGACCTCCCGCCCCTGCCCGCAGTGCCAGGGCTTCGGAACCGTCGTCCCCACGCCGTGTCCGGAGTGCGCCGGTGACGGCCGGGTCCGCTCGCGCCGGACGCTGACCGTGAAGATCCCGGCCGGTGTCGACAACGGGACGCGGATCCAGCTCGGTGGCGAGGGCGAGGTCGGCCCCGGCGGCGGGCCCGCCGGTGATCTGTACGTGGAGATCCACGAGCTGCCGCACCCGACGTTCCAGCGCCGTGGCGACGATCTGCACTGCACGGTGACGATCCCGATGACGGCCGCCGCACTCGGCACCAAGGTGCCGCTGGAGACGCTCGACGGCGTGGAGGAGATCGACATCCGGCCGGGCACCCAGTCCGGCCAGTCGATCCCGCTGCACGGGCTCGGCATCACCCACCTTCGGGGCGGCGGACGCGGTGACCTGATCGTCCACGTCGAGGTGGTGACGCCCGCGAAGCTGGACGCGGAGCAGGAGCGGCTGCTGCGGGAGCTGGCGAAGCTGAGGGGCGAGGAACGGCCCATGGGTCAGTTCCAGCCGGGACAGCAGGGGTTGTTCTCCCGGCTGAAGGACGCGTTCAACGGCCGCTAGCCCGGACGCGGGCGCTGTCGGGCAGGCGAGGCCCTGCCGCACGGTGGCCCTGCCGGGCACGGCAGTGGGTCTCTCCCGGAGGCGGCCGTCCCGGCCGTCGGCGCGTCTTGCTGACTGCCGTGTCCCGTACGTGGGCCCTGCCGGGCAGGCGAGCCCTGTTGGCACGGTGGTCGCCGCGCCCGGCAGTGGGTCCGCCCCGGAGGCGGCCGCGCCCGGCAGTGGATCAGTCCCGGAGGTTGCCGCGTCCCGGAGGTGGCCGCGTCTGGCAGTGGACCAGTCCCGGAGGCTGCCGCGTCCCGGTGACCGCCGTATCGCGGCGGTCGGCGCGTCCGCCGTCTGGCCCCGACAGTCGTCGCGTCCGGCGATCCACGCGTTCCGGCAGGCCCCCGATTCCGGGGAGCCGACGACCCCGCGGGCCCGCCGCGCCGAGCGGGTCGACGTGCCGCCGTACACCCGCTCCGCCCGATTCGGCGGTAGCGGGTGGACGGTGGGACGATGCCTGCATGTCCTCCGCGCCCCCCGCGTCCTCTGCACTGTCCGACCTCTGCCGGTATCCGATCGTGCAGGCCCCCATGGCGGGCGGCACCTCGTGTCCGCAGCTCGCCGCGGCCGTCTCCGAGGCCGGTGGGCTCGGTTTCCTCGCTGCCGGGTACAAGACGGCGGACGGGATGTACCAGGAGATCAAACAGATTCGCGGGCTCACGGGACGGCCCTTCGGCGTGAATCTCTTCATGCCCCAGCTCCAGCCCGCCGACCCCGCGGCCGTGGAGGTCTACCGGCAGCAGCTCGGAGGCGAGGTGTCCTGGTACGGGACCCCCCTCGGCGACCCGGAGTGCGGGCGCGACGACGGGTACGAGGCCAAACTGGCCATCCTGCGGGACGATCCCGTTCCGGTCGTCTCGTTCACCTTCGGCTGCCCGAGCCGCGACGTACTCGAATCGTTCACCAAGGCGGGCACCCTGACCGTCGTCACCGTCACCACGCCCGAGGAGGCGCAGACCGCGGAGTGGTCCGGCGCGGACCTGGTGTGCGTGCAGGGCATCGAGGCCGGGGGACACCAGGGCACCCATCGGGACGACCCCGCCGCCGACGGCACGGGCATCGGCCTGCTCACCCTCATCGCCCTGGTGCGCGAGACCGTCCGGCTGCCGGTCATCGCGACCGGCGGGCTGATGCGCGGCGCTCAGATCGCCGCCGTGCTCGCCGCCGGAGCGGCGGCGGCGCAACTCGGCACCGCGTTCCTGGTCTGCCCCGAGTCCGGTGCCAACGCGCTGCACAAGCAGGCGATGACCAACCCTCTCTTCGTACGGACGGAACTCACCCGCGCCTTCTCCGGCCGGCCCGCCCGCGGGCTCGTCAACCGTTTCATGCGCGAGCACGGCCCGTACGCACCCCCCGCCTACCCCCAGGTGCACCATCTGACGAGCGGTCTGCGCAAGGCCGCGGCGAAGGCCGGTGATGCCCAGGGCATGTCCCTCTGGGCGGGGCAGGGGCACCGGCTGGCACGAGCGCTGCCCGCGGGGCGGCTGGTCGAGACACTGGCCGAGGAACTGGACGCCGCATGGCACGCGTCAGCGGATGCCGCATGGGACACGGGTCCGGAGGCCGGGTCCGGCCCCTCGTCCGGCTCCGGGACGGACGCCGCTTCGAACGCGGCCCCGGCAGAAGCCGGAACCGAGCGGTGCGTGGGCGTCGCCGACGACGATCCGTCCGAGGAGGACGCCCGGTGACCGCGCCCGTGTTCGTCATCGACTCCCTGGAGGGCGTGGGGCCCGGCTCCACCGTGGTCCTGGACGGGCCCGAGGGCCGGCACGCCGTCTCCGTACGGCGGCTCCAGCCCGGTGAGGACATCGTTCTGACCGACGGTCTCGGCCGGGGGGCGGCCGGAGTCGTACGGAGTACGGAGGGCAAGGACCGGCTGCTCGTGGAGCTGCTGGGCCTTCCGGCCGAGCCCGCGCCCGACCCCCGTATCACCGTCGTCCAGGCCCTTCCCAAGGGCGATCGCGGTGAAGTCGCCGTCGAGACCATGACCGAGACCGGAGTCGACGGGATCGTGCCCTGGTCCGCCGCCCGCTGCATCACCCAGTGGAAGGGCGAGAGGGGCGCCAAGTCCCTCGCCAAGTGGCGTTCCACCGCCCGCGAGGCGGGCAAGCAGTCGCGCAGGCTCCGCTTCCCCGAGGTCGCCGACCCGGCAACGACCAAGCAGGTCGCGGCACTTCTGGCCGGAGCCGACTTCGCCGCCGTACTCCACGAGGAGGGCGCGGAGCCGCTGGCGGCGGCGGAGCTTCCCGCCACCGGGTCGATCGTGCTGGTCGTGGGGCCGGAGGGGGGCGTCTCACCGGAGGAATTGGCGGTGTTCGCGGACGCGGGGGCGAAACCGTACCGGCTGGGCCGGAGCGTGCTGCGGACCTCCACGGCGGGGACGGCGGCGGTCGCGCTGCTGCTGGCCCGTACCGGCCGCTGGTCGTGACCGGCCCGCGCCGGGGCGGATCCGTGTTCCCCGCGCTTCTGCACGGCCGGGTCCGGGCACTCCTGTACGGCCGGGCCCGGTCCGGACGGGAGCCGAGTGCGTGACGGTGACGCTCGTTCGTGTACGGCCGGGTCCGCTCCCGCACCGGTACATGTCCGCGACGCCCGAGCACGGCCGACCCGTTCCACGGCGGCCGCGTCCATGACCAGCCCGCGCGACCGGGGCGGTTCTCCGCTCATCTCCTCAGCCGTACGGCGGATTTGTGTCCGCAACCACACTTTTGCTCCCCGCCGCGCGGTGTCACGCTTCCTCCCATGCGTGGCTTGAGGCGGTGCGTGAGACGGCGAACGGCAACTCCTGTGGCGTACGGGCGCCTTCGGCGGTTACGGACCGCTGTCGCCTTGGCAGGGGCGGCGGTTGTGGGGCTGACGGCCTGTGAGCCGGCGGCCGACGGGCTCAGCACCGTCAGCGTCGCGTTCACCACCGACCGGACGGCGACCCACACCATGGAACGGCTCGGCTTCTCCGTCAGCTGGTTCAGCTGTACGGCGACCCTGGGCGACGGCGACGGGAGCGCTTCGCCGTCCGCCACCCCCGCCACCGCCGAGGTCGACTGCCGGGGAGAGACCGCGTCCGGCCAGAAACTCACCCTCAACGGCACGGTGACAGACGAACGTTCGGGCAGCTGCGTGCGCGGCCGGATGACCGCCCGGGTCGACGGCGAGTTCGCCTTCGAGGCGAGCGTCCTCGGAACATGCGCCACGAAGACGCCCTCCGCGACGGTGAAGACACCCCGGCCCGGCGGCGCGCGCCCCACCGTCACGGTCACCGTGACCGAGACGGAGACCGTGAGGGTCACGCCCCGGAAGTGATCACCCGCCCGGCGACAGCTCCCCCCTCCTGGAACCCGGAGCGGCGCTCTGGACCCCGAAAGGAGGCGGGCGACCGCCGGGCAAGTGATTCCAAAACCGTGACCGCGTGGCCCTGACCTCCATAAGGTGACGGTGTGACGCACTCCGCCTACCTTCGGTATCCGCATGTCCATGGCGATTTGGTCGCCTTCGCCGCCGAGGACGACGTCTGGATCGCCCCGCTCGACGGAGGCCGCGCATGGCGCGTCAGCGCCGACGGTGTGCCGCCCGACCATCCCCGCTTCTCACCCGACGGCACCCGCATAGCCTGGTCCTCGCGCCGGGGCGGCGCGCCCGAGGTGCATGTCGCGCCCGTCGACGGAGGACCCGCCGAGCGGCTCACCCACTGGGGCAGCGTCAAGACCTCCGTACGTGGCTGGACCCCGGACGGCGAGGTCCTCGCCCTCAGCACCCAGGGCCAGGCGTCGCTCCGCCGCACCTGGGCGCGGGCCGTCCCGCTCGACGGCGGACCGGCGGCCGTCCTGCCGTACGGGCCGGTGGGAGGCGTCGCGTACGGGAGTGAGAGCGGGGTCCTGCTGCTCTCCGCCACCATGGGGCGGGAGGCCGCCGCCTGGAAGCGCTACCGAGGCGGCACGGCCGGGAAGCTGTGGATCGACCGGACGGGCGGGGGCGAGTTCGAACGCCTTCACGCGGATCTCGACGGAAACATCGAGTACCCGCTCTGGGTGGGGGACAGGGTCGCCTTCCTCAGCGACCACGAGGGCGTGGGAGCCCTGTACTCCTCACTGCCCGACGGCTCGGATCTGCGGCGGCACACGGCGGTCGACGGTTTCTACGCCCGCCACGCGGCCACCGACGGCACCCGGATCGTCTACGCCGCCGCCGGTGAACTCCGGGTGCTGGACAGCCTCGCCGACGGGTCCGGACCCCGTCCGCTGGACATCCGGCTCGGCGGCCAGCGCGCCGGACTGCGGCCCCGGCCCGTCGACGCCGACCGAAATCTGGGCGCCGCCGCCCCCGACCACACCGGACGCGGCAGCGCCGTCGAGATCCGCGGCGGAATCCACTGGATCACCCACCGCGAAGGGCCCGCGCGCGCTCTCGCGGCGGAGCCCGGTGTACGCGCCAGACTGCCGCGCGTCTTCCGGGCCGACGGCGAGGAGCAGGTCGTCTGGGTCACGGACGCCGAGGGCGAGGACGCTCTCGAATTCGCACCCGCGACCGGCTCGGCCGGCTCCGGCGGGACGCCTCACCGGATCGGCGCGGGCCGGCTCGGCCGCGTACTGAGTCTGGCCGTCGCGCCCAACGGCCGCCTGGCGGCCGTCGCCTCGCACGACGGACGCGTGCTGCTCGTCGAACGCGAGTCGGGAGAGGTGCGGGAGATCGACCGGAGCGAGGACGGCGAGGCAAGCGGGCTGGTCTTCTCACCGGACTCGGGCTGGCTCGCCTGGTCGCACCCCGGTCCGCGGCCGCTGCGGCAGCTCAGAATCGCCGACACCGCGGATCTGTCGGTCAGCGAGGCGACCCCGCTGCGGTTCCGCGACTATCAGCCCGCCTTCACCTTGGACGGGAAGCATCTGGCGTTCCTGTCCGAGCGGGCCTTCGACCCGGTCTACGACACACATGTCTTCGACCTCGCCTTCGTCGGCGGCTGCCGCCCGCATCTGATCACGCTGGCCGAGACCACGCCTTCGCCGTTCGGCCCACAGCGCCACGGCCGTCCCTTCACAGCGGAGAACGGCCGGCCGTCCAACGGCAAGGACGGCAACGGCAACGGCAACGGCAAGGACGGCAAGGACAAGAGCGGCAAGGGCAAGAGCGGGAAGAACGGCGGCGGCAACGGCGACGACACCGCCGGATCGACGCCCGTCACCGTGATCGATCTGCACGGACTCGCCGACCGCATCGTCCCGTTCCCCGTCGAAGCGGCGAACTACTCCACCCTCCGCGCCGCCAAGGACGGCCTCCTCTGGCTGCGCCACCCGGTGCAGGGCACACTCGGCGCGACCCGCGCCACACCCGACGACCCCGGACCGACGAGCGCGCTGGAGCGGTACGACCTCGTCCAGCCGCGCTGCGAGGAACTCGCTCCGGACGCGGACGGGTTCGCCGTCAGCGGCGACGGCAAGCGCGTGCTGCTCTCCACCGACGGCAAGCTGAAGGTCGTCCCCAGCGACCGCCGGGCCTCGCGCGACGAGGACAGCGACACGAACATCACGGTCGATCTGACGCGGGTACGCCGGGTCCTCGACCCGGCCGCCGAGTGGCGGCAGATGTACGACGAGGCCGGACGGCTGATGCGCGACAACTTCTGGCGCGCTGACCTCGGGGGCGTCGACTGGGACGGCGTACTGGACCGATACCGCCCGCTCCTCTCCCGTATCGCCACGCACAACGACCTGATGGACGTGCTGTGGGAGGTACAGGGCGAACTGGGCACCTCGCACGCCTATGTCACCCCGCGCGGCGGCTACGGGGTCCGGTCCGCGCGGCAGGGGCTGCTCGGCGCGGACATCTCCCGCGCGGCGGACGGAGTCTGGCGCGTCGACCGGGTGCTGCCCTCCGAGACCTCCGACCCCCAGGCCCACTCGCCGCTCGCCGCGCCCGGCGTCGCCGTCCGGCCCGGCGACGCGATCCTCGCCGTGGACGGCACTCCGGTGGACCCGGTCACGGGTCCCGCGCCCCTCCTCGTCGGCGCGGCGGGCAAACCCGTCGAACTGACCCTCCGGTCCGCCGGAGGCGGCGACCTCCGTCACGCGGTCGTCGTCCCGCTCGCCGACGAGGAGCCCCTCCGCTACCACGCCTGGGTGGCGGACCGCCGCGCCTACGTCCACGAGCACTCCGGCGGACGGCTCGGCTACCTCCACGTCCCCGACATGCAGGCCCCCGGCTGGGCGCAGATCCACCGCGATCTGCGGATCGAGGTGGCGCGGGAGGGCCTCGTCGTCGACATTCGGGAGAACCGCGGTGGCCACACCTCGCAGCTCGTGGTCGAGAAACTCGCCCGCCGTATCGCCGGCTGGGTCCTGCCGCGCGGCAATCGCCCCTACAGCTACCCCCGTGACGCGCCTCGCGGCCCGGTGGTGGCCGTCGCGAACGAGTTCTCCGGCTCCGACGGCGACATCGTCAACGCGGCGATCAAGTCCCTGGGCATCGGCCCGGTCATCGGCACCCGTACGTGGGGAGGTGTGATCGGCATCGACAGCCAGTACACCCTGGTCGACGGCACCCTGGTCACCCAGCCGAAGTACGCGGTGTGGCTGGACGGCCCCGGCTGGGGCGTCGAGAACCACGGAGTCGACCCGGACGTGGAGGTGGTGACGACCCCCCAGGATCACGCGGCGGCCCGCGACCCCCAACTCGACGCGGCGATCCGGTCCGCCCTCGCCTCCCTGACCCACACCCACCCCAAGTCCCCACCGTCCCACTGACCCTGTCCTTCCGGGGCTGGGGGGACCCGTGCCCACCGGTGCACGGGTCCCCCCAGCCCCGGAAATCACCGTGGCCGACGTGGCGAGTGAGACGAGGGGCCGAGCACGGTCGATCGTCGACAGACGCTGGAGCGCCCCGGTGGGGGTCCCCCCGGACGGAGTCCGGGGGAGAACCGAGCCCTGAAAACACATAGCATGCAGGCATATCCGGACGTACCCGAGGAGGATCCCCGGCATGGCGGGAGAACCGCAGGCTGACTGCCTGTTCTGCAAGATCGCCGCAGGTGATGTGCCCGCGACCATCGTGCGGGAGACCGAGACCGTCGTCGCCTTCCGCGACATAAACCCCCAGGCCCCCACGCACATCCTCGTCATCCCCAAGGCCCACTACCCGGACGCCGCCTCGCTCGCCGCCGCGGCTCCCGCCCTCGCCGCCGATGTGCTGCGGGAGGCCGGGAACGTCGCCGAGGACGAGAAGGCCCACGGGACGGGATACCGGATCGTGTTCAACACCGGATCCGGCGCGGGACAGACCGTGTTCCACGCCCACGCCCATCTCCTCGGCGGCCGCGGCTTCGCCTGGCCTCCGGGATAACGGGCGCCCGACTTGTCCGTACGAGAACTCGTGGTCCTCGGCACCGCCAGCCAGGTGCCCACCCGGCACCGCAACCACAACGGCTATCTGCTGCGCTGGGACGCCGACGGCATCCTCTTCGACCCCGGCGAGGGCACCCAGCGCCAGATGCTGCGCGCCGGGGTCGCCGCACACGACATCAACCGGATCTGCGTCACCCACTTCCACGGCGACCACTCCCTCGGACTCGCGGGAGTCATCCAGCGGATCAATCTGGACCGGGTCCCGCACGAGATCACCGCGCACTATCCGGCCGGCGGTCAGCGCTTCTTCGAGCGGCTGCGGTACGCGACGGCCTACCGCGAGACCGTGTCGCTGACCGAGGCGTCCGTCTCCGCGGACGGGGTCCTCGCCCGGACCCCGTCGTACGCCGTCGAAGCGCGCAGACTGTCCCATCCGGTCGAGTCGTACGGCTACCGGATCGTCGAACCCGACGGCCGCCGGATGCTGCCGGACCGCCTCGCCGCGCGCGGCATCAGGGGCCCGGAGGTGGGCCGGCTCCAGCGCGAGGGAGAGATCGGCGGCGTCACCCTCGAAGAGGTCAGCGAGTTCCGGCGCGGTCAGCGGTTCGCGTTCGTCATGGACACCCGGCTCTGTGACGGCGTACACGCCCTCGCGGAGGGCTGCGACATGCTCGTCATCGAGTCCACCTTCCTCGACGAGGACGAACGGCTCGCGTCCGACCACGGCCATCTGACCGCCGGGCAGGCCGCCCGCGTGGCGCGCGACGCGGGCGTGCGGCACCTCGTGCTCACCCACTTCTCCCAGCGTTACCCCGACGCCGGGGAGTTCGAGCGGCAGGCCCGCGCGGCGGGATTCGACGCGGAGTTGACCGTCGCGACGGACCTGCTCCGCGTCCCGCTCCCCCCACGCCATCCATGAACGACGAGGTCAGACCCGTGTCCCTGCCCAAAGCCGAACTCCATGTGCATATCGAGGGAACCCTGGAGCCCGAACTCGCCTTCGCGCTCGCCGCGCGCAATCTCGTGACGCTGCCGTACAAGGACGCCGACGAACTGCGCCGCGCCTATCTCTTCGAGGACCTTCAGTCGTTCCTGGATCTGTACTACGGGCTGATGGCGGTCCTCAACACCGAGGACGACTTCGCCGAACTGACCGACGCGTATCTCGCGCGCGCCGCCGCCCAGGGCGTACGCCATGCCGAGATCTTCTTCGACCCGCAGGCGCACACGGCGCGGGGCGTCCCGATCGGCACGGTCATCGAGGGCATCTGGCGGGCACTGGCCGCGAGCGAGGAACGGCACGGCGTCTCCACCCGGCTGATCATGTGCTTCCTGCGGGACGAGTCCGCCGAGTCGGCGATGGAGACGCTGGAGGCGGCGAAGCCCTATCTGCACCGGATCACGGCGGTCGGTCTGGACTCGGCCGAGGCCGGGAACCCGCCGTCGAAGTTCCGCGAGGTGTACGCGGCGGCGGAGGCCCTCGGACTCCGCAAGGTCGCGCACGCGGGCGAGGAGGGCCCGCCGGCGTACATCCGCGAGGCCCTGGACGATCTCGGCGTGGAGCGCGTCGACCACGGTCTGCGCTGCATGGAGGACCGGGACCTGGTCGAACGGCTGGCGCGGGAGCGGATTCCGCTGACGCTCTGCCCGCTGTCGAACGTACGCCTGCGTGCCGTCGACGTACTGGAGGAGCACCCGCTGCGGGAGATGATGGACGCGGGCCTGCTGTGCACGGTCAACTCCGACGACCCCGCGTACTTCGGGGGCTATGTCGGCGACGCTTTCCACGCCGTGCGCGAAGCGCTGGGGCTCGGCGACGAGCGGCTGCGGGAACTGGCACGCAACTCGTTCCTGGCGTCGTTCTTGGAGGACGACGAGGAGCGGAGGGCGCGGCTGATCGCGGAGGTGGAGGCGTACGACTTCGAGGTCCGCAGGCCGGAGTAGGCGGTCCGCGCGCTGAGCCGGAGCCGGAGCGGCTCCGGAGGCGGCACCCGGCCGGGAGCGGCGGTCGGCGCGCGGGCGAACGGTCCCCCACCCCGCCCCTCTCCATGGACGCCTGCCGTTCTCCCCACAGGGCCCGCACAGGGCGGCCCGCACGGGGGACCGCGCCGGGCACAGCGCCCGGCTGTCCCACGGCCGGGCCGGACGCCCCGCCGGAACCGCCCCCCGCGCCACCCCCACGCTCCGGCGCGTCCCGCCTCTGACATCCCTCCGCGCGGATTTGGCAGACTGGCTTGATCTGCACCACGTACAGGAGTGGCACAGTGATCATTCGACACGGAGCGCAACCCATCCCGCACAGTCCGCATGTCACGGGATCCTGCCACCACCACCAGTGGCTCGACCCGCTCGCCGCCCTCCGCACCCCCGCCGACCCCGACTGGGACGTCTATCTGACCGGGACCGTGTTCCTGGACATCATCTTCACCGGGCTCGACTCCGCGCCCGTACGCGGCACCGAGTCCTGGGCCAGGGGCATGGGCTCCAGCCCCGGCGGCGTCGCGAACATGGCCACGGCCCTCGCCCGCCTGGGGCTGCGGACGTCGCTCGCGGCGGCGTTCGGGGACGACCACTACGGCGAGTACTGCTGGGACGCCCTCGAACAGGGCGAGGGCATCGATCTCTCCCTGTCGCGCACCGTGCCCGGCTGGCACTCGCCCGTCACCGTGTCGATGGCGTACGAGGGCGAACGCACGATGGTGTCCCACGGCCACGAGGCGCCGCCGCCCGAGCCCGCCCCCGACCGTCCCCCGCCCGCCCGCGCGGCCGTCGCCTCGCTCATGCCGGGCGGTGCGGAGTGGATCGCCCAGGCCCGCCGGGAAGGCGCGAGGATCTTCGCCGACGTCGGCTGGGACGAGTCGGGCCGCTGGAACCCCGCCGACCTCGCCGATCTGGAGCACTGCGAGGCGTTCCTGCCCAACGCCGAGGAGGCGATGCGGTACACCCGGACCGACTGCCCGCGCGCGGCGGCGCACGCGCTGACCCGGCATGTGCCGGTGGCCGTCGTCACGCTCGGTGCGGAGGGGGCGTACGCGGTGGACGGCGCGACCGGTGAGAGCGCCCAGGTTCCGGCGATCGCGGTGGAGGCCCTCGACCCGACAGGGGCCGGCGATGTGTTCGTGGCCGGATACGTCACGGGGACCCTCGCGGGCTGGCCGCTCGCCGACCGGCTCGCCTTCGCCGGGCTGACCGCCGCGCTGTCCGTGCAGGAGTTCGGCGGATCGCTCTCCGCGCCCGGCTGGTGGGAGATCGCGGCCTGGTGGCAGTACGTCCAGGGCGTGCCGGACCAGGATCCGGCCGCCCTGCGCCGGTACGCCTTCCTGGACGAACTGCTGCCCGAGCCGGTGCGGCCCTGGCCGCTGCGCCGCGCGGTCCCGACGATCGGCTTCCGCAGCGTGATCTGAGGCCGCCGGAAGACGGCGGGCAGCCCCCACCCAGCCCACCGGACGGACGCCGTCCGGGAACCTCGCCGGGAGGCCGCCGGCAACCCCGCCAGAAGCCCGCCGAGAGGCCACTGCGAGGCCACTGTGAGTCTGTCGGCGGGTAACCGCCCGGCCGCCCGGCCGGGAAGCGTGTGAAAAGCCCTCGGCCGTTGTCAGTGCGGCGTCGTACGCTGGTGTTCCAGAGGTTGTCGAACAGCGACGATCTCTGGAACAGCAGCGACAGGAGGTATGTGCAGGCCACAGTGCCGGCCCATGACTCAGACACCTACAGTTCAGAGCCCCGAGGGGCAGGCCCGAGCCTTTTTCACCGTTCCCGCCAAGCATCCGATGGTGACGGTCCTCGGTTCGGGTGACGCCCTTCTCCGTGTGATCGAGGCGGCCTTCCCGGCTGCCGACATCCATGTCCGGGGCAATCGGATCAGCGCGGTCGGAGACGCGGCGGAAGTAGCCCTGATCCAGCGACTGTTCGACGAGATGATGCTCGTGCTCCGCACGGGACAGCCGATGACGGAGGACGCGGTGGAACGCTCGATCGCCATGCTCAGAGCGGAGGCGACCGGCAACGGGGACGGCACGGCGGAGACGCCCGCCGAGGTTCTCACCCAGAACATCCTCTCCAGCCGGGGCCGCACCATCCGACCCAAGACCCTCAACCAGAAGCGCTATGTCGACTCCATCGACAAGCACACGGTCGTCTTCGGCATCGGCCCCGCGGGCACGGGCAAGACCTATCTCGCCATGGCCAAGGCGGTCCAGGCCCTGCAGTCCAAGCAGGTCACCCGGATCATCCTGACCCGGCCCGCCGTCGAGGCGGGCGAGCGGCTCGGCTTCCTGCCCGGCACGCTCTACGAGAAGATCGACCCGTATCTGCGCCCGCTGTACGACGCACTGCACGACATGCTCGACCCGGACTCGATCCCCCGTCTGATGGCCGCGGGGACGATCGAGGTCGCGCCGCTCGCGTATATGCGTGGCCGCACCCTGAACGACGCGTTCATCATCCTGGACGAGGCGCAGAACACGAGCCCCGAGCAGATGAAGATGTTCCTGACGAGGCTCGGCTTCGACTCGAAGATCGTCATCACCGGCGATGTCACCCAGGTCGACCTTCCGAACGGCACGCAGAGCGGTCTGCGGCAGGTCCAGGACATCCTGGAAGGCGTCGAGGACGTCCACTTCTCACGTCTCACATCGAACGACGTCGTACGGCACAAGCTCGTCGGCCGTATCGTCGACGCGTACGAGAAGTACGACGGCCGTAACGGCGCGCAGCACGAACACGGGCGCGGCGGCCGAGGCGCGAACGGGAAGTAGCTCGAACCACACCATGTCGATCGACGTCAACAACGAGTCCGGAACCGAGGTCGACGAGCAGGCGGTCCTCGATGTGGCCCGTTACGCGCTCGCCAGGATGCGCATCCACCCGCTCTCCGAACTGTCGGTGATCGTCGTGGACGCGGAGGCCATGGAGCAGCTGCACATGCAGTGGATGGACCTCCCCGGCCCCACGGACGTCATGTCCTTCCCGATGGACGAGCTGCGTCCGCCGGCCAAGGACGACGAGGAGCCCCCGCAGGGGCTCCTCGGTGACATCGTGCTCTGTCCCGAAGTGGCCAGAGCGCAGGGCGAGCAGGCCCCGACGCAGCACTCCATGGACGAGGAGCTCCAGCTTCTGACCGTCCACGGGGTGCTGCATCTGCTGGGGTACGACCACGAGGAGCCGGACGAGAAGGCGGAGATGTTCGGCCTTCAGGCGGCGATCGTCGACGGCTGGCGGGCTGAGAAGGGCCTCACGGGCCCCTCCCCGGCGCCGACCGTCTCATGAGCGGCCCCCTGATCGCGGGCGCTGTCCTGCTGGTGGTCGTGGCCTGGCTGGCCGCGTGCGCGGAGGCCGGCATCGCGCGGGTCTCCAGCTTCCGGGCCGCCGAGGCGGTCCGCTCGGGCCGGCGCGGAGCCGCCAGGCTGGAGCAGGTCGCGGCCGATCCCACCCGGTACCTCAACGTCGCCCTGCTGGTGCGGGTGGCGTGCGAGATGGCGGCGGGAGTGCTCGTCACCTACGTCTGTCTCCAGGAGTTCTCCGAGACCTGGGAGGCACTGGCCGTCGCCATCGGCGTGATGGTCCTCGTCTCGTACGTCGCCGTCGGCGTCTCCCCGCGCACCATCGGCCGCCAGCACCCGCTGAACACGGCGACGGCCTCCGCGTACGTCCTGCTGCCGCTCGCCCGGATCATGGGCCCGATTCCCCAGCTGCTGATCCTGATCGGCAACGCGCTCACCCCCGGAAAGGGATTCCGCAAGGGCCCCTTCGCGAGCGAGGCCGAACTGCGGGCGATGGTGGACCTCGCCGAGCAGGAGTCCCTGATCGAGGACGACGAACGCCGGATGGTGCATTCCGTCTTCGAGCTGGGCGACACCCTCGTCCGCGAGGTGATGGTGCCGCGCACCGACCTGATCTGCATCGAGCGGTACAAGACCGTCCGCCAGGCACTCACCCTCGCCCTGCGCTCCGGGTTCTCCCGGATTCCGGTCACCGGGGAGAACGAGGACGACATCGTGGGCGTCGTCTACCTCAAGGACCTGGTCCGCAAGACGCACGTCAACCGCGAGGCCGAGACCGATCTGGTCTCCACGGCGATGCGGCCCGCGGTCTTCGTGCCCGACACCAAGAACGCCGGCGATCTGCTCCGCGAGATGCAGCAGAAGCGCAACCACGTCGCCGTCGTCATCGACGAGTACGGCGGCACGGCGGGCATCGTCACCATCGAGGACATCCTGGAGGAGATCGTCGGCGAGATCACGGACGAGTACGACCGTGAGCTGCCGCCGGTCCAGGAACTGGGCGACGGCCGCTTCCGCGTCACCGCCCGCCTCGACATCGGCGATCTGGGCGAGCTGTACGGCCTGGACGAATTGGACGACGAGGACGTGGAGACCGTCGGCGGACTGCTGGCGAAAGCCCTCGGGCGGGTCCCGATCGCGGGCGCGACCGCGACGGTCGACCTCCCGGACGGACGGTTCCTGCGGCTGACCGCCGAGTCCCCGGCGGGCCGCCGGAACAAGATCGTGACGGTGCTCGCCGAGCCCGTCGAGGACACTCCGGAAGGCGAGAGCGCGGCATGAGACCACAGGAACTGAAGGCGTTCTGTCTGGGATTCAACGACGCGTCCGAGGAGTTCCCGTTCGGGGAGGACATCTCGGTCTTCAAGGTGTCCGGGAAGATGTTCGCCCTCAGCTGGCTCGACAGCGAGCCGCTGGCGGTCAATCTGAAGTGCGACCCGGACATCGCGACCCGGCTCCGCGCCGACCATCCGGCGATCACCCCCGGCTATCACATGAACAAACGCCACTGGAACACGGTGGCGGTCGCCGAACTCCCGGAGAAGCTGGTCAAGGAGCTGATCGAGGACTCCTACGACTTGGTGGTGGCGGGTCTCCCCAGAGCCGTACGGCTGCGGCTGGACCGCGCCTGAGACGGTAGTCACTGGTGTAGCGACCACCCGGGGGGATACTCTCTGCCGCGTCGAACCGGGGAGGGGGTAACTTCCCGCTAATTCTCTCCACGGGGGGATCACCTCATGCGTGCCCGTACGCGCCACTCCGCTGCCGCCGTCATCGCCGCCGCCGCGCTCTGCTTCACCGCGGTGGCCTGCTCCGGCTCCGACGACGACAAGAAGTCCAGCCCGTCCGGTGAGCCGACCGGGACGGTGCGGGCCGCCACCGCCGACGATTCCGACAACGCCGGCGGATCCCAGAAGCCGGCCGACGCCCGGGCCGAGCCGCTGACCGCCGCCCAGATGAAGGCCGCGACCCTTCAGGTGAAGGACCTGCCGCCCGGATACACGGCCGGCCAGTCCGTGCCGGACAGGACGAAGTACACGGCGGACCAGCCGCAGTGCCAGCCGATCGCGGAGTTCCTGGACGGCGAGGTCACCGGTGCGACCACGGGCGGGAGCGTGGACTTCGAGGGACCCGGCGGCAAGTCCATGCTCACCCAGCAGGTCTTCACCTTCCCCGGCAAGGGCGCAGAGGACCTGGTGAAGGGGGTGGGGACGGCGCTGGAGAGCTGCACGAAGTTCACGTACAAGGACGCCGACGGCGAGAAGAGCGAGATCGGGGTCCGGAAGATCGACGGTCCCGAGGCCGGCGAGGAGTCCCACGCCTTCCGGATGACGATGGCGACCGCCGGATCACCCATCAAGATCGAGGTGGACATGCTGGTGGCCCGGCAGGGCACCGGAGGCACCCGTATCGGCTTCCTGGCCCCCGACGCCGAGGGCAGAAAGGCGTTCCCCGACCTCGCCAAGCGCGCGGGCGACAAGCTGGTCAAGGCGGTCCGGGGCTGAGGCGCTGAGCGCGACGGATCCGCGCGGACGGGAGCCCGGCAGGGGCCCTCCCGCCGGGCCGGGGTGCGCGATCTATGCTCGGGGCATGACGCAGAGCACCGAACCCCAGGGCTCCGGCACCGGCTCCGTTCCCGGCGCTCTCGGACCCGAGGACCGTAAGATCATCACGCTGGCGCGCAGTGCCCGTGCCCGAAACCAGGTGGCCGAGGGCGCCGCCGTCCGGGACGAGACCGGGCGTACGTACGTGGCGGGGACCGTGGCCCTGGAGTCGCTCAGGCTCAGCGCGCTGCAGACCGCCGTCGCGATGGCCGTCGCCAGCGGGGCGCGGTCCCTGGAGGCCGCAGCCGTCGTCTCCGAGGCGAGTGCCGCGTCCGACGCGGACCGTGCGGCGGTACGGGACCTGGGCGGGCCCGGAACGCCGGTGCTCCTGGCCGGGCCGGACGGACAGCTCAAGGCGTCGGTGACGGCGGGCTGACGGACCGCACCGAGGCCCCCGACCGACGGCCCGCAACCCCCGACCCGCCTCCAGGCGGCCTGACAACGCTCCCTCGGCACGCTCTCTCGGCACGCGCCCGACAGGCCCGCCCGACCGGCTCGCGCGGCCGGGGTTCATGGGGCTCCGGGCCTCGCGGCCATATGGGCGTTCCGCATCAGCGACAATGAACGGCATGAGCGTTCGCACCCAGCCCACCGAGCCCGCCCCCCACCGGGCGGGTTTCGCCTGTTTCGTCGGCCGCCCCAACGCGGGCAAGTCCACCCTCACGAACGCTCTCGTCGGCCAGAAGGTGGCCATCACCTCAAGCCGGCCGCAGACGACCCGGCACACCGTGCGCGGCATCGTGCACCGCCCCGACGCCCAGCTGATCCTGGTCGACACTCCGGGCCTGCACAAACCCCGCACCCTGCTCGGGGAGCGCCTCAACGACGTCGTACGCACCACCTGGGCCGAGGTCGACGTCATCGGCTTCTGCCTGCCCGCGGACCAGAAGCTGGGCCCCGGCGACCGCTACATCGCCAAGGAGCTGGCCGGGATCAAGAAGACCCCGAAGGTCGCGATCGTCACCAAGACCGATCTCGTCGACTCCCGGACCCTCGCCCAGCAGCTCATCGCGGTGGACCAGCTCGGCAAGGAACTCGGCATCGAATGGGCGGAGATCGTCCCGGTCTCGGCCGTCGGGGGCGACCAGGTCCAGCTCGTCGCCGATCTGCTGATCCCGCTGCTGCCGAAGAGCCCGGCGCTCTACCCGGAAGGCGACCTCACCGACGAGCCCGAGCAGGTCATGGTCGCCGAACTGATCCGCGAGGCCGCGCTCGAAGGCGTACGGGACGAACTGCCGCACTCCATCGCGGTCGTCGTCGAGGAGATGATCCCCCGCGAGGGCCGGCCGGCGGAGAAGCCGCTCCTCGACATCCACGCCAACCTCTACATCGAGCGCCCCAGCCAGAAGGGCATCATCATCGGCCCCAAGGGCAAGCGCCTGAAGGATGTCGGCACGAAGTCCCGCAGGCACATCGAGGCGCTCCTCGGCACCCCGGTCTTCCTGGATTTGCACGTCAAGGTGGCGAAGGACTGGCAGCGGGATCCGAGGCAGTTGCGGAAGCTCGGTTTCTGACCGGTTCGCGACGGGTGGCCGGCGGGCGGGGTGTGGTCCCGACCGCCGTCGCGGGTGAGGGTGAGGCGTCACACGGTCACGCGCCCTCCTTCAGGACCCGTGAGACGAGCCGCAGCTGGGCGTCCGTGAGCCTGGGGTCCGCGCAGTACACCGTCCGGCCGTCCACCGTGATCTCGTAGCCGAAGCCGTCCGGCACCCCGATCGGCGGTGTGTCCCGGCCGTCCGCCACGGCCTCTTCGGCCAAAGCGTGCCATGTGTCGGCGTCGGGGCGGCCCGCCGTGTCCACCGAGGCGAACCGCTCGATGCCCGCGAAGCCGCCCGTGCGCCGTACCTGGATCTCCATGGGTTCCGTTCTATTACGGATCGGTCCGGGGCGGCACCGGGACCCGCCTACGGCCCCGGACCGAGGTTCCCGGCCGGCCCAGCCGGCTCAGCCGGTCGGGACCCCCACCTGCGACCATGCCCGCAGCACCGCCTCCCGCTCCTCGTCCGCGCCGTACCGAGACTCCGCCGCCGCCACCGTGAGCCGGGCGAACTCCGCGAAGTCGGCGTCCGACGACAGCTCGCCGCCCGTGAGGGTGTCGAACCAGATCTGCCCGGCCCGCTCCCACGCCTTGCCGCCCAGCCGGGTCGCCACCAGACAGAAGGCGCGGTTGGGGATGCCGGAGTTGATGTGCACCCCGCCGTTGTCCCGGTTCGTACGGACGTAGTCGTCCATCGAACCGGGCTGCGGGTCCTTGCCCAGTACATCGTCGTCGTACGCGGTCCCCGGCTCCCGCATGCTCCGCAGGGCCACACCGGTCACGCCGGGGGCCAGCAGCCCCGCGCCGATCAGCCAGTCGGCCTCGTCGGCGGACTGTTCGAGGGTGTACTGCTTCACCAGCGATCCGATGACGTCCGAGACGGACTCGTTCAGCGCCCCGGACTGCCCGTAGTACTCCAGATTCGCCGTGTACTGGGTGAGGCCGTGCGCCAGTTCGTGCGCGATGACGTCGACCGGGATGGAGAAGTCCAGGAAGATCTCCCCGTCACCGTCGCCGAACACCATCTGCTCGCCGTTCCAGAACGCGTTCCCGTACTCCTCGCCGTAGTGGACGCTCGCGCTCAGCGGCAGTCCGGCGCCGTCGAGGGAACTGCGCCCGTAGGACGTCAGCAGCAGCTCGAAGGTCGCGCCGAGGCCCGCGTGCACCCGGTTGACGGTCGCGTCCCGGACCGGTTCGTCGTTCTCCCCGCGGACCTTCGCCCCCGGCAGCAGGGTGCTGTTCCCGCAGTCGTAGACGGTCCGTCGGGGCCGGTCCGACGCGGCTCCGCTCACCGCCGCCGGACCACGGACGGTGGTCACCCGGCGGCGGGTGCGCTGGGCGGCGTCCAGTTCAAGGGTGCGCAGGGCGCGCTCGGCGCGCGCGGGGTCCTCGGCCTGGGCCAGCTTGTCGAGGACATAGGGCGGCACGATGGTGCAGAAAATCGGATGGAGGTCAGCCATGCCCGACAATGTGGCACCGGGTCACGACGCTGTCACTACCCGCCACCATGATGAGTGAATTGGGGCCGACCGTCCGGTTTGGCTGAAAATGATGGGTGTCCCGCATACTGATACGAGGACGACGGTCCATCGAGTCTCGGCTAAGCTTCCCCGCATCATGCGTTTCGGGCTGCTTCTTCTTAGCTGCCGCGGCGAGGGCCTGTAGTCGTAGGCCGACCCCCTCCCCGCGGGATCTGCTGCTGCTTCGAACCCGTCGGCCGTCCTGAATGGACCCCGAGGAGCCCTACGCAAATGTCTGACGCAACCATCGGTCGCCGCACGCCCATCACCACCGCGACCCACGCCCAGAAGCCGTCCGGGATGCCGATCCACAAGTACGGCCGGTACGAGGCCGTGGACATCCCCGACCGGACCTGGCCGGACAACCGGATCACCAAGGCCCCCCGCTGGCTGTCGACCGATCTGCGCGACGGCAACCAGGCCCTGATCGACCCGATGTCCCCCGCCCGCAAGCGCGAGATGTTCGATCTGCTGGTACGCATGGGCTACAAGGAGATCGAGGTCGGTTTCCCGTCGTCCGGCGAGACCGACTTCGCCTTCGTGCGCTCCATCATCGAAGAGGGCGCGATCCCCGAGGACGTGACGATCTCCGTCCTGACCCAGGCCCGCGACGAACTGATCGAGCGCACGGTCGAGTCCCTGCGCGGCGCGCACCGGGCCACCGTGCACCTCTACAACGCCACCGCGCCCACCTTCCGCCGGGTCGTCTTCCGCGGCTCGAAGGAGCAGGTCAAGCAGATCGCCGTGGACGGCACCCGGATGGTGATGGAGTACGCGGAGAAGCTGCTGGGCCCCGAGACGGTCTTCGGCTACCAGTACAGCCCCGAGATCTTCACCGACACCGAGCTGGACTTCGCGCTGGACGTCTGCGAGGGCGTCATGGACGTATGGCAGCCGGAGGCCGGGCGCGAGATCATCCTCAATCTGCCCGCGACGGTCGAGCGTTCCACGCCGTCCACGCACGCGGACCGCTTCGAGTGGATGTCGCGGAACCTCTCCCGCCGTGAGTTCGTGTGTCTGTCGGTCCATCCGCACAACGACCGCGGCACCGCCGTCGCCGCGGCCGAACTGGCCCTCATGGCGGGCGCCGACCGTATCGAGGGCTGTCTGTTCGGCCAGGGCGAGCGCACCGGCAACGTCGACCTGGTGACCCTGGGCATGAACCTGTTCTCCCAGGGCGTCGACCCGCAGATCGACTTCTCGCAGATCGACGAGATCCGTCGCACCAGCGAGTACTGCAACCAGATGGAGATCCACCCGCGCCACCCCTACGCGGGCGATCTGGTCTACACGGCCTTCTCCGGCTCCCACCAGGACGCCATCAAGAAGGGCTTCGACGCGATGGAGGCCGACGCGGCGGCGGCCGGGAAGACGGTCGACGAGATCGAGTGGGCCGTGCCGTATCTGCCCATCGACCCCAAGGACGTGGGCCGTTCGTACGAGGCCGTCATCCGGGTCAACTCGCAGTCCGGCAAAGGCGGTATCGCGTACGTCCTGAAGAACGACCACAAGCTGGACCTGCCGCGCCGGATGCAGATCGAGTTCTCCCGGATCATCCAGGCGAAGACGGACAGCGAGGGTGGCGAGGTCACGCCGGACGACATCTGGAAGGCGTTCCAGGACGAGTACCTGCCCAACCCGGACGACGCGGCCCGGTGGGGACGTATCCAGCTGCGTTCCGGTCAGTCCACCACCGACACCGACGGGGTGGACACGCTGAAGGTCGAGGCGGTCGTGGACGGCTCGGAGACCGTGCTGACGGGCTCCGGCAACGGTCCGATCTCCGCCTTCTTCGACGCGCTGAACACGGTGGGCGTGGACGCCCGGCTGCTGGACTACACCGAGCACACGATGAGCGAGGGCGCTTCCGCGCAGGCCGCTTCGTACATCGAGTGCGCGATCGACGGTCAGGTGCTGTGGGGCATCGGCATCGACGCCAACACCACGCGCGCGTCGCTGAAGGCGGTCGTCTCGGCCGTCAACCGCGCCGCCCGCTGACCGGGTCACCTCCACACGGACGCGCCCTCGGAACGTTCCCTCCCGGGAACGGCTCCGGGGGCGCGTCCGCCGTTCTGTCCCGCCCGGCTTCCCCCATGGCCTCCGGCATGGCTTCGCGGCGCCTTCGCAGAGCCTTTGCAGGGGGATGAATCGGCCATGTCCCGTCGTACTGCCGTCAGGGTGCTGACGGCGGAACATCCCTGTGGCTAACATCACGTCACGCGGCAATCTTGCCGTGGTGGTACTCCTCCCGGCTGCGCCGGGGGGATCCCGCACGCGGCCCGAAGGGCCGCGGGGGAGTCACGGAGGTGCGGAGTGCGGACAGACCGAGGCGTAATCGGCCGGAAGTTGATGGTCTGCGGCATTCACACCTCATGGAGCACGGTGGGGGACGGCGAGTTCTTCTGCGCCGCGTGCGGAGGCGACCGCAACTACCGCCGCCGGACGGGCCGCCGCCGGTTCACCCTGCTCGGCGTTCCGCTCCTGCCGAGGGGCTCCGCGGGCCCGGTCGTCGAATGCGCGGCCTGCCATGGTCACTTCGGGACGGACGCGCTCGACCACCCCACCACCGCCCGCTTCTCCGCGATGCTCCGCGACGCCGTGCACACGGTCGCGCTCGCCGTCCTCGCCTCGGGGGGCACCTCGTCGCGCCCGGTCCGTGAGACCGCCGTCGCCACGGTCCGCGCGGCGGGCCTCCACGACTGTACGGAGGAGCAGCTCACGGGACTGATCGAGGCGCTCGCGGCCGACACCGGCCGCTTCGTCGCCGACGCGGCGCCCTTCGGCGCCGCCCTCGCCATCGAACTCCACGAGGCGCTGGAGCCGTTGGCTCCGCATCTGGCGGCGGCGGGGCGGGAGTCGATCGTGCTCCAAGGCGCGCGGATCGCCCTGGCGGACGGGCCGTACACCCCGGCGGAGCGGGAGGTGCTGACGACCGTGGGCACGGCGCTCCAGCTCCCGCTGACGGACACGACCCGGCTGCTGACGACGGCCCGCACCCTGTCCTCGTAGCCCTTCGTAGCCCTTCGTAGCCCTTCGTAGCCCTTCGTCGCCCTCGTAACGCGGCCCCGGCGGCGCGAGCGCGCGCGGTGCGGCCGTGGCTCAGGGGCTGCCCCGGGGCTCGGTGCTCATCCCGGTTCCGTACGCCCTGTCGGCGTGCCGGGCGCTTCCCGGTGACCGTCTTCCGTAAGGCGACCGTCGGCACGGCCTGACGTGCGACCGTCGGCCCCGTCGCCGCCGAGCAGGGCCGCCACCAGTGCCGCGCCCAGCACCAGCAGGGCCGCCGCCGCCCTCAGAGCCACGGCGAAGCCGTCCCCCGCCGGGCCCGCGGACTCGCTCGCCCCGCCATGGCGGGCGGCCAGGGGGACCAGGACCGCGAGGCCCACCGCGCCGCCCACCTGCTGTACGGAACCGAGCACGGCCGAGCCGAGGCCCGCGTCCCGCTCGGTGGTCCCGGTGACCGCCGCCACCGCCAGCGCCGGGAACCCCAGCCCCGAGCCCAGGCTCGCCACCAGCATGCCGGGAAGCACCCCGAAGACATAGCCGTCGCCCGCCGACAGTCCGGAGAGCAGCAGCAGCCCGGCCGCGCTGAGCAGGAAGGCCGTCACCAGCGTCCAGCGAACCCCGAGCCAGGCCACGGCCCGCGCGGAGAGCCAGACCCCGGCCAGCACCCCGACGCCGTGCGGCACATAGGCCAGACCCGCGGTGAGCGGGCCGTACCCGAGCACGGTCTGCAGATACAGCATCAGCAGGAACGACAGCGAGAAGAACGCGGCCGTGAACAGCAGCCCCGTGCCGTTCGCCACGGCCCGGATCCGTACCGCCAGAAACGACAGCGGCACCAGCGGCTCGGCCGTACGGGCCTCGACGGCCAGGAACGCGGTCCCGAGGACGGCGGCCAGCACCAGCGGTACGGAGGCCGCCGGATCAACCCACCCCGACTCGGCGGCCCGGAGCAGACCGTGCACCAGCGCCAGCAGCGCACCGGTCCCCAGGACCGCGCCCGGCACATCCACCCGCGACGGCCGCTCTCCCCGGCTCTCGGCCACCAGACGCGGCATCGACAGCAGCGCCGCGAGAGCGATCGGCAGATTGACCAGGAAGATCCAGCGCCAGGACACCAGCCCGGTCAGCGCCCCGGAGAGCACCAGTCCCGTCGTGCCGCCCAGGGCCGCGAGCCCGCCCCAGACGCCGAGCGCCTTCGCCCGCTCCTTCCCGCCGGGGAACAGCAGCGTGATCAGAGCCATCGCGGCCGGGCTCGCCAGCGCCGCCCCCACCCCCTGCGTGAACCGTCCGGCGACGAGCTGCCACGGCTCCCGCGCCAGCCCGCAGAGCAGGCTCGCCATGCCGAAGAGCGCCACCCCGGCCAGAAAGACCCGGCGGCGGCCCAGCAGATCGGCTGCCCGGCCGGCGGGCAGGAGCAGCGCCCCGAAGGCGAGGAAGTACGCGTTGACGACCCACACCAGACCGGCCGTGCCGAAGCCGAGTTCGTCCCGGATCGTCGGCAGGGCGACATTCACCACCGTGTCGTCGAGGACGAGCATGAACTGGACGAAGCAGAGCACGACCAGAGCCGGCCCGCGCCGGTCGGCGGTGGTGACCAGGGATGAGGGCATACGGCGACGCTAGGCGGCCGACCACACCGGCCGCGATACGCTAGCGGGCCAGCCCATAGCGCGTTGGGGACACCCGGCCCGAGGACCGTCGGAGACGCCCGGTCCAAACGCCGTCGGAGATGATCGGTCCGGAAGTCGCAGGACGCCCGGTCCGGAGAATCCGCGAGACACGGTCCGGAGTCTCCGGAGACTCCGGGGCCGCCGAGCCGTCGAGGACACCGACCCATGGACGAAGCCGTTCACTGCTCCGCACCCGCCGGCGTCGGCGCCATCGTCGTGGGGAGCTTCCCGATCGAGTCGGGGCAGTGGTTCGCCCCGCACAGCCACCCGCAGCACCAACTGGCCTGGACCCGGCGTGGAGTCATCGCGGTCGCCGTCGACGACACCCACTGGATCCTGCCGCCCTCCCGCGCCCTGTGGCTGCCCGCGGGCGTCGTCCACCGGACCGGCGCGACCCGCGAAGCCGTCCTGCGAGGGCTCTACTTCGAACCGGACCGCTGCTCCGTGCAGTGGACCGAGCCCACCCCGGTCGCCGTCGACGGCTTCCTCGCCCAGCTGATCGGATACCTCGGCCGCGAGGACCTATCCGACGACGCCCGGCTGCGCGCCGAGGCCGTCGTGCCGGATCTGCTCCGTCCGCTCCCCGCGTCGCCCATCGATGTGCCGGACCCCGTCGACGCCCGCGTACGGGCCGTGGCCGACACCCTGCTCGCCGATCCGGCCGACCCGCGCGGCCTGGAGGCGCACGCGCGGGCCGTCGGCGTCAGCCGACGCACCCTGACCCGGCTGTTCGTCCACGACACCGGTATGAACTTCGACCGCTGGCGCACCCACGCCCGGCTGCGGGCCGCGCTTCCGCTGCTCGCGGAGGGGCAACCGGTCTCGCGGGTCGCGCGCGCGGTCGGATACGCGACGGCGAGCGCGTTCCTCGCCGCGTTCCGCCGCACCGTGGGAACCTCCCCGAGCCGCTATCTGCACGGCGCCGCGCCGCCAGGCCGCTTCTGATGGACCTTGCTGGGCTCGCGTGCCCTGGCACCGCTCCCCCTCGGCCCTGCGGCCGGGGAGGTGCCCCCACCCTGGGCCTGGCGGCCCGGGAGGTGCCCCCACGCTGCGTTGTCGTCGGTCGCTGATCTCCCCCTGGGCCTTGCGGCCCGGGAGGTGCCCCCACCGCAGGGACTCCCTCCTCCGCCTTGCGATCCACGGCACCAGACCCCGCTCACTGATCCAGCCCGATCCATCAGAAACGACCTACTCCCCAGGGAGTAGCGACCGCCCCATGTCACCCCCGGCAGTACGCGCCATCTCGCCCCCGAGCCCGACGAATCCGCTCTCTCCCGGCGAGAGCCTGGTGCCCTGACACCCGTGACGAAGGGGAAACAACCCATGGGTCCCGTAACGCCGCCCCCTCGGACCAGCACGCCGGGCACGACAGGATCGACGGCGGTGCGGGGAGCGCCCGGATCCACCCGGCGGCGCGCCCTGCCCTGGGCGGTGCTCCTGTTCTGGATCGCCGTCATCGCCGTCGCCGCGCCCTTCGCGGGCCGACTCGGCGACGTACAGCGCGACAACATCGTGGACTATCTGCCCGCCGACGCGGACTCCACCCAGGTCGCGAAGATCGAACAGCGGCTCCCCGGCGGCGAGACGACCGAGGTGGTCCTCGTCTACCACCGCGACGGAGGGCTCACCGACGCCGACCGGACCTCCGTGGACCGGCAGGCCGCCGACATCGCCGCCGCGCACGAACTCCTCGCCCCGCCGACGGCCGTGCCGTCGAAGGACGGCACGACCCTGATGGTCCCGCTCGTCACCACGGAGCCCGGCAACGACGAGAAGGCGCGCGACGCCTTCGTCGCGGAGATCCGGGACTCCGTGAGCGGCCGGAACGGGCTGACCGTCGACGTCGGCGGGCCCAGCGCCCTCCAGACCGATATGGAGGAGGTCTTCTCCTCCATCGACGGCACGCTGATGATCGCGACCGTGCTGGTGGTCACGGTCCTGCTGATCCTCACCTACCGCAGCCCGTTCCTCTGGCTGGTGCCGCTGTTCTGCGTCGGGGTCGCGGCCCTCACCAGCCGGGCCGTGATGTACGGGCTGGTCCAGGCGTTCGACCTCACCGTCACCAGCCAGAGCGCGGGGATCATGACCGTCCTCGTCTTCGGCGCCGGCACCGACTACGCCCTGCTGCTGGTCGCCCGCTACCGCGAGGAGCTGCGCCGCCATCCGTCGGCGTACGACGCGATGTCCGCCGCCCTGCGGGGCTGCGGACCGGCCGTCCTCGCCTCCTCGGGGACCGTCGCGGCCGGGATGCTCTGTCTGCTGGCCGCGGACCTCAACAGCGCCAGCGGACTCGGCCCGGTCGGCGCGGTCGGCGTCGTGTGCGCGCTCGCCGCGATGACGACGCTGCTGCCCGCCGTCCTCGTCCTGCTCGGGCGGCGGGTCTTCTGGCCGCTGGTCCCCGCGTACGGCAGCGGGCCCCGGCAGCGCCGCTCCCTGTTCACCTCCATGGGCTCATCCGCCGGAAAGAGGCCGGTCGCCGTCCTCGTCACCGGCGGCCTCCTGCTGGGGGCGCTGGCGCTCGGCGCGTTCAATCTGCCGGGGGCGCTCAAGCAGGAGGACAGCTTCACCCAGCGGCCCGATTCGGTAGCGGCGATGCGGACGCTGGCCGACGCCTACCCCGAGCGGAGCAGCCAGCCGATCAGCGTCGTCGCGCCCGCCGACCGGGCCGGCGAACTGCTGGAGAAGGCCCGTGCGGCGGACGGCGTCGCGGCCGTCGAACGCGGCCGGAGCGCCGACGGCTGGACCGAACTCTCCGTCTTCGCGAAGGACGCGGCGGAGTCGCCCGGCGAGACCGCCACGATCAAGGAGCTGCGGGCGGAACTCGACGGCGCGTATGTCGGCGGCCCCAGTGCCCAGCAGCTCGACCTCGAAGACACCAACACCCGTGACCGCATGATCGTCATCCCGCTGGTGCTCGTGGCGGTCCTGCTGATCCTGCTCGTGCTGCTGCGCTCTCTCGTCGCCTCGCTGATGCTCGTGGTCGCGGTGGTCGCCGTGTGGGGTGCCGTGTGGGGCCTGGCAGGGCTGGTCTTCGAACCGCTCCTCGGATTCAAGGGGACCGACCCGAGCCTGCCGCTCTTCTCGTTCGTCTTCCTCGTCGCGCTCGGCGTCGACTACGGCATCTTCCTGATGCACCGGATGCGCGAGGAGGCGCTGTCGGGGAAGGACCCGTCGACCGCGGCCCTGACCGCGCTGCGGACCACGGGCGGGGTGATCGCCTCCGCGGGCATCGTCCTGGCGGCGACCTTCGCCGTCCTGATGAGCCTGCCGCTGGTGGTGACGGTCGAGTTGGGCTTCCTGGTGGCGGTCGGCGTGCTGCTGGACACGTTCCTGGTGCGTACGTACCTGGTGACGTCGGCGAGTGTGCTGCTGGGCCGCGCGGTGTGGTGGCCGGGGAAGCTGTCCCGGCCGGGAACCACCAAGGCGGCCCCGGCGCGCGAAGGGAAACCCGCGCCCGCCGCCGAACGTGCCACCGAACCCGCCGCCGACCCGGCACCGACCCCTGATGCGACCCCTTGATGCGACCCCTGAACCGGCCTCCGAGACCCGCCCGTGAGGCGAGGTGAGGTGAGTTGACACGAGGCATGCCGAGGTGGGACGACGCGCGGGCCTGAGAGCCTGAGCCCGCCCCCACCTCACAACCCCCGCCGCCCCCTGGCCCCTTCGGACCCCAGGGGGCTTCCGGGAGGCGTCCGGACCCGTACCGGAGGATGGAGACCGTGCACACACCAGGAGCGCGCCCGCACCCGCGTGAACCCCGGCTCGGGGACCGTGTCCTCACGGCGGTCAGCCGTGCCCCCCTCACCGCCCCGCACCGCACACGCAACGACGCGATCATCACGGCGGGCCTCGCCGTGGTTTCCGCGCTCCTCGCCCTGTTCGCCGACGACGGGCGGCGGCCGGACGCCCTCGGCTGGCTGCTCCTGGCCGGCGCGGTCGTGCCCCTGGTCTGGCGGCGGTCCCACCCCTATCTGGTGCTGCTGGCCGTCCTCGCGTTCGCCGGCCCCTACCACGAACTCGACAACAGCCATGCCGCGCCGGTGCCCGCGTCGATGGTCGCGCTCTACACCGTCGCCGCGATCGCCCGCCCGCTGCACACGCTCCTCATCGGCGCCGTCGTCATCGGCGTCGCCCTGGGCGTGATGTTCAGCGTCAGCGCCCACCAGGGGCTGGAGGTCCTGCGCACCTCCGGCTGGATCATCGCGGTCCTGATCTTCGGCGTGGACGTGCGGATCTACCGCCGCTACATCGCCTCGGTCACGGCCCGCGCCGAACACGCCGAACGCACCCGCGAGGAGGAGGCCGCCCGCCGCGTCGCCGAGGAGCGCCTCCGGATCGCCCGCGATCTGCACGATCTCCTCGCCCACTCCATCACCCTCATCGGAGTGCGGACCTCCGTCGCCTCCCATGTGCTGACCGTCGACCCCGACCGCCTCGACCGGGCCGCGATCGCCAAGGCGCTCGACGACATCGCCGACACCTGCCGCACGGCCCGCGGCGAACTGCGCACCACCCTCACCGTCCTGCGGACCGACGCCCCCGACGGCTGTGACGGCCCGCTGCCCGATCTGTCGGCCCTGCCCGAGCTGGTACGGGCCGCTCACGGCGAACTGACCCTGCGCACGGGCGAGCGCCGGTTCCCCTCGGCCGTCGAAGTCGCCGCGTACCGCATCGTCCAGGAGTCCCTGACCAACGCCGTACGCCACGCCGGCCCCGGCGTACGTATTGCCGTGACCGTCGAAGACCACGGCGGTGACCTCCGCGTCACGGTCACCGACGACGGCGACGGCGACGGCCCCGCGCCCGAAGGGAGCACCGCCGGCTACGGCATCGTCGGCATGCGCGAACGCGCCCGCAGCGTCGGCGGCATCCTCATCACCGGCCCGCGTCCCGGCGGAGGATTCCGGGTGGCCGCCTTCCTGCCGCTGACCCAACCGGAGACCCTCCCATGACCCCCAGCCCCAGCCCCGGCCCTGACCGCTGCCCCGACCCCGTACGCGTACTGCTCGCCGACGATCAGCTCCTCGTACGGGCCTCCTTCGCGATGCTCATCGAATCGGCCCCCGACATGGAGGTCGTCGGCCAGGCGGGCAACGGAGCGGAGGCCGCCGAACTCGCCCGCACCCGGCGGGCGGACGTGGTCGTCATGGACATCCGCATGCCCCACCTCGACGGCATCGAGGCGACCCGCCTGATCGCCGCCGACGAGGACCTCGCGGGCGTCAAGGTCCTCGTCCTCACCACGTACGACACCGACGACCACGTCCTCGACGCGCTGCGCGCGGGCGCGTCCGGCTTCCTGGTGAAGGACACCCGCCCCGCGGACCTCCTCACCGCGATCCGCACGGTCGCCGCGGGCGACGCCCTGCTCTCGCCGGGGCCCACCGCCCGGCTGATCGCCCGCGTCCTCACCGCCCCCAGCGCCCCCGGCCCCGGCCTCCGCGCCGGTCCCGAGGACCTCACCGACCGTGAACGCCAGGTACTCGCCCTCGTCGCCCGCGGCCTGAACAACAGGGAGATCGCCACATCGCTCGGCCTGTCCCCGCTGACGGCGAAAACCCACGTCAGCCGCATCATGGGCAAACTCGGCGCCCGCGACCGGGCCCAACTGGTGATCCTGGCGTACGAGTCGGGCCTGGTGGTGCCGGGGGAGTCCTGACGACGGCCGCCGGCCCGGCCCGGCGAGCCGGCCGTACCGGACGACAGCGGTCCATCGCCCCGTTGCCTTTTTCATGGCCCCGCGACGGAGCGGGCCGAACGCCCACGACGGGACGGACCGTGGCACGACGGCGCTCTTCGTACGGGACAATGAACGCATGAGTTTGTTCCGTGACGATGGGATCGTCCTCCGCACCCAGAAACTGGGCGAAGCCGATCGCATCATCACGCTGCTCACCCGCGGGCACGGGCGGGTGCGGGCCGTCGCGCGGGGAGTGCGGCGGACCAAGTCGAAGTTCGGAGCGCGTCTGGAGCCGTTCTCCCATGTGGACGTGCAGTTCTTCGCGCGGGGGAGCGAGCTGATCGGCCGCGGGCTGCCGCTCTGCACACAGAGCGAGATCATCGCTCCGTACGGTGCCGCGATCGTCGGCGAGTACGCCCGGTACACCGCCGGCACCGCCATGCTGGAGACCGCCGAGCGGTTCACCGACCACGAGGGCGAGCCCGCCGTACAGCAGTACCTCCTCCTCGTGGGCGGACTGCGGGCCCTCGCCCGCGGGGAGCACGCCCCGCATCTCATCCTCGACGCGTTCCTGCTGCGCTCCCTCGCCGTCAACGGATACGCCCCCAGCTTCGGGGACTGCGCCCGATGCGGGCTCGACGGCCCGAACCGCTTCTTCTCCGTCGCGGCGGGGGGCGTCATCTGCGGTGACTGCCGGGTGCCGGGGAGCGTCGTACCCTCTGCTGAGGCCATCGGACTGCTCAGCGCGCTGCTGACCGGCGACTGGCCGGCGGCGGAGAAATGCGAGGCGCGGCACGTCAGGGAGGGCAGCGGGCTGGTCTCCGCCTATCTGCACTGGCATCTGGAGCGCGGGCTGCGCTCCCTCCGGTACGTCGAGAAGTAGCAGCAGTACAGCAGAAGCCGAACATAGGAGATGTGAACCGCATGGCACGACGCGGAATCCTGGGCCGGTCCCGCCGCGAGTACAAGGTCCCCGAGCCGCACCCCTCCGGCGCGCGGCCGCCGAGGATCCCCGGCGAACTGGTCCCCAACCATGTGGCGTGCGTGATGGACGGCAACGGCCGCTGGGCCAAGGAGCGCGGTCTGCCCCGCACCGAGGGCCACAAGGTCGGCGAGGGCGTCGTGCTCGATGTGCTCAAGGGCTGTCTGGAACTGGGAGTCAAGAACCTCTCGCTGTACGCGTTCTCCACCGAGAACTGGAAGCGCTCGCCCGAGGAAGTCCGCTTCCTGATGAACTTCAACCGGGACGTCATCCGCCGCCGCCGTGACGAGATGGACGAACTCGGCATCCGTATCCGCTGGGTCGGCCGTATGCCGAAGATGTGGAAGTCGGTCGTACAGGAGCTTCAGGTCGCCCAGGAGCAGACCAAGGCGAACGACGCCATGACGCTCTACTTCTGCGTCAACTACGGCGGGCGGGCCGAAGTCGCCGACGCCGCGCAGAAGATCGCGCAGGAAGTCGCGGCGGGCAGGCTCGACCCGGCCAAGGTGAACGAGAAGACGATAAGGAAGTACCTGTACTACCCGGATATGCCGGATGTGGACCTCTTCCTGCGCCCCAGCGGTGAGCAGCGCACCTCCAACTATCTGATCTGGCAGAGCGCTTACGCCGAGATGGTCTTCCAGGACGTGCTGTGGCCGGACTTCGACCGCCGCGATCTGTGGCGGGCCTGTCTGGAGTACGCCCGGCGCGACCGCCGCTTCGGCGGCGCCCAGCCGAACGAGGTGCCGGGGCAGGGCACTGTCTGACCCTGCGGATACGCTGCGCTGCATGGGTGGGGAGAGAACGACCGACACGGCTGTCGCGCTGGTGTACCGGCCGGCGGCCAGGGACATCATGACCGCGGTCAAGCTGCAGCGGTGGAGGACGAGCGCCGGGCGCGGACAGTTCGCGGCGACCGCCGCCGCGCTGATCGTCTGCGCCGGCGTGGCCGTCGTGAGGCTGCTCGACACCGGCTCCGTGAACGACGGCGTCTTCGCCTCGCTGGCGATTTTCGGGGTGTACCTCGGCGTGCTGCTGGTGTTCACGCCTCGGATGCTGGCCGGACAGGGCATGAAGCTGTGGGGGCCGCTCGGCGCGTTCCACACCGTGGTGGACGGATCGGGGATCCGTATGACGTCCCAGGTGTACGCGCAGGCCGTGGCCTGGCCCGCCGTCGAGCGCTACGCCGAGACCGCCGAACTGTTCGTCCTGCTCAGCCGGAAGCCCTCCGCGGCCGGGCTCGTCATCCTGCCCAAGCGGGGCATACAGGAGCCCGCGGAGAGGGACCGTCTGCGGGGCGTCCTGGACGAGCGTCTGGAGCGGATCTGACCGCTCCGGGGCGGCTCCGGAACGCTCCAGGGCGCATATCGTCGCCGTACCCCGGGCGGCTCCCGGCCCCCGGCCTGCGTCTCGGTCTACGCCTTGGTCGCCTTGGCCGTCTTGGTCGCCGCCGCGCACTCCGCGCAGGTGCCGAAGATCTCCACGGTGTGGGCCACGTTCACATAGCCGTGCTGCGCGGCGATCGTCTCCGCCCAGGTCTCCACCGCCGGGCCCTCGACCTCGACCGCCTTGCCGCAGACGCGGCAGACCAGATGGTGGTGGTGGTCGTCGGTCGAGCAACGGCGGTAGACGGACTCGCCGTCGCTCGTGCGCAGCACGTCCACCTCGCCCGCGTCCGCGAGCGACTGGAGGGTGCGGTAGACGGTGGTGAGCCCCACCGAGTCCCCGCGGTGCTTGAGCATGTCGTGCAGCTCCTGCGCGCTCCGGAACTCGTCGACCTCGTTCAGCGCCGCCGCCACCGCGGCCCGCTGCCGGGTCGACCGGCCCCGCACCGGGGCAGTGTTACCGCTGCTTGGCGCCGTCGCCACCATGGCCTCCTCGCTTCGCCGCACTCGCCTGTCGCTGTAATTCTGCCAGGCTCGGTGTGAGGTGCGGGTCAGTCGGAACGGGTGGGGCCGGTCCTTGTGCGCGACAGCCCTGGTCCGGGGCCGGTCCTTGTGCCGCAGCGCCGTTGACCGGGACGGAGTGCGCCGCCCGGATCGTCGGTAGACGTACACGTACGTCCTGACCGGGGCCGTGCGGGGCCGTGCGCGCCGGGGGCTCCAGTCCGGCCAGTCCGGTCAGACCTTGACGTCGTCGCCCTGCCCGCGGCCCTGCGGCGTCCCGGAGGCGCAGTCGGCGGCCCCGCCCGTGTCGGCCTCCCTCGCCCGCCGCCTGGCCAGGGGAGTGGCCAGCGCGGTCAGGGCGACGAAGACCGCGATCGCGAGCAGGACGATCGTCGCGCCCGGCGGCACGTCCTGGTAGTACGAGGTGGTCGTGCCCGCCAGCGCCACCGCGACGCCGATCGACACGGCCAGCGCGAACGTCGCCCGGAAGGAGCGGGTGAGCTGCTGGGCCGCCGCCACGGGGACCACCATCAGCGCGCTCACCAGCAGCAGCCCCACCACCCGCATCGCGACGGAGACGGTCACCGCCGCGGTGACCGCGATCAGCAGATTCAGGGCCCGCACGGGAAGGCCGGTCACCCGCGCGAACTCCTCGTCCTGGCTGACCGCGAACAACTGCCGCCGCAGCCCGAGCGAGACCAGCATCACGAACGCGGCGAGCAGGGTGATCGCGATCAGATCCGAGTCCGAGACCGTGGAGAGCGAGCCGAAGAGGAAGGAGCTGAGATCGGCCGTCGACCCGGTGTCCGAGACATTGATCAGCAGCACACCGCCCGCCATGCCGCCGTAGAAGAGCATCGCCAGCGCGATGTCGCCGCGGGTCTTCCCGTACGCCCTGATCAGCTCCATCGTGACCGCGCCGGCGACCGAGACGATGGTCGCCATCCAGATCGGGTTGGTGGAGAGCAGAAAGCCGAGGCCGACACCCGTCATGGCGACATGGCCGATGCCGTCGCCCATCAGCGCCTGCCGCCGCTGGACGAGATACACGCCGACGGCGGGTGCGGTGAGGCCGACCAGGACGGCCGCGAGCAGCGCCCGCTGCATGAAGGCGGTCTCCAGAATTTCCATGATCAGGTCAGCAGTCCCGTGCGGAGCGGCTGGTCGGCCGCGTGTGGATGTACGTGGTCGTGGCCGGGGAGCGCGTGCTGGCCCATGGCCTTCGGCGGCGGGCCGTCGTGGACCACGCAGCCGTCGCGGAGAACCACCGCCCTGTCGATCAGCGGCTCGATCGCGCCCAGCTCATGGAGGACCAGCAGCACGGTCGTACCGGCCGCCACCTGCTCGCGCAGGGTCTCCGCGAGGACTCCCTGGGCGGCGAGGTCGACGCCGGCCATGGGCTCGTCCATGATCAGCAGCTCGGGCCCGGAGGCGAGGGCGCGGGCGATCAGCACCCTCTGGTGCTGGCCGCCGGAGAGCGCGCTCACGGAGTCCTTGGCGCGGTCGGAGAGCCCGACGAGTCCGATGGCGTGGTCCACGGCCGCCCGGTCGGCCCGCGAGAACCTGCCCAGCCGGGCACGGGAGAGCCGACCCGAGGAGACCACCTCCCGCACGGTCGCCGGCACTCCGCTCGCGGCGGTGGTGCGCTGCGGCACATAGCCGACCCGCGACCAGTGGCGGAAGCGGCGCAGCTCGGTGCCGAACAGCTCGACCCGGCCCCCCGTGAGGGGCACCTGGCCGATCACGGACCGTACGGCCGTCGACTTGCCCGACCCGTTCGCGCCCAGCAGCGCGACGACCTCGCCGCGCTCCACGGTCAGGTCGATGCCCCGCAGCACGGGCCGGGAGCCCAGCGTGGCGCGGGCGCCTCGCACGGATACGACGGCTTCGCTCCCGGCGGAGCCGCCGGCCCCGGATCCGGCCGCCGTGGAACCGGTGGCGGCGGTGGCGGAGCCGTCCTTGGCCGGACCGTTCACTTCGCCCCCAGCGCGCTCTGGAGTGCCGCGAGGTTGGACTCCATGACCTCGAGGTAGTCGCGGCCCTTGGACTTGTCCGTGATGCCTTCGAGCGGGTCCAGGACCGCCGTCTTCAGCCCGGTGTCCTTCGCGAGGGTCCTGGCGGTCCGGTCGCTGGCGAGCGTCTCGAAGAAGACGGTGGTCACCTTCTCCTTGGCGGCGATGGACTGGAGTTCCTTGATACGGGCGGGGCTGGGCTCGGCCTCGGGGCTGACGCCCGCGATCGACTCCTGGTCCAGGCCGTACCGCTCGGCGAGATGGCCGAAGGCGGCGTGGGTGGTGATGAAGGTCTTCGTGGCCGTGTTCTTCAGGCCCTGCTCGTACGCGGTGTTCAGTTTGCCCAGCTCGGCGACCAGTGCGTCGCCGTTCTTCCGGTACGCGTCGGCGTTCTCCGGGTCGGCCTTGCCGAGGGCCTTGGAGACGCCCTTGGCGACCTCCGCGTACTTCACGGGGTCGAGCCACAGATGCGGATCGCCGGCCTCGTCGCCGTGGTCGTGGCCGTCGTGGTCACCGTGGTCGTCCTGTCGGGCCCCGCCCTCGCCGCCGTCGGCGGGATGGGGCAGCGCCTCGGCGAGGGTCGCCGCGTCGGTGCGGTGCTTCACCCCGGACTGCTCGACGGCCTTGTCCACGGCGGGCTGGATGCCCTTGAGATAGAGGATGTACCCCGCCTCGCCCAGCTCGGCGGTCTGGCGCGGCTTCAGATCGAGATCGTGCGGCTCGACACCCGGCTTGGTCAGAGTGGAGACAGCGACATGCTCGCCGCCTATTCGCTCGGCGAGGAACTGCATGGGATAGAACGACGCCACCACCTTCAGCTTGCCGTCCTCCTTGCCGTCCGCCGCCGAGGAGCTGGAGCAGGCGGAGGCGGCGACCAGGCTGAGAGCCATGGCTCCTGCGGCGGTGGCGGGACGTATGAGGCGGCGTACGTTCATGACAGTCATTTTCAACAAAAGTGGAAACGATTGTCAACAAGAGGGGATGGGCGGCTCTCCTCGGCGCTCGCGCCCACCGGGACGGCCACCGATTTGATCCAGGGGGTGCGCCCGCCGGTAATCTGAAGCATTCGCCTTAAGCCGTCGTCGTCAATGAAGAGAGCACCGTGGCCGCCGACAAGATCGATACGATCGTCAACCTGAGCAAGCGCCGTGGCTTCGTCTACCCCTGCAGCGAGATCTACGGTGGTCAGCGCGCCGCCTGGGACTACGGACCGCTGGGCGTCGAGCTGAAGGAGAACCTGAAGCGTCAGTGGTGGCGGTACATGGTCACCTCGCGTGAGGACGTCGTCGGCATCGACTCGTCGGTCATCCTGGCCACCGAGGTCTGGGAGGCGTCCGGCCACGTCGCCACCTTCTCCGACCCGCTGACCGAGTGCACCTCCTGTCACAAGCGCTACCGCGCCGACCACCTCATCGAGGCGTACGAGGACAAGCACGGCGGCCGGTCCCCCGAGAACGGCCTGGCGGACATCAACTGCCCCAACTGCGGCAACAAGGGCGCCTTCACCGACCCCAAGCAGTTCTCCGGGCTGCTCGCCACCCACCTCGGCCCCACCCAGGACTCCGGCTCCGTCGCGTATCTGCGGCCCGAGACCGCACAGGGCATCTTCACCAACTTCGCCCAGGTGCAGCAGACCTCGCGCAAGAAGCCGCCGTTCGGCATCGCGCAGATGGGCAAGTCGTTCCGCAACGAGATCACGCCCGGCAACTTCATCTTCCGGACCCGCGAGTTCGAGCAGATGGAGATGGAGTTCTTCGTCAAGCCCGGCGAGGACGAGCAGTGGCAGCAGTACTGGATGGACCAGCGCTGGGAGTGGTACACCGGCCTCGGCCTGCGCGAGGAGAACATGCGCTGGTACGACCACCCGAAGGAGAAGCTCTCCCACTACTCCAAGCGCACCGCCGACATCGAGTACCGCTTCCAGTTCGGCGGCAGCGAGTGGGGTGAGCTGGAGGGCGTCGCCAACCGCACCGACTTCGACCTCTCGGCGCACTCCAAGGCGTCCGGCCACGACCTGTCGTACTTCGACCAGGAGGCCGGCGAGCGCTGGACCCCGTACGTCATCGAGCCCGCGGCCGGTGTCGGCCGCGCGATGCTGGCCTTCCTCCTCGACGCGTACAACGAGGACGAGGCCCCCAACGCCAAGGGCGTCATGGAGAAGCGCACGGTGATGCGGCTCGACCCGCGCCTCGCGCCGGTCAAGGTCGCCGTGCTGCCGCTCTCCCGCAACCCGCAGCTCTCGCCGAAGGCCAAGGGGCTCGCCGCGGACCTGCGCCAGAACTGGAACATCGAGTTCGACGACGCGGGCGCGATCGGCCGCCGCTACCGCCGCCAGGACGAGATCGGCACCCCGTTCTGCGTCACCGTCGACTTCGACACCCTCGACGACAACGCGGTGACCGTGCGCGAGCGCGACACCATGAAGCAGGAGCGCGTCTCGCTGGACCAGATCCAGGCGTACCTCGGCGGCCGTCTCCTCGGCTGCTGACACCGGTCCGTCGTTCGCAACGGGCGGTGCGGTGGCCCGCGGGCGTACGCACATCGCGGTGCGCACGGATCACCGGCTGTACGGATCATCGGCTGTACGGATGTGTGGAGGCCGGCCGGGCATGGGAGCCCGGCCGGCCTCCGGCCGTCTTGACGGGTCTCGCACCCGTCCCGCCCTCGGCGACAGGCGCATCCGGCCACGGTGGACCCGAACCCCGGCGTCTGAAGCGAGGACGGGCGATCAGCCCACGTCACACGGGTCGGGGCGGAAAAATCGTGTGTCACGGGCACGCGTTCGGGGTAACGTCCACCCCATGTACTCGTTCTTCCAGATTTACGAGTGAGAGCGCGGCGGATGACATCCGCCCCCATCTGACGATTCCGCAGTCACTTCTCACCACGATGGGAGAACCCCGTGGCCAAGAGCCGTAACAACCTCCTCGGCGTGGGCGGACAGCGCAAGAAGCTGTCCCGCGCCGACCAGCAGGGCAACGGACCGGCGCGCAACGCCGACCGGAAGGCCGCCGCCGACCAGAAGGCGGAGCTGCTGCGCAAGATGCGCGAGCGCGCGCAGGGCGGCGCCCAGGCGCCGTCGTCCCAGAGCGACTGACCCGCTGACCGGCTGACGCGCGCCCCGGTCGGGCGAGCACCGGCCGGCGAGCGACCAGCCGGACGCCGAGCCCCGGACCGCCTGTAGCAGGGCGGTCCGGGGCTCGCGCGATGAACGGGCCGAGCGGTGCACCAGTACACCAGTTCTCCGGGTTGCCGCTCCTCGGCCCCGTGCCCCCCGTCAGGGGCGGCTGCCACAGTCCGGGACCGGCTCTCGCCCGTCCGGCTCCTCCAGCCGCTTTGCGCACCGCAGGGCCGTCGACTGGGCCCAGGGGCCGCTCGTCAGCGCCCCGACCACCAGGATGGACAGTCCGCAGCCCGCGATGATCCACCACGCCGGGCGGCTCGCCTCGACGAAGTCGGGGGCGGACGCGGCCCCCAGCGTGACGCCGGCCGCGAGGACCGCGCCGATGACCGCGACGCCGAGGGTCTGTCCGACCTGCCGGCTCGTGGAGGCGACGGCCGCCGCGACCCCCGCCTGGGCGCGGGGCATGCCGGAGACCGCCGTATTGGTGATGGGCGTGTTCACCATGCCGAAGCCGATGCCGAACAGGACGTAGCCGGTGAAGAGCGCCACGTTCGACGACTCCGCCTCGAACGCCGCGAACATCACCCCGCACGCCGCCATCGTCGTCCCGGCGATGAGCAGCGGCAGCCGCGGGCCCCGGCTGCCGACCAGTCGCCCCGACAGGGGCGCGCTGATGAACGTCATCCCCGCCATCGGCAGCATGTAGAGCCCGGCGTGCAGGGCCGACAGGCCGCGGGCGTCCTGGAGATAGAGCGTATTGAGGAAGAGGAATCCGCCGAGCGCGGCGAACGCCGACACCGCGATCACCGTCGCCCCGCTGAAGGGCACGCTCCGGAAGAACCGGAGATCGATCAGGGGCTCGCGCCGCCTCGGCTCGTACAGCACCACTCCCACCAGGGCGAACACCGCGATCAGGGTGAAGACCAGCTCCGTCTCGATGATCGCGTAGGTGAGCGAGCCGAGCAGCGCCATGATCAGGAGCTGGCCCACGGGGTCGGCCCGCCGGGGTCTCGGGGCGCGCGACTCCGGAACGTACCGCCAGGTCAGCGCCAGCGCGGCGAGTCCCACCGGCAGATTGACCCAGAAGATGGACCGCCAGCCGACCGAGTCCACGAGCAGTCCGCCGACGAGCGGTCCCGCGGCCATGGAGATCCCCACGACACCGCCCCACACCCCGATCGCGCGGGCACGCTCGGCGGGGTCGGTGAAGGTGTTGGCGATGATCGACATCGCGACGGGATTGAGCATGGAGCCGCCGACGGCCTGGACCATCCGGAAGACGACCAGCAGCTCCAGCGTGGGCGCGAGGGAGCAGAGCAGGGAGCCGAGGGTGAACACCGCCAGCCCGGCCAGGAACACCTTGCGTCTGCCGATCCGGTCCGCCGTGGAACCGGCGAGCATCAGGAGGGAGGCGAGGACGAGGGTGTACGCGTCGATCGTCCACTGCAGTCCGGTGACGGAGGCGTTCAGCTCCCGGCCCATGGAGGGCAGCGCCACATTGAGAATGGTGTTGTCGAGGCTGACGATCAGCAGGCTCATACAGCAGATCGCCAGCACGAGCATCCGCCGTCGGGGAGAGAGCTCGGCCATGCGTGGACAGTACGGCCAACCAGTCAAACTGCCCGCGCGACGCAGGGGTCATGCCGCCATACGTGACAATGGGTCCATGACCACGCTCGCCCCGTCCGCCGCCTCGACGCTCTCCATCGGCCCGCACGCCGTGCGCCCGCCGGTGGTGCTCGCGCCGATGGCAGGCATCACGAACGCGCCGTTCCGCACGCTCTGCCGCGAATTCGCGGAGGGCACCGGGAGCTTCGGGGGCGCCGGGGCCGCCGGGGGCATCGGGAGCTTCGGCGGTGCCGGGAGTGACGGGAGCCGCCCCGCGGAGGGGTCGGCCGCCGCCGGCAAGGGGCTCTTCGTGAGCGAGATGATCACGACGCGGGCGCTGGTCGAGCGCAATGAGAAGACGATGCAGCTCATCCACTTCGACGCGGCCGAGACGCCCCGCTCGATCCAGCTGTACGGAGTCGACCCGGTGACCGTCGGCAAGGCGGTCCGCATGATCGTGGACGAGGACCTCGCCGATCACATCGACCTGAACTTCGGCTGCCCGGTCCCGAAGGTGACCCGGAAGGGCGGTGGCTCCGCCCTCCCGTACAAGCGGCCGCTGCTGCGGGCGATCCTCCACGAGGCGGTGACCAACGCGGGCGCGCTGCCGGTCACCATGAAGATGCGCAAGGGCATCGACGACGATCACATCACCTATCTCGACGCGGGCCGGATCGCGGCCGAGGAGGGTGTGACGGCGATCGCCCTCCACGGCCGGACGGCGGCGCAGCACTACGGCGGCACGGCCGACTGGGACGCGATCGCCCGGCTGAAGGAGCACGTCCCCGAGATCCCCGTCCTCGGCAACGGCGACATCTGGTCCGCTGACGACGCCCTTCGGATGATCCGGGAGACCGGCTGCGACGGAGTGGTCGTGGGGCGCGGCTGTCTGGGGCGGCCCTGGCTCTTCGGTGATCTGGTCGCGGCGTTCGAGGGGACGGGGGACGCCTTCGCGCCGACCCTGCGGCAGGTCGCGGCGGTCATGCGGCGGCACGCGGAACTGCTCGGTGAGTGGATCGGCGACGAGTCGCGCGGTGTCATCGACTTCCGCAAGCACGTCGCCTGGTACCTCAAGGGCTTCTCCGTCGGCTCCGAGATGCGCAAGCGGCTGGCGGTCACCTCGTCCCTGGCGGAGCTGGACGAACAACTCGGTCTGCTGGAGCTGGACCAGCCCTGGCCGGTGGGCGCGGACGGGCCCCGTGGCCGTACGTCGGGCAACAACAGGGTCGTCCTTCCGGACGGCTGGCTCAAGGACCCGTACGACTGCGCCGGGGTCGGCGCGGACGCGGAGCTGGACACGTCCGGGGGCTGAGGTCGCTTCTGATGGATCTCGTCGGTCGTCCGCGCGCCCTTCGTGCGGGGGCGGGTGGCCCGGCCGGGTTCCGTGCCGCCCGCCCCCGCGGATCACTTCGGCTGCGTTCTGCTCTGTTTCTTCCGGCCGGACGCGGCCGTGGGGGACGCGGAGGTGCGGTGGCGGGGGGTGGGCTGGCGCGGGGGCCGGGTCAGGGTGATCTGGCGGATGAGTTGCTGGAAACAGGCCAGCGCGGCGATGGAGGGCAGCGCGGCGATGGCCGCGTCGAGGTGCGTGCCGGGGGCCTGGGCGACGCACAGGAGTACCGAGACGGCCGAGAAGAGCAGGACGACGGACCAGGAGTGCACCGCGCGGCGCTGGTGGAGCGCCGCGCGCAGGACGGAGAGGGAGGCGACCAGCCAGGGGCCGTAGACCAGCAGGGGCCACCAGGCGACGGCGTCGGCGGCGGTGCGCGGTGCGGCGATGTGGCGGAGGGGGTCGTAGGTGACCATGCCGCCGAAGACGCTGACCATGGAGACGATGACGGCGGCGACCGCGGCGATGAGGAAGCTGATCGTCTGCAGTGGCTTCATCGCGGGTTTTCGCGAGGGTGTGCGGCGGTGTCCGGACCGTCTCGGGCGGTGCAGCGCCGGCAGTTCGACGGTGGTACGCGACGGGTCCTCGAGCGAGTCGTCGACGGTGGGCGCCGTGTCCGGCGGATCAGGGGGAGCGGGGGGAGCGGCGGGCCGCTCCGGCGCCCTCATCAGGGAGTCCTGCAGGAGGTAGGCCAGTTCCTCCGCCGGATCCCAGTACGGGTCCAGAGGGCTGAGCGGGGGTAACGGCTGCCGGGGGATCGAGCCCTGTGGGAATACGGGCTCCGGGTCCGCCCAGAGGGCGGAGGTGCTCGGGTCCGTCGGCCCGGGGCCGCTCTGCCAGCCGTGCGGGTCATACATGGAGGCTCGGCCTGATCTGCTCGCCCCGGAATCCCGGGTGCCGTTCCGCCGTGTCCGCGAGACGCGAGAACTCGGTCTGGATGCGGGCCATCGCCGTCACGAACTCCTCCAGGGCGCAGGACGAGTACCGTAGGTCGACGCGCATGCCATCCTGCTGGAGGAGGGCTCCCGGCCTTGGGCCGAAGGAGGCCGAGGCCGGTGTGAAGGTCCACTCGCCCAGCCGGGTCACGGGGGTGCCGCCGCGACGGTCGGCGGAGATCGTGCCGCTCGCGGACACCGTCCGCGCATGTGCATTAGTCATATTCCATCCAACGCCGGGAGCATTGCTCCGGATGCGCGGCATCCGGATGACCGTGTGTGGCAGATGGATGATTTCTCCGGGCGTTTTATCGGTTCCCCATACGCATGCGGCGGTGCGGGAGTGCCCGGCCGAGCCTGTGGCTCCCCGTGGGGCGGCGGCGAGGAGCGCCTTCCGGGACCGTGGGCCGTCCGGGCGGGGCGGGCCGCCGAGCCGTGGGCCGGAGCTCGGACACATCCCGTGCGGGCCCGACCGCGCGGCCGGGCGAGGGGGCCGTCGCCGTGGAGTCGTTCATGCCGGGCGTCACGCGACGCGCCGTGCGCCGGTCGTCCGTTCACTCGATCGGGGGTCCGCCGCGGTGCCCGACGGGTGCCGCCGAGGCGGCGGACTCCCGTGCCGGACTCCCGCGCCGGACGTCCGGCCGGTCGGCGCGCCGGAGCCTGCCCGCCGATCCGGCCCGATCCCTCCGGCAAGGCTTCCACGGGGCGATCCGGCAGGACCCCGAGGATCCGTCCGACAGGCCCCGAAGGGCCACGGCCAAGCGCCGACGTAAGCGGAGTCAATCGGGAGAAAGGGGCATTCAGCTCTTCCGGCGAAGGATCCGCTCCGGCCATGCGGTGTTCACGGTCAGGAAAGTTCGAACGGGCGAACTGAACTCGGCTTGTCCAGACAAGTGCTCCGACCGCTCGCACCCTCGTCTCCGGGAGAGACCGTGTCCATACCTTCCCGCTTCGGCGCGACCGCCCTGCTCGGCGCCGTCGCGCTCACCTCCCTCACGGCCTGTGGCGCCGCCCCCGAGGCCGAGACCACGAGCGACGCCAAGGTGGCGGCGGTCTCCAGCACCTCCGCCGCCGACTTCGGCGGGATGGAAGGACTCGTCGAGGCCGCCGAGAAGGAGGGGGAGCTGAACATCATCGCCGTGCCGACCGACTGGGCGAACTACGGCGAGATCATCGAGGCGTTCCAGGCCAAGTACAAGATCAAGATCAACAACGAGAACCCCGACGCCTCCAGCGCCGACGAGATCGCCGCCGTGAAGGCCCGCAAGGGCCAGAAGCGCGCCCCCGACACCCTCGACCTCGGTATCGCCTTCGCCCGCAGCGGCGCGGCCGAAGGGCTCTTCGCCCCGTACAAGGTCGAGGCGTTCGACAAGATCCCCGCGGATCAGAAGGACCCGAAGGGCACCTGGTTCAACGACTACGGCGGCTATGTCTCCATCGGCTGCGACGCCAAGCGGATCAAGACCTGCCCCCAGACCTTCGCCGATCTGCTCAAGCCCGAGTACAAGGGCAAGGTCGCCCTCAACGGCAACCCCACCAAGTCCGGTTCCGCCTTCGGCGGCGTGTACGCGGCGGCGCTCGCCAACGGCGGCTCGTTCGGCGACGTCCAGCCGGGCATCGACTACTTCGCCAAGCTGCGCAAGTCCGGCAACTTCATCCCGGTCGAGTCCACCCCGGCCACGGTCGAGAAGGGCGAGACGCCCATCTCCATCGACTGGGACTACCTCAACGCCGGTTACGCGGACGAGTTCCGCGGGAAGGGCGTCGACTGGAAGGTCGCCATCCCCAGCGACGGCGTCTACGCCCAGTACTACTCGCAGGCCATCAACAAGGACGCGCCGCACCCGGCCGCCGCCCGGCTGTGGATGGAGTTCCTCTACAGCCCCGAGGGCCAGAACCTCTGGCTCAAGGGCTACGCCCGGCCCGTGCTGCTGCCCGTCATGACCGAGGAGGGCACGGTCGACAAGGAGTTCGTCACCAAGCTCCCCAAGGTCGAGGGAACCCCGGCGTTCCCGTCCGACGCCGAGATGGACCAGGCCAAGGAGACCCTCGCGCAGAACTGGGACAAGGCACTCTCCTGATGGCACTGTCCGTTCGGGCGGCCGGAGCGCGCCGCGGGTCGCGGTCACGGACCTGGCTCGCGGCCCTCCCGCTCCTCCTCTTCGCGGGACTGTGCTTCGGCCTCCCGCTCGGAGCCCTGGTCCACGGCGCGGTGACCGACTCCGGCGGCCTGACCGGCGCGCACGTCCAGCGCTCGCTCCAGGGCCCCTATCTGGGCTCCCTCGTCGGCAGTGTCCGGCTCGCCGCCCTCACCGCGCTCATCGGCTCCCTCGCCGGGCTGCTCATCGCGCAGGCCGTCGTCACCTCGCGGGTGCGGTGGCTGCGCGACGCCACGCTCACCGCGTCCGGGGTGCTCGCCAACTTCGGCGGAGTGCCGCTGGCGTTCGCGTTCATCGCGACCGCGGGCATCTCCGGCGTACTGACCCGGCTCGCCGATCTGGAGAGCCTCGGCTGGAATCTGTACTCCTTCACCGGGCTCACCGTCGTCTATCTGTACTTCCTCACCCCGCTGATGGTGATCACGATCGTCCCGGCGCTCGACGGACTGCGGCCCCAGTGGCGGGAGGCCGCGCAGAACACCGGGGCCGGCGTCCGGCAGTACTGGCGCTTCGTCGGGCTGCCCGTCCTCGCGCCCTCGCTCCTCGGCGGGTTCGTGCTTCTCTTCGGCAGCGCCTTCGCCGCCCACGCCACCGCCGCCGCCCTGGTCGGCGGCTCCGTACCGCTGGTCACCCTGAAGATCGCCGACGCGCTCGCGGGCAATGTGTTGGTCGGCCAGGAGAACGTCGCCCTCGCCCTCGGCCTCGACATGATCATGATCGCCGGACTGGTCATGGCCGTCTATCTGCCCCTTCAGCGACGGAGTGCCCGATGGCTGCGCTGACCGATGCCCCGACGGACTCCCCGACGGACTCCCCGACGGACTCCCTGAGAGGGGCCCCGGCGGGATCACCGGCCGTCGGGTCCGCCCCACCGGCCGGGGCACGCTCACGAGTACGCGTCTGGCGCGGGCTCGTGCTCACTCTCGCCGGGCTGTACTTCCTCGTCCCGCTCCTCGCGTCGTTCGTCTTCACCGTGCACACACCCGGCCAGGGCCTCTCCTTCGAGGCGTACACCGAAATCCTCGGCGCCGAGGGCTTCCTCGACAGCCTGCTGCTCTCCCTCGGCCTCGCCGCCGCCACCATCGGGCTCGTCCTGCTCCTCGCGGTCCCCGCGCTGGTCGCCGTGCGCCTCGGCGCGCCCCGGCTGCGGTCCGTGGTCGAGGTGGTGTGCATGCTGCCGCTCGTCGTACCGCCCATCGCCCTGGTCACCGGCATCAGCACGGTACTGCGCTGGGGACCGGAGCACCTGTCCCGCACCCCGCTGTACCGGACGTTCCTGGCGATCCAGAACGAGAGCTTTCCGCTCGTCCTCGTCTTCGCCTACACCGTGCTGGCGCTCCCGTTCGTCTACCGCTCACTGGACGCGGGCCTGCGCGCCATCGACGTGCCGACGCTGTCCGAGGCCGCCCGCAACTGCGGTGCGAGCTGGCCGTACGTCATCGGACGGGTCCTGCTGCCCAATCTGCGGACCTCGATCGCCGGGGCCGCGTTCCTCACCCTGGCCCTGGTGCTCGGCGAGTTCACCATCGCCGCGCTCTCCGGGTTCCAGCCCTTCGCGGTGTGGATCGTCAGCGTCTCCGGATCGCAGGCCCGGATGTCGGTCGCCGTCTCCATCCTCAGCCTGCTGATCACCTGGGCGCTGCTCCTCCTGCTGTCCCGCGCGGGCAGAGCCCCCTCCGTCTCCGGCAAGGAGTCCTGATGTCCACGGCCATGGCCCCCAAGACCCGCAAGGCACGGCGGACGGCGGACCGTCCCGCCGCTCCGGCGATTCCGGGCGAGGAGGGCGCGCGCGTCGAGTTCCGCGGGCTGCGCCGCGCCTTCGGCGACACCGTCGCCCTCGACGGGCTGGACCTCACCGCGGAGCCGGGCGAACTGCTCGCTCTGCTGGGCCCGTCGGGCTGCGGCAAGACCACCGCCCTGCGCGTGGTCGCCGGATTCGAGCACCCCGACGCGGGCGAAGTCCTGGTCGACGGGGAGGACATCACCCGCGTGCCGGCCAACCGCCGTGACGCGGGCATGGTCTTCCAGTCGTACAGCCTCTTCCCCAATCTCACCGCCCGCGACAACGTCGCTTTCGGGATGCGGGTACGGAAGGTTCCGGCCGCGCGGCGCGTGGCGCGGGCCGCCGAACTGCTCGCCCTGGTCGGCCTGCCCGAGCACGGCTCCCGCTACCCCCATCAGATGTCGGGCGGCCAGCAGCAGCGCGTGGCGCTCGCCCGCGCGCTGGCGCTGGAGCCGCGGGTGCTGCTCCTGGACGAGCCGCTCTCCGCGCTGGACGCCAAGGTGCGGCTCAGCCTCCGGGAGGAGATCCGCCGCCTTCAGCTCACCCTCGGCATCACCACCATCTTCGTCACCCACGACCAGGAGGAGGCCCTGTCCATGGCGGACCGCGTCGCCGTCCTGAACGCGGGGCGGCTCGAACAGTGCGCGGCCCCCGCCGAGCTGTACGAACGGCCCGCGACGGCGTTCGTCGCCGAGTTCGTCGGCACGATGAACCGGCTGCCCGGCCGGATGACCGGCTCCTCGCTGGTGGAGGTCGCGGGCGTCTCCCTCCCGGTCGACGGGGAGATCCCGGCCGGCACGGGCGAGGTCGAGGTCCTCGTACGGCCCGAGAACGTCACCGTCGCACCGGACGCCGAGGGCGACGCTACGGTCGTCTCCGCGTCGTTCCTCGGCTCGGTCACCCGGGTGCTGCTCGACCGGGACGGCGGCGGCACGGTCAAGGCGGACCTCGCCTCGCGGGACGCGGGCGCGCTGGCCCCCGGCGTACGGGCGAGGGTCTCACTGGCGCGGCGTCCGGTCCTGGTCGTCCCGGTGACGAGGTGAGGCCGGCGGCCGTCCTGTTCGACATGGACGGGACCCTCGTCGACACCGAGGTGCTGTGGTGGGAGGCGGCCGAGGAGGTCGCCGCGGCGGCCGGCCACCGGCTGACGGAGGCGGACGCGCCCGAGGTCGTCGGCCGGGCCGTGCCCGATACGGCCGCTCATCTGAGCAGGGTCTCCGGCGCGGAGACGGCCCCCGGCGCGATCGCGACCGCGCTCACCGACGCCTTCCACCGGAGGATCCTGGCCGGGGCCCCGCTGCGGCCCGGCGCGGAGCGGCTGCTGACCGCGCTGGATCGGCACGGAGTGCCGTTCGCCCTGGTCAGCGCCTCGCCGCGGGTCATCGTGGACTCGGTGGTCCGCGGCGCGCTGGCGGAGGTTCCGTTTGCCTTCACGCTGTCGGCGGACGACACCGTACGGACCAAACCGCACCCCGATCCCTACCGGGCGGCGGCCGAGCGGTTCGGGGTCGGGCCCGGAGTCTGCGTCGCGGTGGAGGATTCGCCGGACGGCGCCGCATCGGCGCAGGCCGCGGGGGCTCCGGTGCTGGTGGTGCCGTCGTTGCTGCCGGTGCCCGAGGCGGAGGGCCGCTTCTTCGCCCGGAGCCTGGTGGAGGTGGACCTCGATGTGCTGGCCGGCTGTGTAACGCCTGGGTCTCAGCCGTGTTCCGGTGGTCCGGATGATGGAACGGGCCGCTCTCCGACCGCGTGATTCTCACCACCCCTGATAAGGGTTGCGCTCAGATGAGCGTTTTGGAGCCGACTGCACTTTTCGGACGAGTGGCACGCAGTGCCACTCGTCACGTGTTCATTGGATCAGGTGAATCGATACGCTCTGTGGAGTATTTTGGTGGAATCGACTGCGTTGAGTGGTGATGGCTTCAGGTAGTGAAGGAACCCCAAACTGCTGACTACTCACCAGTTAACTTTCGATCCGGTGGCGGACGAGTGGTTACGTCCCCATGACGTCCAAGTGGGCGTACCCAGGGGCCTTTGATCTGGGTATGTTCCTCGCCGTCAGGGCAGTACCGAGCCTCGGGAGTCGAGAGCCGTGTCGGAAAACAAAGATCACCAGGATCAGAAGTTCGTTTACGACTTCACCGAGGGCAATAGGGATCTCAAGGATCTGCTCGGCGGCAAGGGCGCCAACCTCGCCGAGATGACCAATCTCGGTCTGCCCGTCCCTCCGGGCTTCACGATCACCACCGAGGCGTGCAAGGTCTACCTCGACAGCGGTTTCGAACCTCCCGCCCTCCGGGCCGAGGTGAGTGCGCACCTCGACGCCCTTGAGCAGACGATGGGCAAGAAGCTCGGCCAGCCCGGCGACCCTCTGCTCGTATCCGTACGCTCGGGCGCCAAGTTCTCCATGCCCGGCATGATGGACACCGTCCTCAACATCGGCCTCTCCGACGAGTCCGTGGCCGGGCTCGCCCAGCAGTCCGGTGACGAGCGCTTCGCCTGGGACTCCTACCGCCGGCTGATCCAGATGTTCGGCAGGACCGTCCTCGGCGTCGACGGCGATCTCTTCGAGGAGGCGCTGGAGGAGGCGAAGGCCGCCAAGAAGGTCACCGTCGACACCGACCTCGACGCCGGCGATCTGAAGAAGCTGGTCAAGCACTTCAAGAAGATCGTCAAGTCCGCGGCCGGACGCGACTTCCCGCAGGACCCGCGCGAGCAGATGGACCTGGCCATCAAGGCGGTCTTCGACTCGTGGAACGGCGACCGCGCCAAGCTCTACCGCCGCCAGGAGCGCATCCCCAACGACCTCGGCACGGCGGTCAACGTCTGCTCCATGGTCTTCGGCAACCTCGGCCCCGACTCCGGCACCGGCGTCGCCTTCACCCGCGACCCGGCCAGCGGCCAGCAGGGCGTCTACGGCGACTACCTCCAGAACGCGCAGGGCGAGGACGTCGTCGCGGGCATCCGCAACACCGTGCCGCTCGCCGATCTGGAGAAGATCGACAAGACGTCGTACGACCAGCTCATGGCGATCATGGAGAAGCTGGAGCGCCACTACCTCGACCTCTGCGACATCGAGTTCACCATCGAGCGCGGCCAGCTGTGGATGCTCCAGACCCGCGTCGGCAAGCGGACCGCCGGAGCCGCCTTCCGCATCGCCACCCAGCTCGTCGACCAGGGGCTGATCGACGAGGCCGAGGCGCTCCAGCGCGTCACCGGCGCCCAGCTCGCGCAGCTGATGTTCCCGCGCTTCGACGAGGACGCCAAGGTCGAACTCCTCGGCCGGGGCATCGCCGCCTCGCCCGGCGCGGCCGTCGGCAAGGCCGTGTTCGACTCGTACACGGCGATCAAGTGGTCGCGCTCCGGTGAGAAGGTCATTCTCATCCGCCGCGAGACCAACCCCGACGACCTCGACGGAATGATCGCCGCCGAGGGCATCCTGACCTCCCGCGGCGGCAAGACCTCGCACGCCGCCGTCGTCGCCCGCGGCATGGGCAAGACCTGTGTCTGCGGCGCCGAGGACCTCGAAGTCGACACCAAGCGCCGGCGGATGACCGTCAACGGCACCGTCGTCGAGGAGGGCGACGTCGTCTCCATCGACGGCTCCACCGGCAAGGTCTACCGGGGCGAGGTCCCGGTCGTGCCGTCGCCGGTCGTCGAGTACTTCGAGGGCCGGATGCACGCCGGAGCCGACGACGCCGACGAACTGGTCGCCGCCGTGCACCGGATCATGGCGTACGCGGACCGGGTGCGGAGGCTGCGCGTGCGGGCCAACGCCGACAACGCCGAGGACGCCCTGCGCGCCCGCCGGTTCGGCGCCCAGGGCATCGGCCTCTGCCGCACCGAGCACATGTTCCTCGGCGAGCGCCGCGAGATGGTCGAGAAGCTGATCCTCGCCGACACCGACGACGAGCGCGCGACCGCTCTCGACGAGCTCCTGCCGCTCCAGAAGAAGGACTTCATCGAGCTGTTCGAGGCGATGGACGGCCTCCCGGTGACGGTCCGGCTGCTCGACCCGCCGCTGCACGAGTTCCTGCCCGACATCACCGAGCTGTCCGTACGCGTCGCGCTCGCCGAGTCCCGCAAGGACCACAACGAGAACGATCTGCGCCTCCTCCAGGCCGTCCACCGGCTGCACGAGCAGAACCCGATGCTGGGTCTGCGCGGGGTACGGCTCGGACTGGTCATCCCCGGTCTGTTCACCATGCAGGTACGGGCGATCGCCGAGGCCGCCGCCGCCCGCAAGGACGCCAAGGGCGACCCGCGCGCCGAGATCATGATCCCCCTGGTCGGTACCGTCCAGGAGCTGGAGATCGTCCGGGACGAGGCCGAGCAGGTCATCGCCGAGGTCGAGGCGGCCACCGGCGTGGAACTGAAGCTCGCGCTCGGCACGATGATCGAGCTGCCGCGCGCCGCGCTGACGGCCGGGCAGATCGCCGAGGCCGCCGAGTTCTTCAGCTTCGGCACCAACGACCTCACCCAGACCGTGTGGGGCTTCTCCCGCGACGACGTGGAAGCCTCGTTCTTCACGGCCTACCTCGAGAAGGGCATCTTCGGGGTCTCGCCGTTCGAGACCATCGACAAGGACGGGGTCGGCGCACTCGTCCGGAGCGCGGCCGAGGCCGGCCGGGCCACCCGCCCGGATCTGAAGCTCGGCGTCTGCGGTGAGCACGGCGGCGATCCGGAGTCGGTCCACTTCTTCCATGAGGCGGGTCTCGACTACGTCTCCTGCTCGCCGTTCCGGATCCCGGTGGCGCGGCTGGAGGCCGGTCGGGCGGCGGCGGAGTCGAAGGGCAGCGACTCCCGCTGACGGCGTCTTCGGGGGAGGGCCGTCCGGCTGACGGTCCTCCCGCCGGATTCTCCCCGACGGTCCTCCCGTCGGGTTCTCCCCGTGCCGACGGGCTCCCCGTACTCACGGAGGGACGCGCTGAAGCCACGGAGGGGCGTGGGAGAGCACTGATGAACACCGGAGCGCCGGGTGGTCCGTACCGGACCCTCAACGGCCCGCAGCGGCTCCGGAGCGGGGAAAGCGGAGGGGCGGGCGCCTGTGCGGGGCACCCGCCCCTTCCGCTTGTTTACGCGGCTTCTCCGAACGTCAGTGCTTCACATCACATCTTCGATTTTCGTCGTTGGCGCCTTCAGCGGTCTTCCCTTACTCCCTGTCGCCTCTGTCGCCCCTGTGATTCCTGTGGTTCCTGTGGGTTTTCTGCCGACCGCTCGGTAAACAGCGGACGGGGCGCGGCCGGTGGATCCCCATCCACGGGCCGCGCCCCATTACCCCGGCCGGACAGGGAGCCGCACCCTCTGTCACCCGCCGCCGAACGTGCAAAGCCCCCCACGGTCTTCGTCACGTCCATCGGAGACAGAAGGAACCTGCCCGACGCCGTACAGCCTTTCGGTTCGCCCCCGGCTTCTGCGAGACATTTCAACTCTGGCTGAAACTCCGTGGTAACCGGTTGTGATGATGTGCATACTCAGTGGTAGGGGCGATTGCGAGTGCAACAAGTGGGGGTTCGGTGCTGCGTATCCATTTCACCGGTGACGACTTGGCCAGAGTGAGAATGGCCACAAAGCCGGATGTGCTGTGGGAGACGATTCTCAGTTTTCACCGATTGAGGGAGCGTCGACGTGCGGTGATGTTCGGTGAATGGCGCTCGGAAACGCGGGCCAGGTTGAATGGTGAAACAAACCTGCTGGCCGCTTTGGTGCCGCCCCGAGGCTATTTCCCGGACTTTCTCACGCCGCCCCAAAGCAGCGGCGGCCTTGAACCCGGACTCGAGGCGATACGGGCCACAGCGCCCGAACGGTTACATTCCGAACTGACTCTCGCTTCAGCAGGTCGTGCAGGTGGGCGTGCAGCGGGCCGTGCAGGCGGCGCGGGACGCATGGGCCGCCCCGGCGGCCGTTCGGCTCTCGCGGGGCTCGCGGAGGGCACTCAGGAGGCGCTGTCCCGGCTCGTCTCGGTGCTCCGCGGCTACCACCAGGCCGCCATCGTGCCGTACTGGGCGCACATCCAGGCGAGGGTCGAGGCGGACCGCGCCGTCCGGGGCCGGGCCCTGCTGGACGGCGGAGCCGCCGAACTCCTCCGTTCGCTCCCTCCCGTACTGCGCTGGCGCGCTCCCGTACTGGAGGCGGACTATCCCGTCGATCGCGAACTCCGACTGGACGGGCGGGGACTGCTGCTCCAGCCGTCGTTCTTCTGCCAGGGCACCCCGGTGATGCTCAGGGACGCGTCGCTCCCGCCGGTCCTCGTCTATCCCGCGGCCCACGCCCCCGACCCCGCGTTCGGCGAGACGTCCGCCACGCTCGGCGCCTCCCTCGGCAAGCTCGTCGGCCACACCCGCTCCGCCGTCCTCCAGGCCATCCGTCACGGCTGCACCACCAGCGAACTCGCCCGGAGAGCGGGGGTGTCGCTGGCGTCCGCCAGCCAGCACGCGGCGGTCCTCAGAGAAGCCGGTCTGGTGCTGACCCTGCGCCATGGCAACGCCGTACTGCACACGCTGACGCCGCTGGGCGCGGCCCTGCTGAGGGGCGGCGCGCCCGCGGAGGCGGCGGGGTAGCCCGATCCGCCGACCGCGGACGCGGTGTGACGCGGTGATGGGCCCGGCGCGGCGAGGTGACGGGCCGGGCCGGGGCCCGGTCGTCTGGCCCGGTGCGTCAAATCCCGGCCCCGGCTCCGGCCATGGCGGTGGCCCCGGCTGGAGCCCGGACGACGGCCACCGTGACTACGGTTACCGCCAGGACCTCGGGGACTTCCGTTCCGGGGATTTCCGTTCGGAGGACTTCCGCTCCGGGTCCGTCAGACGGAAGCGCAGCCGGCAGATCACCGCCTCCGTGTCCCGGCGGACGGCGTGCGCCAGCACCGCCCCACGCTGGTTCTGCAGGATCCGCTGCCACAGTCGTTCCGGCTCGACCTCGGGGATCAGCACGGTGACCCGCGTCGACGGGTGGTACCGGTACACCTTCCGTACGTACTCCGACACCGGCCGCCCTATCGTCCGGTGCTCCGAGTGCAGTTCCACCAGTTCCACGCCCGGATTCCACTGATCCCAGTCCCGGCGGAGGGCCCTCGCCTCGTCGCGGTCCTCCTCATCGGGGTGGGTCACCGTCACGGCCCGTACCTCGTCGCCCAGGGACACGGCCGCGTTCACCGCCTCGCAGGTCAGCCGGGACAGATGCGATACGGGCACGATCACGAGCGAGCGTTCGCGGCGCGGGGCGTCGGGGAGCCGGCCCAGGGCGATCCGCTCGTCGATCCTTCCGTACGCCCGGTGGACCCACTCGAAGAGCAGCACCAGCGCGGGCAGCGCGATCACGATCAGCCACGCCCCCTCGGTGAACTTGGTGGCGGTCACGACGACGGCGCTGACACCCGTCAGTAAGGCCCCGAGCCCGTTCAGCGCGGCCCTGCGCCGCCCGCCGGGGGCGCGCGCCCCACGCCAGTGGATCACCATCCCGGCCTGGCAGATGGTGAAGCCGACGAAGACGCCGATCGCGAAGAGCGGCACCAGAGTGTTGGTGTCGCCGCCGGAGAAGACGAGCAGCAGGGCGGCGACGGCGGCGAGCGCCAGCACCCCGTGGCGGTGCACCTGGCGGTCGGCCTTGAGCCGGAACAGATGCGGGAGATAGTTGTCGCGGGCCAGCAGCGACATCAGCACCGGCAGTCCGCCGAACGAGGTGTTCGCCGCCAGTGCCAGCAGAACGACGGTCGCGAACTGAACGACGTAGAAACCCCAGTTGTGGCCGAGCGAGGCGTCCGCGAGCTGCGCGAGCACGGTCACGCCCTCCACGGGCTGGAGATGAAAGCGTCCGATGAGGATCGACAGCCCGATCAGCATCACCCCCAGCAGACAGCCGAGCGCTACCTCTGTGCGCTGGGCCCGCTTCGCGGCCGGGGCACGGAACGAGGGGACGGCGTTGGCGACCGCCTCCACACCGGTCAGCGCCGAACAGCCGGAGGCGAACGCCTTCAGCAGCAGCAGCGCGCCGACCGTGGTGGCGCTATCGCCCAGCGCGGACGCGTGACCGGCGGCGGTCTCCGTGGAGGCGGGGGAGCTCCGGAACAGACCGACGACGATCAGGGTGAGGATCGAGCCGACGAAGACCGCGGTCGGGAGGATGAACGCCTTCGCCGAATCGACGATCCCCCGCAGATTCACCCCCGTCACCAGCACCAGGACGCCCAGGCAGAGCATCAGCCGGTCGTCGTACAGAGAAGGGAAAGCGGAGGTCAGGGCCGCGACGCCCGCGGTGACGGAGACCGCGACATTCAGCACGTAGTCGAGGATCAGCGAGGCCGCCGCGGTCAGCGCCGTCCGGCGGCCCAGGTGCGCCTTGGCGACCGCGTACGAGCCGCCGCCGTTCGGGAACGCGGCGATGACCTGGCGGTACGAGGCGACGAGCACGACGAGCAGCGCGGCGATGGCGAGCGTGACGGGCAGGGTGAAGCCCAGCCCGACCGCCCCCGCGGTGGCCAGTACGAGAACGATGGCCTCGGGTCCGTACGCCACCGAGGCCATCGCGTCCAGGGAGAGCGCGGCCAGTCCCTGGAGTGAGGTGAGCCGGTGCCGGTCGCCGGAGGCCCTCCCCGGCGGGCGCGGGGGTGGCACGACCCCCTCCCCGGACGGCCCGGAGGACCCAGAGCGTGCGGAGAGAATGGTCATCGTGCTGGGTACCTCCCGGAGGGTGCCCTCGGGATGAGGGCAGCAACCCAGCGTGGGGGCGTGTTTTTCCCTGTACGGGCCTTCTTGTCGCATCCCTTGCGCCGGAGCGTCCGGTCTTCACACGACATTGACGCCGGGCGTACGGAAACCGTCAGCGGGTGGCGGAGGAGGCGGCCGGGAGCGCCGGGTGGGCCTACCGTCCGGGCATGGAATCCGAGAGCCGGGACGGTGGGTCCCCAGGGTGCGGTGGTACGGACGGTTCCTCCGGGGCCGAGGGCGGGGCCGTGGGCCCTGTGGCCCGAGGCGACGGCGGAGGCGCGAGTGGTGCGGTGGGCGGTGCCGGGGGACGGGCAGGAGGCGGGGGCGCAAGTGGTGCGGCGGGCGATGCCGTGGGATGGGCAGGAGACGGCGGCGCGGACTGTTCCACGAGTGGTGCAGCGGATCGCGCCGGGGATCGTGCAGCGGGGCGAGCCGTGGATCGGGTGGCAGGCGGCCCCGCGGGGCGGGCGGAGCGTGGGCCTGCGGAACGTCGGACTGCGGGGCGTGCCGCGGAAGGCCGGGACCAGGGGATCCGCTGGAGCGCCCCCTACCGCCCGGACTCCGCCGCCGACACGGGCGACGGCCGGGTGCTGGCGGAGGACCGGCGCTGGCTGCACGATCTGCGGGCCGCCGTCTTCTGCGCCGCCTCACTGCTCGCACTCCTCCATATCGTGGACTTCGCGGGCAGCGCCCTGAGCGCGCCTCGCTCCTTCCTCTGGTGCGTCCTCTCCGTGACCCTCTTCGCCGTCCTCTATCCGCCCCGCGTCTCCGTCGGCCACGACTGGCTGTCGGTACGCGGCCTGCTGGGGGAGCGCCGGGTCAGCATTCAGCTGCTCACCCATGTCGCCCGCCGCGAGGGAATCGCCCAGCGGATCGTGCTCAGGGACATACGCGGACGGCGCGTCGAGGTGGACCCGATCACCCTCGCCGGGAACCCGCTGATCTGGCACGAACTCGACAGGGGAGCGCGCAGATCACGCGAACGCGGACTGCTGCGCACCGGGTCCGGGGTGCTCCAGGCGCTCTCCGACCGGATCGAGTCGGACACGGTCCGCGCGGTCTTCGACGCGTCCGGCCTCCGCTGACTCCGGCCTCCGCTGACTCCGGACGCCGGGGAGTCTGGACGCCGGGGAGTTTCGGGCCAGTCGCGCACCCGCCGTGCCGCGACCGGTCACCACGGCGTCCGGTGCCGTCCGCGCAGCGTCCCGCACCGGTGCCGCGCAGGGGACCCCGGCTGTTTCCCGCCGTGGAAGCCGCCCTCGACGAGGCCCGCGCCGGGCCGGTGAAGGCCCCGGAGTGTAGGGTGGACCGTCCCCGCACAGGTGGTTCCGCAGACCCGTGCCGGGCCCATGCCGAGATCGCTCCGAGGAGGTGAGACCGATTACCGCTGTGGCAGATCGGGTGCTCTCACCTCATGGCCTTTCGGCCGTTCCGGGTCACCGGCTCGGGTGACCCGGAGAGCGCCCTTCGGTATCCCGGAAGGCTCTCATGTCGGTTTCCTCCTCGTCTCCTTCTCAGGCTCCCTCTCTCCCCGCGCTTGCTCCGGCTCCCGTGCTTCCCGCGATTGCTCCGGGTCCCGCGCCATCTGAGCCTGCTCCGGCTCCCGTGCTTCCCGCGTCGGAGCTTGCCGTCCAGGCGCTTCCCGCGCCGACTCCGGGTTCCGCGCCCCCGCCGACGTCTCGCGCGGTTGCCGGGATCGCCGCCCGGCTCCGGGCCGCCGGCTGTGTCTTCGCCGAGGAGGAGGCCGCGCTGCTGCTCTCCGCCGCCCGCTCCCGCGCCGAACTCGCCGCCATGGTGGACCGGCGGATCTACGGGCTGCCGCTGGAACACGTCCTCGGCTGGGCCGAGTTCTGCGGCCTTCGCATGGCCGTCGACCCCGGAGTCTTCGTACCCCGCCGCCGTACCGAGTTCCTCGTCCGGCAGGCCGCCGCCCTCGCACCGGCCGGGGCCGTCGTCGTCGATCTGTGCTGCGGCTCCGGCGCGCTCGGCGCGGCCCTGGCCGCGGACGCGGACGCGGACCGGGTCGAGCTGCACGCCGCCGACATCGACCCGGCCGCCGTGCGCTGTGCCCGCCGCAATGTGGAAGCGGCCGGAGGGCGGGTGTACGAAGGCGACCTCTACGAACCGCTGCCCGCCCGCCTCCGGGGCCGGGTCGATGTGCTGCTGGCCAATGTGCCGTACGTACCGACCGAGGAGATCGGCCTGCTGCCCGCCGAGGCACGTGTTCACGAGGCACGCGTCGCGCTCGACGGCGGCGCGGACGGACTCGACGTCCTGCGGCGGGTCGCGGCCGGAGCGTACGCATGGCTGGCACCGGGCGGCTCCCTGCTGTTCGAGACGGGCGAAGGGCAGGCGGACCAGGCCATGGGGATCGTCTCGCGGAGCGGCCTGGACCCCTCGGTGGCGACCTCGGAGGAGCTGTACGCGACGGTCGTGATCGGCACCCGCTCCTGAGTGAACGAGGCCACCGGGCGGACGCGGCCTCGGCACAGCGCTATGCGGAGTCCTTGGACTCCTTGTCCTTGGCGTCCTTGGTGTTGTCCTTGGAGTCCTTGGAGTCCTTGGCGTTCCGTACGCCGATGAGATGCGCGTAGGCCACCACATTCCCCCGGTAGCCGGACTTCGCGTCGAACACGCCGCCGCAGGTGATCACCCGTAGCTCGGCGCGGTCCTTTGCCCCGTACACCTTCTTGTCCGGGAAGTCGTTGTACTCGTACACCTCGACGGCGTCGATCGTGAAGACGGCGGTACGCCCGTCGGTCCGCGACACCTCGATGCGATGGCCCTTGTGGAGCGCGCCGAGGTGGTAGAAGACCGCAGGGCCTTCGGCGTTGTCGACATGGCCGGCGACGATGGCGGTGCCCTTGCTGCCGGGCACACCGCCGTCCCGGTACCAGCCCGCGAGATTCCGGTCCTCGGCGGGCGGGACCTCCAGACTGCCCGCACTGTCGAGGCCGAGTTCCATCAAAGGCGTGTCGACCCGGAGATCGGGGATCCGGAGCCGTAGCGGCTGGGACGGCGGCAGCGGGTCGGCGGCGGCGTCCGTATGCGTGTGCGGCCCGGCCGCGAACGCCTGGGCGGCGGAGGGCATGGGCGGGGTGATGGGGTGCGAGCCGTTCTGCACCAGCCACACACCGACGCAGGCCGCGGCTGTCAGACACCACCCTTGGGTCTTGGAGTTCAACGGTCCTCCGTTCGGGGCTGCGGTGTGCGTGTGCGTGTACGGGCGCCCGCGTGCGGGGAGGCGTGCTGTGGCGCTGTCATGCCGAGGCGTCGTCGTACCCCGTTCCCCGCGGGTCGGGGCCTGCCGGGAACGGGGTACGAGGCGGGTACGCCGTCCGGTCGTGGCCGGCCGGTCCGTCAGCCGCCCTGCGCGTCTCTCGCCCGACGGCGCAGGAGCAGCGCCCCGCCGACGGCGGTGGCGGCCAGTACGGCCGCACCCGCCGTGATCTGTGTGGTGTCGGGGCCCACGCTGCCGCCGAGACCGGTCCGCACATGGCCGCGCGGCTCCCTGCGGCCCTCGTCTTCTCGTCCGCCTTTGTCGCGGCCTTCGTCGTGGCCGCCCTTGTCGCGTTCGTCGCCGCCGTATCCGCCCTTGTCTCGGCCCTCGTCGTGGTTTCCGCCCCTGTCACGCTCGTCTTCTCGTCCGCCTTTGTCGCGGCCTTCGTCGTGGCCGCCCTTGTCACGTTCGTCGCCGCCGTATCCGCCCCTGTCACGGCCCTCGTCGTCACGGGACCTGTCCTCGGTGGACTGATTACCCAGCGCGATCACGTTGGCCGACGCGGACTGGCCACCGGTCTTGCAGCGCACCACGAGGGGGTAGCTCCCGGACTCCGTGCCGCGGGGGATCCTGAACTTGCCGACCGCCGCCTCCTCGTACGTCACGGAAGACAGCCGGAGCCCACCTCCGCTCAGCGGGCGGGCATCGCCTATCGCCTGGCCGTCGCCGCCGCATACGGCGGTGTTCATGGTCATGGTCGAGCCCGGTCCGGCGGTCGTGGGGAAGGCGTCGAGCGAGTTGAGGTCGGCGGCGTGCGCTGCGGAGGCACCGAGTCCGAGACCCAGGGTGGCGGCTGCCAGTGCGGCACTGGTCGTCAGGCGGGCGGTGGTGCGCATGGGGTTCCTCCGGGAGCGCGGTAGGTAGGGGTGTCTCCTTTGAGGTAATGCGGCCGCTGCCGCTCATGCCTGCTGATGCCTCATCAGACTCATGGCCCCGACTCGGTGCGGGACACTGGCGGATCGGTGTTTTAGCAGGTCAGTCGCGTGATGGGAGTTTCCGCGAGAGGGCGCGCCGATCGGGTGACGAGGCGCTCGGGTGCGGTGTGCCGTCTCTCCGGGGTTCGGATCCGGCCCCACGTCCCGCCCCGCTTCCGGCCCTGCTCCTGTTCGGATCCGGTCCCATTGCAGGCGTCGTACTCGGCCGAGACCCCCTCCATGAGCACGTGGTCGATCGCGTACTCCACCGAGTGCGCGCCCGCCTCGATCCGGGCCACGGGGGCGAACCCCTGCGAATCGGTGATGAGAGCCGCCCGATGGGCCCCTGGCCGACGAGCGTCACCGGGCGGCGTGCCGACGGCAGACGCGGTTCCAGCGCCGTGCCCCCGGTGGAACGGCGTCGTCCGGAACGGGTGCGATTCGGGCGCAGCGGGATACAGTGACGCCTGCCGGACGGTCACTTCCGGACACGGTGGCCGCCGGGGCAGCAGCAGGGTGGGCGGAGAGGGGCGCTGTGGAACCGCGGACGCTGATCGACCAGTTGGCGGACAATGTGCTGTTCGCCGATGTGCCCGGGAGCGTCGCCGCCGACCTGACCGGCCGCGGAACGGTACGGCACTGCGCGCGCAGCCAGGTGATCTTCGAAGAAGGGCAGGCCGGGGGCAGCGTGTTCTGTCTCGCCGCGGGCAAGGTCAAACTCATGCGCGAGGGCGTCACCGGCCGGCAGGAGATCTATATGGTCGTGGGCCCCGGCGATGTGTTCGGCAACCTCGACCCGTTCGGCCCGCCGATGAGGCTCGGCTCCGCCGTCGCCATGACACCGTCGCTCGCCGTGGAGTTCGACCGCGATGCGCTGCGGTGGTGGATCACCACCCATCACGCGGCGGCCATCCGCGTCTTCCAGATCGCCGTGGACCGGGCGAACACGCTGCTGGAGGTCATGGAGGATCTGCTCGCTCCCGAGATCAGCACCCGGGTCGCCCGGGTGCTCCTGCGCCACGCCGAACGCTTCGGCCGGGTCACCAGCGAGGGAGTCCGCGTCACGCTCGACATGAGCCAGCACGAACTGGCCCACCACGTCGGCGCGTCCCGTGAGCGGGTGAACCGCACGCTCAGCGGCTTCGCGCGCCGGGGCTGGGTCACCCGGGACGGCTCCGACTATGTGCTGAGCGACATGGACAGCCTGAACCGCCACACCCGGGTGACGGACGCCCGCCGGGTCCGCCACGAGATCCGGTGAGCCGCTGACGGGCACCGGCCCGCCGCGCCCCGCCGCGCCCCATCCGGCACGGACCGGCCCTCACCGGTCGCCCTCCGCCCCCACGCCCCGCGACCCCGCCGTCCGGCAGGACCGCGACGCTGGTGAACCGTACGGCCCGGCCGGGCATCTCAAGACGCCGGACCGGCATCCCACGGCGCCGGACCGGCCGCCCGGGGCCGGGGCGAGCCGCGACCGGCCGGGGTCACCGGGTGGCCCGCGGATCCGGCCAGCCCGCGTAGTCCCGCCGGAAATACAGCAGCGGACGGGCGGCCTCCGTGCTGACGGCGCCGTCGAGGACGAGCCCCACCACGATCGTGTGGTCGCCCGCCTCCATGAGGTCGTACAGCGCGCACTCGGCATGGGCGACGGTGTCCCGGTGCAGGAGCGGCAGTCCCCGGGAGGACGTCGTCCATTCCACCCCGGTGAACCGGTCGGCGCCGGGACGCGCGAACAGGTCGGATACGGCGGCGGACTCGGCGCGCAGGATGTTGACCGCGAACGCCCCCCGCTCCTGGATGGCCGGCAGCGTGGACGAATCGCGTTTGATGCAGCTGAGCAGCAGCGGCGGCTCCGCCGACACGCTGCACACGGCGCCCGACGTCAGCCCCCGGGGTCCGCCGTCCTCCCCGGTGGTGGTCACCACGGTGACCCCGGTGGGCAGCGAACCCGCGATCTGCTTCAGCAGGGGGGCGGCGACTCCGTACCCCGCCAGCGCGAGATCGCCCAGCCGGTGCCCCTTCGGCGTCGCACGGACGGGATCACGGGTGAACGCCGCCGAACGGGCGGGATCACGGGTGAACGATGCGCTCATGACGCCTCCTGGTCTCGGTCCTCGGAATCAGACCATGACCCCGGTGCCGTGCCCGCGTACACCGGATGTGCCATATGGCACCCCGCGCGGTCAGCGGTTATGCCGTATGGCACAGATCGTTGAGCGGGGACGCCCCGCACTGCCACCGTCGAGCGACCCGCTGCTCCTTCTCGCAATGAACCGGGAGTCCGCCCATGCGCTTCTCGATCTACCTCAACGCCCAGTCGCCGAGCCCGGAACACGACCGGGACATCATCGCGGCGGTCACCGAGCAGGCCGTCATCGCCGACCGGGCGGGCTTCGCGGGTATCTGCCTCACCGACCACCACTTCACCGGTTACAACACCTACGGCAACCCCTTCACCTTCGGCGCCTATCTGTACCCGCGGCTGACCAACTCCACCATCGTGCTCTCGGTCGCCGTTCCCGCCCTCTCCAACCCGCTGAACTTCGCCGAGCAGTGCAATCTGCTCGACATGCTCACGCAGGGCAACTGTGTGATCGGGATCGGGTCCGGCGGATCTCCGCTGGAGTACCTGGGTCTGGGCCGCGATCCCCAGCGGCGCGGCGCGCTGACCGAGGAGACGATGGCGGTGGTCGAGGCCGCCCTGGACAAGACGCTCGACGATCCCGATCTGGAGTACCGCACCGAGCACGCCCAGGGGACCCTGCGGCTGCGCATCATGCCGACCTCCTGGAACCGGCGTCCGAGGTTCGCGCGAGCGGCGCTCACCGAGGACGGAGCCCTCGCGGCGGCGCGCCGGGGATGGCCGCTGATGACCGGCCGGATGCTGCCCGACGAGATCGGGTCGAGGTACGCGCTGTACCACTCGGCCCTGGACGAGGCCGGCCATGACGCCGCGACCCTCGCCTATGCGCGGGAATGGTCCTTCACCCAGAAAATGATCTTCGTCGCGGAGACCGACGAAGCCGCCGCCGCGGCGGTCGAGGGCCCGCTGGACTATCTGACCACGATGACGCGCAATCTGTTCAGCACCTCCACGGGCACACCCGGCTTCAAGAACAGCGTGGTCGGCGTCTCGCCGGAGGACCGGACCGGCTTCGTGGAGAAGTCGATGATCATCGGCAGCCCGGACACCGTCGCGAAGAAGATCGGCGAGTACGAGGGCGTCGGGCTCGACCATATGAGCCTGGTCTTCCTGTACGGGCAGATGGACCCGGCCGTGGCGCGGCGGTCGCTGCACCTGTTCATCGACGAGGTGATGCCCCGCTACGCGTCGCCCGCCGCCGCGGGCCGGACGGCCGTACGCCGGTGAACCCCCGCAGCTCCTCCCTCCGACGTCAGCAGCACACAGAAACAGCACACAGAAACGCGGAAACAGCGCACGGAAACACGGAAATGAGGCATCACCCATGACCGCAGACGACCGCCGGACCGCGGTGACACGAACCATGGACCCGCTGCCCGTACCGCCCGGTGTGTGGGAGATCGACGCGGCGCACAGCCGCGTCGCCTTCTCCGTACGGCATATGACCATCGCCACCGTCTACGGCCGGTTCGGCGAGGTGACCGGCCGGGTGACCGTCCCGGACGACCCGGCGGCCCGGGCCACCGTGGAGGCGGCCATCGGGGTGGCCAGTGTGGCCTCGGGCCATCCGAAGCGGGACGAGCTGATCCGCTCACCCGAATTCCTCGATGTACTGAACTTTCCCCATATGACCTTCCACGGCGCCTCGGCCTCGTCCGCCACCACACCGGACGACCGGTACCCGGTGGACGGTGAACTGACGATCAAGGGCACGACCCAGCCGGTGCGCCTCGACGTCGGCCTCGGCGGATTCGTCACCCACCGCGGCGCCACGCGCGCGGGCTTCCACGCCACGACCTCGATCAACCGGAGGGCGTTCGGGCTCACCTTCGGCGCCCTGCTGGACACCGGCGGCGCCGTCGTGTCCGACCGCGTGGACATCCGGCTCGACATCGAACTCGTTCTCGCGGACGCCCCGTGAACGCGCCGTCCCCCTCCGGCCGGTCCGGCCGGAGTCTGGTCACCACGCTCTCGCCCGGACACCAGGAGCCGCGCTACACACCGCAGGAGCGCGCCAACCTCGACCTCATCCGCCGCTACCGGTCCGCCGCCTTCGCCGACCGGGCCGCCTTCGTCGGACCCGGCGCCCGGGTGACGAGAATCGGGATGAAGGCCCTGGGCGAGCTGTCCGGACTCGGCGCACACGGCTACCGCGCCGACTCCCTGTCCGACCGCCAGGACGAGATCACCGACATCATCGCCAAGGACGACATGGTCTGGGCGGTGTGGACCCTACGGGCCCGCCACACCGGCGTCCTGTTCGGCATCCCGCCGACGGGCCGCGCCTTGGAGATCGTGGAGACGGCCATCTGGCGCATCGAGGACCAGCGCATCGCCGAACACTGGTACTTCGCCGACGAACTGGAACTCCTCCGGCAATTGGGAGTCCTGCCCGACCCCGCCACTCTGCTCTCGTCCCCGACGCCCAAGGAGAGTTGACATGTCGACAAGATTCCTCCGTCGCCGGAGACTCGTTCCCGCCGTCCTCACCGTCCTGATGCTCACGGTCGCGGCCTGCGGAGCGGACGCCTCGGACGGCGGATCCAAGGGAGCGATACGGGTGGGCGCCTCGCTCCCGCTCACCGGCACGCTCTCCCAGCCGGGCAAGGCCGCCAAGGAGGGGTACGAGGTCTGGCGGAAGATGGTCAACGACGACGGCGGCCTCCTCGGCCGGAAAGTCGAACTCGTGATCAAGGACGACGCGTCCAACCAGAACACCATCGTCGCCGACTACAACGCTCTGATCAGCAAGGACAAGGTGGATCTGCTGGTCGGGAGCTACTCCTCCCTGCTGAACCTGCCGGCGTCGGCCGTGGCGGAACGCAACAAGAAGCTCTTCGTCGAACCGGCCGGCGGATCCCCCGAGATGTTCGAACGGGGCTTCGAGTATCTGTTCTTCACCCAGCAGGCCACGGCGGACAAGAGCGGTCTGACGTTCGCGAAGTGGATGGCGGGCCTGCCCGAGGCGGAGCGCCCCAAGACCGCCGCGTACCCCACGGTCGACGACCCGTTCGCCGCGCCCGCGGTGAAGACCATGAAGGACGTGCTGGAGAAGGCGGGGGTCAAGACCGTCTACGAGACCTCCTACCCGAGTGACACCAAGAACTTCGACACGATCGTCGCCGGGGTGAAGGCCGCCCGGCCCGAACTGGTCGTCAACGGCTCGGGGTTCGAGGACGGCGTCGGCGTCGTCCGCTCGCTGCTCAAGGCCGGTTTCACCCCCGACTGGCTCTATCAGATCGTGGCCCCCTCGCTCGGGAAGCAGTACGCGGACGCCGTCGGGGCGGAGAACACCGAAGGCGTCATGTTCAGCATCAGCCACGCCCCCCAGGCCAAGACTCCCGGCAACGAGGAGTTCGTCGCGGCCTACCGGAAGATGTTCGGCGGCCTGCCGCCCGAGGACGCCGCCGACGCGTTCGCCTCCGGCCAGGTGCTCCAGGCAGCCGTGGAGGGCGTCGGCGGTGTCGAGGACCAGACCGCCCTGGCCGACTGGCTGCGCGCCAACTCCGTCCAGACGGTCCTGGGCGAGCTGAGCTGGAACAAGGACGGCAGCCCCAGGGGCGAGTACCTGATCGGGCAGTGGCAGAACGGCCGGATCGAGTACGTCCTGCCGAACGGGATCGCCACCACCGACCGCATCGTCAAGGGGTGGAAGCCGGGTACCAAGAACTCGGGCACCGGGAACTGAGGCCCTCACGGGGCGGCGGGCCGGGTGCGCCGCCGCCCCGGACGGGCGACAGCGGAGACGGGCCCCGGCGGCGGTGTCCGTACGGCCCCTGCTGCCAGGCGGCGGGCCTTGACCTCAATCAGAGTTCCGGACTTGACCTCAAGTAAAGTCGAGGTAGGAGTCTCTCTCCCATGGACCTCGCCACGCGGGAGAACCCGCACTCCACTACCGCCATTCCCGCCCCACTGAAACTGGTCGTCATCTCCGCCAGCAACCGCGAAGGCCGGTTCGGGCCGGTCGTCGCCGACTGGACTCTCGGGCAGACGGCCCAACGCGACGACTTCGACGTCGCGTTCGTCGATCTGGGCACGGTCGACCTGCCCACGGCCCTGGTCTCCAAGCCCGCGTCCACCGTGCGTGACAGCCTGTCCGAGGTCTCACCCCTGCTGGCCGGGGCCGACGCCTTCGTCGTCGTCACACCCGAGTACAACCACTCCTTCCCCGCCTCCATCAAGAGCCTGATCGACTGGCACTTCGGCGAGTGGCGCGCCAAACCGGTCGGATTCGTCTCCTACGGCGGAATGTCCGGCGGTCTGCGGGCGGTGGAGCATCTGCGGCAGGTCTTCGCCGAACTGCACGCCGTCACGGTGCGCGACACGGTCTCCTTCCACCAGGCCCAGAAGCACTTCGACCACGAGGGCCGGCACAGGAACCCCACGGCCTGCGGCGCGGCGGCCACGTCGATGCTCGATCAGCTCAGCTGGTGGGGGCAGGCGCTGCGGGACGCCAAGTCCGTACGGCCGTACGCGGGGTGAGGGCGGGGCGGGGCGGGGTCTCGGGGCGGAGTCCCGGGTCGGGTGCGGGAATCACCCCTGAGAGGCCCCCGCCGGGTCGACCGGTCAGGCGCGGCGGCCCAAGAGGGCGAGCAGCCTGGTCTGCTGGCTGTCGCCCGGCGGCGGTTCGATCGGCGGAGCGAACAGGCCCGACTTCGACAGTTCCGACGCGTACGGGGTGACCTCCTGAAGCGCGAACGCCACCAGCGCCTCCGGCAGCCGTTCGGACGCGCCGATCGCCCGCGAGAGATCCCAGGCGTGCACCACCGCGTCCGTGGTCATCTGCGCGCAGTACGCGACCGCCGGGGTCTCCCCGTAGGAGAGCCACACGGTCCGCTCCAGCGCGCCCGGCTTTCCGAACGCCCGGCGGGCACCGCGCGCGGCCGTGTCCCAGGCCGCCCGCGGGTGCGCGGCGAGCACATCGCCTTCGTACGCGTCACCCACCTGGGCGACCGTGGAGCCGTTGGTCACCAGATCGGGCACCCAGAGCTGTTCCGCGGTGAGATGGTTGACGAGATCGCGTACGGACCAGTCGGTGCAGGGCGTCGCGTTGTCCCACTGATCCGGCCGCACGGCATGGACCCGGTCGGTGAAGAGTTCGAGGGCCTCGGAGTGACGGCTGAGCAGGGCCGTCACGTCGTTCTCCATGTTTGCCATGGGCTCACTGTCGCGCGTCGACCGGGGCGACGCGAGCGGACGCCCGCGTGTCACCGGCCGCTTGTCACCTGACCGCGCGCGATCCGCCGTGTGCCGGTGCGACTGCCGCCGCCGTCTGTCGCCTGCCGCCTGCCGTCTGTCGCCGCCGTCCGCCGTTCGCCGGTGCGATCCGCCCCGCGTCTGGTGTAGCCCGCAGGCGGTCCGCAGCCTGCCGTGCGCCGCCGGCCGCCGTCCTTCTGCGGATCCGGAGTGCCTGGCCGGTCGGGGCGGACACCCCGACGTCAGCGGTCCGGTGTCAGCAATCCGACGTCAGCGGACCGGTGCCAGCGGTCCGGTCTCAGCGGTCGGCCGACGCCAGCGCCTCCTGTATGCCCTTCTCCTGGGCCCCCAGGAACCGCGGATCCGGTTTCACCGCCGCGTCCAGCGCGGCCTTGCCCGCCGCGAGCATCTCCCGCGCGCCCCCGTAGTACCAGGTCACGTCATGGCGCTCGGCGACCCCGACTCCGTACGACTGGATCCCGGCCGATCCGCAGAGCGCGATGGCGCGCCGGATGTGGAATCCCTGGGTCACCAGCACCGCGCGGTCGACGCCGAAGATCTTCTTGGCGCGTACACAGGAATCCCAGGTGTCGAACCCGGCGTAGTCGCTGACTATCCGCCCGTCCGGCACACCGCGCTCGGTGAGATACGTCCGCATGGCGTCCGGCTCGTCGTACTCCACCCGGCTGTTGTCCCCGGTGACGAGGACGACCTTGACCTTCCCCATCCGGTACAACTCGGCCGCCGCGTCCAGCCGGTGCGCCAGATACGGCGTGGGCCTGCCATCCCGCAGTCCTGCCCCGAAGACCATGGCGACGTCCTGGCCCGGCACCTCGGCGACGGTACGGACCCTGCTGTCGGCGACCACATGCATCCAGGTCGCGGGCGCGAGAGCGATCACAGAGCCGACCATCACCGCCTGCACCAGCAGCCGCTGCCCACGCCGGGTGCGGAGCAGCGGTCCCAGCCTGCCCGGCCCGCCGGGTCGGCGTGGCCGGGGCAGGCGCAGCCTGAGCTGTGGTCGCTTCATAGCTGGTCAGACGATTGGGGAGGCGGATTGGTTCACTCAGGCGTCCCATCCCGCGGGGTGTCCGTGCTCGCCCAGGCGGCCGGTATCAGCGAACGTGTCGCCGCCGAGGCATAGACGGCGGCGGCCAGCCACGCCGTGGCGAACGCGTCCGGGTCGGCGGGCAGCAGCCTGCCGAGGCCGTCCTGACGGCGGTCGGACGCCGTCTCGGCCAGCGAGCGCATGCACGCGGCCCCTGTGGTCAGCCCCGCTGCCCGCAGTCTGCTGGGGAGTTCCGCGTCGGCCGAAGCGGCGGTGACCGCCTGCCCGCCCGCGACCGCGCGGTCCACCGCGCGCCGCAGCAGATCCAGTTCCGCGGGAAGCGCGGGCGGCGCCGCCGGCGTCGAGGTCAGGGCGACCGTCTCGGGCGCGGGCAGGTGCGAACGGTCCAGCCTGCGCAGCCCGAGATCCACCCGCAGCACCTCTCCGTCACGCCCCGTCCATGCCGCCGCGAGCGCCCGAACCGCGCCCGCCCGATCGGCCACCGCCCGCCCGATCAGCCGCAGTTGAAGCCCCGGCCGCGAGGCGATCAGCCGCAGATTCTCCGCGTACGGAAGCTCCGGCCGCTCGTCCGGCGCCAGCAGTCGCACCGGTGGACCGCCGTCGACGAGGAACCCCCGGTCGGTGACCGTCCCGGTCAGAAAGAGCAGATCTCCGCCCGCGGCACGGGTCTCGGGAGGCCGCGTCAGCCAGTCGAGTGCCCCCGAGAGCTGCTCGGCGGGCGGTCGCCGCCAGAGCGCGTCGAGCGGTGCCTCATGCCACCGCGCGCCCGCCGTCCTGACCGAACGGACACGAGACCCGCCGCCGACTCGGCCGTCCGGAGAGAGCGTCGGGTTCGTCAGGATCACCGCGCCGCCGTCGCCCCACTCGCGCAGCGTCAGCGCGCAGCCGCCCGGCACGGGGGTGCCCGCCGCCTGGAGCGCCCGATCGGGTGTGCCCGGCGCGATGTCCGAGACCGTGTGGAGCGTCCCGTCGGCCGCGGCGCCGTACGCCGTCGCGCCCGCGTAACCGGACGCGGTGACAACCGGTTCGGTGAACAGCCCGTACAGCCGGAGAGGCTTCGCGCTCTGGTAGGCGCGGCGGGCCGGTGTGACCGCGTCGGCGGGCCTGCGCAGGAGATCCAGCAGTTCGGCCAGCTCGGCGGAGAGCTCCGGCAGCCGGAACCCCGGATCCTGTGAACGCGCCTCACCCAGCCGCCGCGCGATCCGCACCGCGGCGGCCGCCGGAAGATGCAGCCCGGCCAACCGCCCCGAGTGCGCCGCGTGCAGCAACTCGGCCCGCTGGACCGCCCCCGCCCCCGTAACCCCCGCGACCAGCACATCGGTCGCGGCGGTACGGAGCGAGGCGAGAGCGGCGGCTTGGGCGGGGGTGAGATCGGCTGAGGTGAGGACGGCGGGGGCAGCGGTGGCGTGGTCGGAGGGGGCGTCCCGGCGAGCGGGTCGGTCCTCTTCCTCCGACGCCGAGCGCCTGGCCGCGCCGTCCGCTCCCTCGGATCCCGGTTCTCCGCCCCCTGCGCCACCGCTCTCCACCTCCGCCTCCGGCTGGGACTGTTGCTGTGGCTGAGCCGATTCGGCTGTTCGCGCCGCCTCCGTGGTCTCTGACGCCTGGGTGGATTCCGTGGTCTCCGCCGTCTCTTCGGCGAGGGGAGCGCTCGACAGGACGGCCGCGCGGTGCAGACAGGCCGGGGCGAGCAGGCAGCCGCAGACCGCGTCGTCCGCACGGGCCACGATCCCGCCGGTCGTCGTCAGGGTCACCGATGTGTCCTCGTCCACCCTGATCTGTACGCCGTCGGGCGTGGCCTCCACCGGCCAGCCGGCCGCCTTGGCGAGTGCGCCGTCGACGCGCTTGCGCAAGCGGGCCGGCAGCAGATCGAGGGCCCCGGCGGCGACGTCGGCGGCCACCGGGGGCAGGGGTGTCGTCGTCATCGCTGCGTACCTCCTACGCGTTCGCCGACCCAACGGGTCAGCTCCAGAGGGCTGAGTGCGGCGATCGGCATTCCCGCGGCGACCAGCCGGCCGGCCACCGCGGTGGAGTACCTCGGCAGGCCCTGGTCGTCGAGCGAGGCGCAGCCGAGGACATGGCAGCCCGAGTCGACCAGCGTCCGCACCTCCGAGAGCAGCGGCCCGACCGGTCCGCCCTCCTCGAAGTCGCTGATCAGAACGGTGAGCGTACGGGAGGGCACGGTCACCAGCTCGCGCGCGTGCCGCAGCGCGCGGGCGATGTCGGTGCCTCCGCCGACCCGGACCTCCAGCAGCAGGCTCAGCGGATCGTCGACATGGTCGGTGAGATCGAGGACCTCGGTGGAGAAGGCGATGAAATGCGTGCTCAGGGCGGGGACTCCGGCGAGGACGGACGCGGTGAGCGCCGACCAGATCGTCGACGCCTCCATCGAGCCGGACACATCCACGACGAGCACCAGTCGCCAGTCCGTCGACTTGCGGGCCCGCGTACGGAACACAGGCCGCTCCGGGAGGACCGTCACGGTGCCGGTGTCCGGGTCCCTGCGGGCGGTCGCCAGATTCGCCCGCAGGGTACGGGAGAGATCCAGCGGGCCGCCAGGCCGCCGTGTGGGCCTCGGATGGGCGAGCCCGGTGAGCGCGGGCCGCAGCCGGTTGGCGAGCGCGTCCGTCAGCTCCCGCACCAGCCTGGCCACCAGCGGCCTGAGCTGTGCGAGCTGCTGTTCGGGGAGGCCACCCGCGTACGACAGCACGGTCCGCAGCAGTTCGACCGAGGGCCGCGCGGCCGTGGGATCCAGCTCGAAGGCGGCGTCGATCCGCCCCGCGTCCGCCGCCGCCGCGAGCACTTCTTCGCGCACGGCGGGCCCGAAGAGCGCCGCCAGCTCCTCGGACCAGGAGCGCACACCGGGATACGCGGGCTCGGTTCCTCCACCGGCTCCGCCGCCGTACCCCTCCTCGCAGTGGGATCCCTCGCCGCGCCCGCGCCCGTACAACTCGTCGAGCGCGGTCGCGTACCGCAACGCCCGGCCGCTCAGCTCCCGTCCCCGGCCGAGCAGAAGCCGCCAGCGCTCGCCGGGGGTGAGGGCGACGGGCCCGTCCGCCGTGCCAGGGGAACCGTCTGTTCCGGGGGAACCGCCGGGCCCGCCCGAGCCCGAGTCCTTGTCGCCTTCTACTTCTACAGGGCGGCCGGACGTGTCCGTGTACGAACCGGGACTGCCTTCCGGGACCGGCCCGGAGCCCGTATCGCCGATCGCCGTGGACGCGGGTGGTCCACCGGGCCGGTCGCCCGAGTCGCCGTCCGACGACCGGGCCGACGACCGGGCCACTTCGAACGCCGCGACGGCCGGAACCCCGCCGCCGGTACCACCCCCGGTCGTGGCGCCCGTGCCGAGCGCCCCAGCGCCCTGCCCGTCCGCCACGCGGCCCTGGGCCGGGCGCCCCGGCGCGAGCCGGGAGCCTCCGGCGGGCGCATCCGAGCCTGCTTCCGCACCCGGGTTGGCTGCCGCGTCCGGGTCCGAAGGGGGTGCCGAGCCGGCAGCGGGCCCCGACGCCGGGCCTCGTGCCGGGCCGGAGCCGGGGCCTTGTGCCGGGCCGGGTTCAGGGGCCGGTTCTCCGTCGGCGGTCAGGCCCCTCGCCGACAACGCCTCCCGGCCCGCCAGGTCCGCCAGCGCGAGCAGGGCCAGCGCGGCCGGGTCCGTCACCGGGCCGGTCAGGGTGCCCGCGGCGGTGCCGGTGCGGTCCTCGACGGCCGACAGCAGGCGCGAACGGGCCGCGGGCGACAGTGTGTCGAAACCCGCCCGCAGCGCGGGCAGCCGGTCCAGGAACCGCCGGTCCGGCAGGGACTCCACCCGTTCCAGGAGGGGGTCCAGCGCACGGCCCGTCTCCAGCAGCGGCCCCGCCGCGAGCAGGGCGCCGCGCAGGAAGTCGGCCAGCTCGCCGCGTAGTTCGGGCGTGTCGGCGGAATCCGCGCGCGAGGCCAGCCGGATGCCGAACTCGCCCGGATCCCGCTGTCCCAGCAGCACCCGCGCCGCGCCCGCCGCGCCGCGCATCAGCGCGGTCGCGTCCGTCTCGAGACGGGCCAGCGCGTCGGCGAGGCGCAGCCCGCCGCCCACTTTGGACGCGCGTCCCGCGAGCGAGACGAGGGCTTGTGCGTCGGACGGTTCGGTGGAGCCCGCGAGTCCGTCGAGCGCGCGGACCCCCGCCGAGGTCAGCTCGTCGTACACCGCCGCCACCGCGGACCGCTCCCAGTCCGCGTCCAGACCCGGCACATGACCGGACCCGATGCGGTCCAACAGGGTGAGCGCGGCGAGCAGTTCGGGCAGGGTGCCGGTGGCCGGAAGCAACTCCGCGGCCTCGGTCAGCCGCTCGGCGGCGAGCGACGGCAGGACGCATCGCGTCGCCTCCGCCAGTCCGTCGACGACGTCCGCGGCCGTGGGCCCGCCCCGGCGGTGCTCGTCCGAGCGCCGCCGCCGCAGGACTCCCTCCGCGGCCTGCTCCAGGGTCACCCCGTGGAGCCCCGCCACATCGAGCATCGCGGCCGTCGACGGCGACCAGCTCACCGCCCAGCGGGTGGTCAGGGCGGCGGCATCGCCGACTCCCGCGACCGCGGACTCCTCGCCGTACGGAACGCCGCACACCGTGAGCCGCCGCAGACAGATCTCCCGGCGGCGGTCGAGATCGGTGCGGAGCATGTCCAGCCGCAGCTCCCGTCGCTCGGGCTCATCGGGCCCCGGCAGCTTCAACTCCGCGAGCAGCGCCTCGACCGACGGTCCGAGCCCCGAACGGGGCGTCCCCGGCGCGAGCCGTCCCTGCCGGCTGCCGACGAGCACCCGCTCCATGGCGGCGGCCACGACCCGGCCCCGGCCCAGCAGCCTGCCCTGGGTGAGCACGGTCTGCGCCGCCTCCGCCAGCTCACCGCGGCTCGCGGCGGGCAGCCCGCGCAGGGCCGCCAGATCGCGGGCCATCCGTACGACCTCCCGGGCGTCGGCGGGCCCGCTCGGGTGCCCCGCCTCCCGTACGGCCGCGCAGATCCGTACCGCCGTGGCGGTCAGCAGTTCGTCCAGCAGCCGGGGGTCGCCCGCCGCGTGGAACACGCCGTGCTGCCACTCCGGGTCCCTGATCCCGGCCGGGTAGCCGGAGCGTTCGTCGAGGAGCGGATACGAGTACGGCACCAGCGAGGTGACGATCTCGGCAGCGCGCCCGGCGCGGTCGGCATCGCGTCCGGCGCGCGTCGGCCCATCAGGTTCCTTCCCGCCCGATGGCACGGCCGACGCCATACGACCGAACCCGGTGCCTTCGGACATCTGCCCCGCCGGGGCGCCTGCTCCGGGCGCTCGGGACACGGCGGCCTCCACGCCCGGTGCCGACGGGAGCGGCGAGCTTGCCGTCGCCTGCGTCTCCGGCACGCCCCCGGGCCCGGTCGCTCCCGGCGACGGCACGTCATGGCCGTCCGTCGGCAGTCCCCTCAGCGCCGGTGCGTGGAACGCCCCGATCACCGCCGCGGCCCGCCGCCCCCGGTGCTCGGCCAGGCGACGCCTCATGTTCGCCTCACGCCGCAGGTCGTACCCGTCGACCTGGCCCGCGTCCGACCGCAGCGCCCAGCCGACCAGCAGCGCGGCCCGGCGCAGGGCCTCGGGCTCACAGCCGGGAGCGGTCGCCTCGACGAGCCGGTCCCACAGATCGTCACCGGGGCGGCCTCCGGCCCGGTCCCGCAGGGCCGCCGCGAGCGACCCCGGCGGCGGATCCTCGGACGGCCGGGGCCCAGGACGCTGGAGACGAGACTCCCGGGCCCCGGACTGTCCCGGTACACCGGCCTCCGGATCCGCCTCCGACCGCGCGGCCAGCGGCAGATCGAAGGGGACCACCTCGACGCCCGCCTCCCGCGCCCACCGGATCGCCGCCAGCTCCGGCGAGAACTCCGCGAACGGCAGAAAGACCAGCCCGTTCCCGCTGCCCGCCAGCGCGACCGGCGGCACGGTCGCGGGGTCGCCCAGATGCCCGAGCCACGGCGCGAACTCCTCCGGCAACTCGATGAACAACACCTCCGGAGCCGCCTCGTCCAGCAGCGCGGGAACGGCCGCGGCCAGTGCGGGGGAGTGGTGCCGTACCCCGATCAGATACGGATCACGGCACCCCGCGAGGGAAGCGAGCGCCTCCGCCGGCGACCCGAGCGCCCCGCCCGGCTCTACCGGCACTCCCGGTTCCATCGGCTCGACCGACGGTTCCATCAGCTCGACCAGCGGTTCCATCGGCTCGACCGGCTCGGTGTCCACCGCGAACCCGCCGGACCCCGCCGCCCGGCACGACGCACCCGTTTCCCGGACGACCGGCGATTCACGCGAGTTCATCACGCAGCTCCCACAGCGTCCGCCACAGCGGCGCGCCACGTTCCGCCCGGCGGCGGACCGGGCCGTCCCAGTACCCGAGGAGCCGGGCGTGGTCGGCCGGGTCGTCCTTGCGGACGGTACCCAGCAGATGCCCCGGCAGGGTACGGACCACATCGCGCCCGTCGCCCAGATACGCCGCCCCCAGCCCCATGGACGTGGCGACCTGCACCGCCTCCGCCGTGGACATCACCGTCGACGGCCGCTCGACCTCCCAGCCCTCGGCGCTGCGTCCCGACCGGAGATCCCGGAACGCCGTGACCAGCGCCTCCAGTACCGCGTCGTCCACCCCGAACGCCGCGCCGGACCTGGCCAGCGCGGCCGTCGCCTGACCGCGCACCAGCGCGGTCTCGGCGTCGAGGTCGGCGATCGGTCCGACCTCCTCGAAGTTGAACCGCCGCTTGAGCGCGGCGGACATCTCGGACACACCCTTGTCACGGAGGTTGGCCGTGGCGATCAGGGTGAAGCCCGGCACGGCGTGCACGGTCCCCTCCTCGCCGTCGCCGCTCGCCAGTTCGGGCACGGACATCCGGCGTTCCGAGAGCAGCGAGACCAGCGCGTCCTGCACCTCGGGCAGACAGCGGGTGACCTCCTCGACGCGGGCGACCGCGCCACGCGTCATCGCGGTCAGTACCGGAGACGGCACCAGGGCGTCCCGGCTCGGCCCCTTGGCGAGGAGCATCGCGTAGTTCCAGCCGTAGCGCAGCTGGTCCTCGGTGGTGCCCGCGGTGCCCTGCACGGTCAGCGTGCTGGTGCCGCACACCGCGGCGGACAACAGCTCCGACAGCATCGACTTGGCGGTACCCGGTTCGCCGGTCAGCAGCAGCCCCCGCTCACCGGCCAGCGTCACCACGCAGCGCTCCACGAGCGCCCGGTCGCCCACGAACTTCCGGGTCACCGCCAGCTGCCGGCCGTCCGCCGCCTTCAGCCGCTCACCACCGGAGCCGCAGACGAACAGCACGACCGCACGCGGCGTCATCCGCCAGCCGGGGGGCCTCGGCCCGTCGTCGTACGCGGCGAGGAACTCGAGCTCCTCACCGAACCGGTCCTCCGGCAGTTCCACCTGCCGCCCGCCGCGCGTCCCGGCCGACTCCAGCGTGTTCCCGCTCATCGCGAACCTCCCCTGGTGTTACGCCCCTTGAACTCCTCGAACCCCGGCGCGTCGCCGTTCACGACCCGTTCCCAGGCCGCCTCGAACAGCTCGGCCACCGGCCGGTCCGGCGTCACGAATCCCTGCGTGTCCCAGGGCAGCAGCGGAACCTTCCAGCTCTCCACGGGCAGCCTCGGGGCCTTCGTCTCCAGCCAGCCGCCGGGCAGGAAGAGCGAACGCCCGGCCCGCGCCCGCTTCGCCTCCACCACCAGGTCCGTGGCCGCCAGTTCGGCGCGCGCCTTCTTCAGCCGGGCGGGCTTCCAGCCGGTCCACTCCGCTTGGTTCCTGTCGGACGGATCGGGCAGCGCGAGCAGCGTCAGATACAGCGCCGCCGCGTCCTCGCCGAGCCCGAACCGCTCCATCGCGGCCTTGACCAGCTCCGGCACACTGTGCGTCGGGCACTGCGGCGACCCCGGAGGCCCGTCGGCCGTCACCAGCGCCTCGAACTCCTCGCTCAGCAGCGTCCGGAGCGCCATCAGATTCCTCTGCTCACCGGCCACACCGAGGAGCAGCGTCAGCGCCGGATGGTCCGGCCCCGCGCCCTCTCCCGCCGCCACCGCCGAGGCCCTGACCCACACCGAGTCGAAACCGGCGTAGTACTTCATCGGGCAGAGGACCAGGGCGTCCGACAGCTCGATCAGGCCCTCCTCCGTGTGCGTCGGGCTCGCCGGGTCGTTCGTGCCCTTGTCCCTCGGCTTCAGCCCGAACGCCTCCCGCACCCGCGCCGACGTCGCCTTGCCGGAGGTGTCCCAGTCCACCCCGAGGTCGAGGAGCAGACCGGGGTCGGTGAGCCGTTCCCGCAGCATCCGCAGGGTGACCGGCAGGACCTGACGGAGCGGATCACCGAACGGCAGCCGGTACGCGAGCCAGCGCAGCGTGTCGACGTACGAGGTGAGCCGCGGCCCGGTCAGCAGCTTCTCCTGGTCCTCGGAGCGCAGGGCGTCGTCCTGGAACCGCTGCACGGTACGGCCGGTCAGCTCGGGCTGCGCCTGCGGGTTGAGCACGGTGTCCAGCAGCGTGCCCCCGCCGGTCTCGGTCACTCCCCGGCCGGTCAGCCAGGAGGGCGCGACCCGACGCCTGCCACGCGTCTCGACCCATGCGCCGGTGAGCGGTCCGAGGTCGAAGCCGTCCGTCCACAGGTCGTCCACCCGCCCCGGCGACGACGGCAGCAGCAGACCGAGGTAGCGCTGCCGCTCGGCGGGGGTGAACACGCTCAGGGTCGCGCGAGCGGCCTTGGCGTCGGCGGACTTGAGCCCCAGCGGCGTGAGGTACTCCGCCGTGAGCAGGCCGTCGCGGCCGTAGTCGTTCACGCCCGGAAGCCCGAGCTGGAGCAGTGCGGCGACCGCCGCGCCGACACCGACCTCCCCGGCGAACTCCTCCGCCTGCTCCGGCCGGTACGGCAGCGGGCCCCGCTCCCGTACGGCTTCCACCATCCGGCGCACGACATCCGCCCGCAGCGGGTCGTCGGCGGAGCCCAGCACCTCGGCCTCGGCCTCGATGTACCCGTCCCAGCCGCCGAAGGCTCCGGCGGGGTCGAACTCGACGCAGTCCCAGTGCGTGTGCTCGTCGCCCGCGTACCGGTACGCCACGAACAGCAGCCGCCGGGCGCCCGAGTGCCGGACCTCGCCGAGCATGCTGTCGGACTCCCCGGCCCGCTCGTCCTTCAGATGGACGGTCCTCAGCCGCCCTCGCGGGTCCGCGAGGATCGCCTCGCCGTCCGCCCGGACGTCCAGTGCCGCGTCCAGGAACTCCAGCAGGGCCTCCCGGTCGGCCTCCTCCACCGCCGGGGACGCGGCGCGCACGGCGGCGGCGGCCAGGCCCGCGCCGGACAGGGACAGCCAGGGGATCCCGGTGCCGGACAGGTCCACCTTGGCGTCGCCCGCTCCGGGTGCCAGTACCTCCCGCAGGGCGTGAACCTGGCCTATGGCGGTGGTGGCGTGCCGCTGCGACGAGTAGCCGTGGCGCCGGAAGTCGGGGAGGCCGGAGAGGGCCTGCCCCAGCCGGTCGTCGTCCGCGTGCAGGATCACGGGTGCGGGGGCTTCCGAGCCCGTCCCGCGCCGCGCCCGCTCGGTGAGGTCGCCGACGCGCTCGGCCTGCCGCGCCGCCACCTTGACCAGCCCGGCGACACCGGCCAGCAGCCCCGGATGGGTGATCTCCGGCAGCCGGCTTCTGACGGCGTCCTCCGGTTCCGCCCCCTCTGCGACGGCGGTCAGCAGCGCCTGGGCGTCCGTGTCGGTCACCCCGCGCAGCGCGGCCGAACCCCGCTCGTCGCGGGGGCGCAGTGCGTGCCAGTACGCCAGCGGCGGTACGAGCCGGGTGCCCGCCGCGTACAGATCGCCATGGGCGCCCTCGGTGACCGAAGTGAGGTGGACGCCGTCGGCGTCGTAGAACTCGATCGCCGCGTCATAGTGGCGGGACACGCGTGGATGGAGTACGGCACCGCCGGGCAGCCGCAGCGGCGGCAGCGGAATCCCGGTCGACACCTGGTGGGGTGCGATCCCCGGCTTGACCGCGACCGCCGGGCTGCGGCTGCCGTCGACCGAGCAGGCGGTGACGGTGTGCGACGCCGGATCGAACCGCACCCACCAGCCGACCAGCCCGTCCTTGCCGCCGAACGGTGAACTCTCCATCCCCGGTGGCACGGGCAGCAGTCGGCAGTACCCCTCCAGCAGGGTGCCGCGCCCGTCCGCCAGGCCCGGCCCGTCCGCCAGGCCCGAATCGAAGAAGGCGGGAACCGAGATCCGGCCCCTGCGGGCCGACTCCGGGTCGTAGTCCCACCACCGGCCTTCGTGGAGAACCCAGAGCGAGACGCCGTCCGACGCGACCGCACGCGCCTCCTCCGCGAACGAGGTGTCGCCCGCGTGCACCGGCCGCCCGCCGAAGGTGCGGCTGCCGTCCGGCAGTTGCAGCGACGGCGTCTGGAGCGAGACCCAGCGGTCGGGCAGCATTCCGTTCGGCTTGAAGACCTCGGCCGCCCGGCCCGACCAGCGGGCCCGGCGGTGGTCGCCGTACCCGTTCGCCACGAGCCACTGGCCGCCGATGTAGCGGACGGTCGGCCCGGACCAGGAGTGGTCCTTGTCGGCCGGAAGGGAGATCGTGTGCCGGTCCACCACGCCCTCGGGGCCGACGGCGACGGCGAGCTTGCGGAGCCGTACGATCAGCGCCGGCCAGGCGTCCGAGACGCTGTACCAGGCGTCGTCGCCACTGTGGTGCCGACGGGACGAGCCCTTGGGGTCGATATCGCCCAGCTCCGCCAGACCCTCCTCCAGGGCGGGCCAGCCCAACTCGTCGAAGACGCCCGCCCGCAGGGTGCGCGCGAGCGCCCCGGCAGGGGAGAACGAGGTGATCCGGGTCAGCGTCCGCGGCGACATGGCCAGCACCGAGGGGGCGGCGACCGTCACGAGCCTCTTGAGGAGGGCACCGGTCTCCGGGAGCCCGAGCGGCCGGTCGAGATCGTCGGCGCGGTCGGCGAGCCAGCCCGCGAGCGCCTCGCGCAGCGCGGGATAGCGGTCGATCCACTTCAGCCGATCCGGCGACTCCGTCTCGCCCGCGGCACGCTCCGCTCCCGCGCGCAGCACCCGCGCGAACCGGGTATCACCGGCCAGCGCGGCCAGATCCCTGCGCCCCTCCGACTCGTCCGTGAGCCAGGAGTCGAGGTCCAGGCCCGACGCCCCTTCCTCGGGAGCCTCGACCGGAATCCCCAGGGACAGACAGAGATCGAGCAGATCGAGATCGGTGGCGGGACGGTAGCCCCGGCCCAGCAGCCTCACCGGTGTGCCGTCCGCGATGAGCCGCTCCGCCAACCGCTCCACCAGGGCCAGTTCGGCCGCCAGCCGCTTGGTGTCGCGCCAGCCGCGCTGCCGGTGCCTGCTCCACCCCGACACCCACTCGGCGGCCGGAACCGTCCCGTCCAGCAGCAGCTCGATCGCCCCGCACGCGTCCAGCAGCGCCAGCCAGGACCCGTCGAACGCCTCCGGACTGTCGCCGCCGACGTCCGGCCGCAGCGCCAGCAGCTTCTCCTGTACGGCCCGGTCCTCGGACGCGACCCGCGTGAGCGAGGACAGCGCCGACTTCCAGAAACCGCCGGACGCGTGGCGCATCGCACCCGTGTGGACGATCTCCCTGATCAGCCCGCGCTCCTCGGCGGCGGCGTCGAGCCCCGCGTTCCTCGCGAGCCGGCGGAGATCCTCCAGCATTCCCGCGTACGGGGTGAGCCCGGCCGAGCACCGCTGGAAGGTGACCGCCCGGAACTCCTCGTACGCCCGCGGCGGCGGCAGCCGGTCGCTCAGCCCCTTCGCGTGCTCCCGCAGGGCCTTCCCGCTGAGCGCGCCCGCCCCCGCGAACTCCAGGAACACCTCCCGCAGCCGCTCCTCGTCCACCTTCAGCGCGTGCCGCTGCTCGGCCGCCCGAGCCTTGCCGAAGAACACGGACGCCTGCTGCTGCGCCTCGACGGCGAGGAACAGCCGCGCCACCTGCTCGAAGTACGTCGGCAGGAAGTGAGGGACGGAACGGTCGAGCCGCTCCCCGATCTCATCGAATCCCTCCTTCGCCAGTCCCGGCTTGGTGGACACCAGACGCGTCAGGCGCTCCATCTCCTTGACGACGGCCAGCGCGTGATGACCGTTCCGCGGGTCGTTGACCAGGGCCCAGGCCGGGAAACCGAGCGACTGCCGCTTCACCCGGCCCACGGCCTCCGACCCGCCGCTCTCGAAGCCCAGGTACTCCAGCGCAAGATCCTCGGCGGGACCGATCGCCTCCGGCACCAGCCGTACCACCGTGCGGCCTTCGAGAGCCGGATGCCCGTACGCCCGCGCCGTCAGGCGGTCGCCCCGGCCCTCCTCGCTCCCGCCCCTGGCCCGGCCCTTCGCCCTGCCCGTGTCACCGTCCGCGCTTCCGTCGAGCGGAAGCACCGCCCCGGCCTCCATCAGCCCGTCCATCGATCCCCCGATCCCTCCCGTAGTTGTTGCACCGCGTCCCGCGTCCGCGTCCGTGCCCTGCCCGTCGGTGCTCCGCGCACCCGTGCCCGCCGTGCCGCTCACCGCAGCACCTCTTCTTCCGTCACGACGACCCGGCTCGCGTAGACCAGCGCGGCCATCCGCTCGCCCTCCGACCAGGCGACCGGCCCCACCTCGGTCAGCGGCAGCCTGCCTCCGGCCCTGTCCCGCCACTCCAGCGACCCGGTCAGCGCCTCGGCGTCGGGATAGTCGGACCCCAGCCAGTAGGCCGCCTCCAGCGCGCGCCCGTTCTCCACCAGCGGGCAGAGCGCCTGCCCGCCGCGCACCCGGTAGCCCAGCGACACCGCACGCGCGGTGGCATGCCGGAGCTGCTTGAACTTCCCCTCGGCGTACGCCTTCCACTCATGGCCGCCGACCTCGTCGGGCCGCCGCCACACCTCGCGGAACAACTGCTCCACACGCTGCTCGACACCCAGCTCGACGGCGAACTCCCGGAGATCCTCAAGGTCTTCGAGCAGCACCGGATGCGGGATCAGCACGCTCTCGCACTCCAGCCGGACCGAATCGCCGTCCAGATCGACGATCCCCGCACCCTTCTCCGCGTCCACATCGCGCAGGAAACCGGCCCGCTCCATGTCGGCCCCGCCGTCCGCACCCACCGGCGCGACCACCAGATCGCGCAGCGCCGACTGCCAGGCCGCGTCCGGCCAGACCCGCACCAGCAGCGCCACCGGGACCGGCAGAGAGCGCACGAGCCAGGTGTCCACCTGCTCCCGGCACTCGCGCTCATGGCGCTCCAGCCACTGGGACAACTGCCGCAGCCGCACCACCACGGCGTCGTCCTTCAGCTTTGACGGCACCTGCTTCAGCAGGCGTCCCGACGCATTCCGGCACAGCACGTCAGCGCCGTCCAGCGACACGGTGTATCCGCCGCCCTCTGTCTCGATCCAGCCCATGGCAAGACCGCCCTCCCCGACGTTTCGGTTTCGATGTCGATCACAGTAAGCGGGGGCAGTGACAGCCCGCCCGGAAGCCTTCACCCCTGTGGAAAACTCTCGTCATGGCCATGTAATGACCCTGCAATCCCGGTCGGTCAGGATTCGCTCATGACTCAGTCGGCACACCCTCGTGAGTCCCTGCCCCTCGACACCACCGCTCAGCTGCTCTCGCGGATCACCGCCGAGCTGAGCGCGCAGCTCGGCCGCGTCCGGCTGAACGGAACCCGCAGGCAGAAGCCCCTGCCGACCTCCCGGCCGGCAGTCCCGCCCTCGTCGCCGCCCATGCCCTGACCACCTCACCCACCGTGCGCTTCGCGACCTCCGCGAGCACGCCTCCCGCCAGCACACCGCACGCCACCGCGCCGCCGTTCCCTCCCGCCGTGCCCTACCGGCCTGCCCGCCACCCGCGAAGCCGAGACGGCCCCGGCCCGGCCCCGGACCGGCCGGGCCCGCTCAGCGCTCGTCCCACCTCGCCCGGCCGCCGCTCCAGCGCCACCACGACGCCCTGAGCACCACACAGGTCACACCAGTGGCGAGAACTCGCCCCCGCGTCGTGCACCGGTCCCCGTCCGTCACCGCGGCCGGTTACCGTCGGTGCATGGAAGGCACCACCGGCACCACACCGACCGGGCCAGAACCGCGCGGCCCCCACCCCTACCTCCACCCCCACGCCTACGTCGACCTGTACGACGAACGGGCCACCGCGCGCTGGGCTCCCGAGCCCGACAAACGCCCCGGCCGTACCGCCTTCCAGCGCGACCGCGCACGTGTACTGCACTCCTCCGCCCTGCGCCGGCTCGCCGGCAAGACCCAGGTCGTCACACCGGGAACCCGCAACCAGGCATGGGACGCCAGCCCGCGCACCCGGCTCACACACTCCCTGGAGTGCGCCCAGGTCGGCCGCGAGCTGGGCGCGGCCCTGGGCTGCGACCCCGATCTCGTCGAGGCCGCCTGCCTCGCCCACGACCTGGGCCACCCGCCCTTCGGACACAACGGCGAGGTGGCGCTGAACGACTTCGCCGAGGACTGCGGGGGCTTCGAGGGCAACGCCCAGTCGCTGCGCCTGCTGACCCGTATCGAACCCAAACGGTTCATCCGCACCGCCGAGGGCTCCCTCACCAGCGTCGGTCTGAACCTCACCCGCGCCGCCCTGGACGCCGCCACCAAATACCCCTGGGCGCGCGGCGGACACCCCACCGACCCCGGCTCCCCGAAATTCGGGGTGTACGAGGACGATCTCCCGGTCTTCGAGTGGGTGCGCGAAGGCGCCCCCGCCCACCGCAAGTGCTTCGAAGCCCAGGTCATGGACTGGTCCGACGACGTCGCCTACTCCGTGCACGACTTCGAGGACGGACTGCACGCGGGGCACATCGACCCCAACCTGCTGCTCGCCGAACCGGAGCGCGACGAGATATGGCGGGTCGCGATCGGCCGTTACGTACCCGCCGACACCGCCCCCGAGGAACTGGCCGAGGCCCTCGACCGCCTGATCAACCAGGAGTGGTGGCCGCACCACTACGACGGTTCGTCCGTCGCCCAGGCCCGTCTCAAGGACGCCACCAGCCAGCTCATCGGCCGGTTCTGCCTCGCCGCCGAGGGCGCGACCCGCCAGGCGTACGGCACCGGACGGCTCACCCGGTACGGGGCCGAGCTGGTCGTCCCCCGCGAGACGAGGAACGAATGCGCGGTCCTCAAGGCCGTCGCCGACCGGTACGTCATGCAGCGCGCCGAGCAGGAGGCCCTACGCGCGGACCAGCGCATCGTGCTGGCCGAACTGGCCCAGGCGCTGACGGTCCGCGCGCCCGACAGCCTCGACCCCCAGTTCCGCGCCCTGTTCGACGCGGCGGACGACGACCGGGCGCGCGGTCGGGTGATTGTGGATCAGCTCGCCTCGCTCACCGACGCCTCCGCCCGCACCCTGCACGCCCAGCTCACGGCCCGTCACCGACCCGCGTCGGCCACCGCCGGGAGCACCCACGGATGACACGCCCGGACGCACTCCCTCTTCCGCCATCACGCTCCGTGCGGGACGCTCCCTGAAGGCTGCGCGGCGTAGTACTGAAGAGCGACGCAGAAGCGAAGAGGAGGCATCAAGTGGTCGACGGACATCGGACATTCGTCATCGTCGGCGGTGGTCTCGCCGGGGCCAAGGCCGCCGAGACCCTCCGTGCCGAGGGGTTCAGCGGGCGAGTGATCCTCATCGGCGACGAACGCGACCACCCCTATGAACGCCCGCCCCTCTCCAAGGGTTACCTCGCCGGCAAGGAGACGCGCGACAGCGTCTTCGTCCATGAGCCCGCCTGGTACGCACAGGCCGACGTCGAACTGCACCTCGGCCAGACCGTCGTCGCCGTCGACCGGGACGGAAGATCGGTGCGGCTGGGTGACGGCGCGGTCCTCCACTACGACAAGCTCCTCCTCGCCACCGGTGCGGAACCGCGGCGGCTGGACATCCCCGGCACCGGGCTGGCCGGTGTCCACCATCTGCGCCGCCTCGCCCACGCGGACCGGCTCCGCCAGGTCCTCGCGACCCTCGGCCGGGAGAACGGCCAGCTCGTCATCGCGGGCGCGGGCTGGATCGGCCTGGAGGTCGCCGCCGCCGCCCGCGGGTACGGCGCCGAGGTCACGATCGTCGAACCGGAGGCCACCCCCCTCCGCCAGGTCATCGGCCCCGAGCTGGGGCAGATCTTCGCCGAACTCCACCGGGACCGCGGTGTCCGCTTCCACTTCGGGGCCCGCCTCACCGAGATCACCGGCCAGGACGGCATGGTGCTCGCGGTCCGCACCGACGACGGCGAGGAACACCCCGCCCACGACGTTCTCGCCGCGATCGGCGCGGCCCCGCGGACCGCGCTCGCCGAGGCCGCGGGACTCGCGCTCGCCGACCGGGCGCACGGCGGCGGGATCGCCGTCGACGCCTCCCTGCGCACCTCCGACCCCGACATCTACGCGGCGGGTGACGTGGCCGCCGCCCACCACCCGCTGCTGGACTCCCGGCTCCGCGTCGAGCACTGGGCGAACGCGCTCAACGGCGGCCCGGCCGCCGCACGCTCCATGCTCGGCCAGGACATCTCGTACGACCGCGTCCCGTACTTCTTCTCCGACCAGTACGACCTGGGCATGGAGTACTCGGGCTGGGCGCCGGCCGGTTCCTACGACCAGGTGGTGCTGCGCGGGGACGTCGGCAAGAGGGAGTTCATCGCCTTCTGGCTCAAGGACCGCCGTGTGCTCGCGGGCATGAACGTCAATGTGTGGGACGTGACCGAGCCCATCCAGGCGCTGATCCGGTCGGGCACCCCCGTGGCGCCCGACGACCTCGGCGACCCGACCGTGCCGCTCGCCTCCCTGACCGGGTGACCGGCCCGACCGGGGGACTGCGATCAGCCCGGCCGGGAGACTGAGAGTCGGGGCGACCGCGGGTCCGGAGGGCCGGAGGGACGACGTGCACCGGGGGCCCGGAGGGCCGGAGGGACGACGTGGACCGGGGGCCGGAGGGGCGAGGGACGGCGTGGACCGGGGGACCGGCCCGACCGGTTTCCCGGCCCGCCGGCCCGGTGGCGCGTTCTCCGGGCGACGGTTGTCCACAGGCCGACCGGACCGTCCCCGCACCACCGTAGACTTCACGCGTGGCAGGCAGGATCAACGATGACGACGTCAAGGCGGTTCGGGACGCGGTCCCGATCGACGCCGTCGTGTCCGAGTACCTCCAGCTGCGCAACGCGGGCGGCGGCAATCTGAAGGGGCTCTGCCCCTTCCACGACGAGAAGTCGCCCTCCTTCCAGGTCAGCCCGAGCAAGGGACTCTTCCACTGCTTCGGCTGCCAGGAGGGTGGTGACACGATCGCCTTCGTCATGAAGATCGACCATCTCACCTTCTCCGAGACGGTCGAGCGCCTCGCCGCCACCGCGGGCATCACCCTGAGATACGAGGAGGGCGGGTACAACCCCAGCCACCAGCGGGGCGAGCGCATCCGCCTGGTGGAGGCGCACAAGATCGCGGCGCAGTTCTACATCGAACAGCTGGAGACCGCCGCCGAGGCCGAGACGGGCCGCGCGTTCCTCGCCGAGCGCGGCTTCGACCACGCCGCCGCCCAGCACTTCAGCGTCGGCTACAGCCCCCAGGGCTGGGACCACCTCACCCGCTATCTGCGGGGCAAGGGCTTCAGCGACAAGGAGCTGATCCTCTCCGGCCTCTCCCAGGACGGCCGCCGCGGTCCCATCGACCGCTTCCGCGGCCGGCTGATGTGGCCCATTCGGGACATCTCCGGCGATGTCGTCGGCTTCGGCGCCCGCAAGCTGTACGAGAGCGACAACGGACCGAAGTACCTCAACACCCCCGAGACCGGCATCTACAAGAAGTCCCAGGTGCTGTACGGGATCGACCTGGCCAAGAAGGAGATCGCCAAGACCAGCCGGGCCGTGGTCGTCGAGGGCTACACCGATGTGATGGCCTGCCACCTCGCGGGCGTCACCACCGCGATCGCCACCTGCGGCACGGCCTTCGGCGGCGACCACATCAAGATCCTCCGCCGGCTGCTGATGGACAACGCCACGGCCGAGGTGATCTTCACCTTCGACGGAGACGCGGCCGGGCAGAAGGCGGCGCTGCGTGCCTTCGAGGACGACCAGAAGTTCGCCGCCGAGACGTCCATCGCGATCACGCCCGGCGGGATGGACCCCTGTGAGCTGCGGCTCGCGGAGGGCGACGACGCTGTGTGGAAGCTGGTCGACACGCGGACGCCTCTGTTCGAGTTCGCCATCCGCCAGGTCGTCCTGCGTCACAACCTGGAGACGCCCGCCGGTCGTGCCGCCGCGTTGGACGAGGCCGCGCCCATCGTCGCCGGCATCAAGAACATCGCGATCCAGCACGAGTCCGCCGTGCAGCTCGCCGGCATCGTCGGCATCCTCGACACCCAGTTCGTGGTCAAGCGGGTCGCCCAGCTCGCCCGCTGGGCCCGCGACCGGGGCGGGCGCGGCCCGGCCCCGTCCCGCGCGGGCGCCCCGAGCCGGCAGCAGGATCCGGGCCCCGCCGTGCCGTCGGGAGTTTCCGGGCCGGCGCTCAACCTCCGCAGCCCCGCCCACCGCACCGAGCGCGAGCTGCTGAAGCTCGCGCTCCAGCATCCCGAGCTGGTCTCCCCGGCCTTCGACGCGTACGGCACGGACGAGTTCACCGCTCCTCCGTACGCGGCCGTCCGCCAGACCATCGCCGAAGCGGGCGGGGCCGAGCAGGGCACGGCCGACGCACCCGGATACCTCGCCCGCGTGCGGGACTCCGCGCCCAATGACACCGTGCGGGCCCTGGTCACCGAGCTGGCCGTGGAGGCGGTTCACTCCAGGACGGTGGACGAGGGCTATGCCGGAGTGCAGCTCGTCCAGGTCAGGCTCCGTGCCGTCGACCGGCGGATCGCGGATGTGCAGGGCTCCCTCGCCCGGCTCGGCCAGCACGCCGACCCCGAGCACCACACCGCCGTACAGAACGAGCTGTGGGTGCTCCAGCAGTACGCCCAGTCCCTGCGGAACCACGGCGCGAACGCGCTCTGACCCGAGCCGCGTTCCGTGCGCCGCGCTCTGACCCGAGCCGCGTTCCGTGCGCCGCGCTCCGATCCGAGCCGTGCTGCCCTCGCCGGGACCCAGCCGGGTTCTCTCCGCCCCGCTCGACTGCCCCGCTCATTCACCCGCCCCGGACGATCGCCGCAGTTGGCGGGAGGGACGGACACTCCGGCTTCCGCGAAGGTAACCGCACGGTCACGGGCCGGACTCAGAAAATCACCGCACGCCCCTCGTGGTGGGGTTGTGTCGTACCCCACACTGGGGGGCGGTGCCTGAGTCCTCGGAGCGCGGCCGGCCCACCCGAAGTGGGCCTCTCACCCCCGCGGATCCGCTCATCGTGTACGGGACGGACAGCGGCCCGGCCGCCCCCGTCCCGCTGCCGCACGCCCTCGAACCGGCAGCGATCACCCTGGAGGTCGCCCCCGTGCAGACCCAGACCCTGGCCGAGACACTCACCCAGACCCTCACCGAAGCCCAGACCGCCACCGAGGCCCAGCCCCTCACCGGGGCCGTCGACGGCCCCGACGCGCCGGACGAGCTGGACGAGCCGGAGACCGTCGCGGGCGTTCCCGCGCAGAGCATGCCTCGCAACCATCCGGAAGCCATCCCCGAAACCGTGCTCGGGACCGCCGTGGCCGAAGCGTTCCCCGAACCCCTGGTCGAGGACGCGGTGGAGGAAGCGGAACCCGCGCGCGCCACCCGTACCGATAGAGGCGGGCCGTCCTCCGACCTCTTCCGCCAGTATCTGCGGGAGATCGGCAGAATCCCCCTGCTCACAGCGGTCGAAGAAGTGGAACTCGCGCGCCGGGTCGAAGCCGGGCTCTTCGCCGAGGAGAAGCTCGGCAACACCCCCGACATCAACAACTCCCCGCTCGCCGTCGACCTCGACCGGCTCGTCGTCCTGGGCCGGATGGCCAAGCGCCGGCTCATCGAGGCCAACCTCCGGCTCGTGGTCTCCGTCGCCAAGCGCTATGTCGGCCGCGGACTGACGATGCTCGACCTGGTGCAGGAGGGCAACCTCGGTCTGATCAGGGCGGTCGAGAAGTTCGACTACGCGCGCGGCTACAAGTTCTCGACCTACGCCACCTGGTGGATCCGCCAGGCCATGTCCCGCGCGCTCGCGGACCAGGCGCGCACCATCCGGGTACCGGTCCATGTCGTCGAGCTGATCAACCGAGTCGTACGGGTGCAGCGCCGGATGCTCCAGGAACGGGGCTATGAACCCACCCCCGACGAGGTCGCGGCCCACCTCGATCTGGCGCCCGAGCGGGTGAGCGAGATACTGCGGCTCGCCCAGGAACCGGTGTCGCTCCACGCCCCGGTGGGCGAGGAGGAGGACGTCGCGCTGGGCGACCTCATCGAGGACGGTGACGCGACGTCCCCCGTCGAGTCGGCGGCCTTCCTGCTGCTGCGCGAGCATCTGGAAGCCGTCCTCTCCACCCTCGGCGAGCGGGAACGGAAGGTCGTCCAGCTGCGGTACGGGCTGGTCGACGGCAGGCCGCGCACCCTGGAGGAGATAGGCAGGATCTTCGGCGTGACACGCGAACGCATCCGCCAGATCGAGTCCAAAACCCTCAACAAGCTGCGCGACCACGCCTTCGCGGACCAACTGCGCGGCTATCTGGACTGATCGCGTACGAGCCGCACGGACCGTACGAGCCGCACGGACCGTACGAGCCGCACGGACCGTACGAGCCGCACGGACCGTACGAGCCGCACGGACCGTACGCGACCGCCTTCACCCGCCCGACCGCCCCACACCGTCCCCCGGCCCCGGACCCGACCGGGACCCGACCGGGACCCGGACCCGCCGCGAACCCACCCCGGACCGGCCCACGACCACCCGCCCCGCCCCGGCCCACGACCACCCGCCCCGGATCCTGACCCGTCCCGCACCGCCGTCTCAGTCCACCTCCGCGACCGCCTGCGCGAACTGCGCCGAGTACAGCCGCGCATACGCTCCCCCCACCGCCAGCAGCTCGTCATGCGTGCCCTGTTCGACGATCGCCCCGTTCTCCATCACCAGGATCACATCCGCGTCCCGGATGGTGGAGAGCCGGTGCGCGATGACGAAGCTCGTACGGCCATGGGCCAGCCGCGCCATCGCCTTCTGGATCAGCACCTCGGTACGGGTGTCGACCGAGCTGGTCGCCTCGTCGAGCACCAGGATCACCGGATCGGAGAGGAACGCCCGCGCGATGGTGATCAGCTGCTTCTCGCCCGCGCTGACACCCGAGCCCTCGGACCCGTCGTCGCTGATCACGGTGGAGTAGCCGTCGGGCAGCGTCCGGATGAACCGGTCCGCGTGCGCGGCCCGCGCCGCCTCCTCGATCTCCTCGCGCGTCACCTCACGGGAGGCCCCGTACGCGATGTTCTCCGCGATCGTGCCGCCGAACAGCCACGTGTCCTGGAGCACCATGCCGATCCGGGAACGCAGCTCCTGCCTCGGCATCTTCGCGATGTCGACGCCGTCGAGACTGATCCGGCCGCCCGTGACCTCGTAGAACCGCATCAGCAGATTGACCAGCGTGGTCTTGCCCGCGCCCGTCGGACCGACGATCGCCACCGTCTGGCCCGGCTCCACGGTCAGCGACAGGTCCTCGATGAGCGGCGTCTGCGGGTCGTACCGGAACGCCACCTTCTCCAGTGAGACCTTCCCCATCGGCCGCCCCACGGTCCCGGTCGACTCGGCGTCAGCCTCCTGCTCCTCGGCGTCCAGCAGCTCGAAGACCCGCTCCGCGGACGCGATGCCCGACTGCACCAGGTTCGCCATCGACGCCACCTGCGTCAGCGGCATCGAGAACTGCCGGGAGTACTGGATGAACGCCTGCACATCACCGATCGACAGATTGCCGGACGCGACCCGCAGCCCGCCGACCACCGCCACCAGCACATAGTTCAGGTTCGAGACGAAGAACATCAGCGGCTGCATGATCCCGCTGTTGAACTGCGCCTTGAAGCCGGCCTCGTACAGCGCCTCGTTCTGCTCGGCGAAGTCCTTCGCCGACTCCTCCTGCCGCCCGAAGACCTTCACCAGCGTATGACCGGTGTACATCTCCTCGATATGGGCGTTGAGCTTCCCGGTCGACTGCCACTGCTGGACGAAATGGGGCTGCGACCGCTTGCCGACCTTGGCCGCCACGTAGACCGACACCGGGACCGTCACCAGCGCGACCAGCGCCAGCAGCGGCGAGATCCAGAACATCATCGCGAGCACGCCCACGATCGTCAGCAGCGAGTTGATCAGCTGGCCCAACGTCTGCTGCAGGGTCTGCGAGATGTTGTCGATGTCGTTGGTGACCCGGCTGAGCACCTCGCCGCGCTTGGCCCGGTCGAAGTACGAGAGCGGCAGCCGGGAGAGCTTGGCCTGCACATCCTCGCGCATCCGGTACACGACCCGGTTGATCACCTTGATCGACAGACGGCTCGCGACCAGCGCCAGCAGCCCGGAGACCACGAACAACGCGAGCGCCAGCAGCAGGATCTCGCCGACGGCGGGGAAGTCGATGCCACGGCCGGGGGTGAAGCCGACCCCGGAGAGCATGTCGGCGAGCCCGTTCTCCCCGTCCGACCTCAGCCCGTCGATCGCCTCGCCCTTACTGGTCCCCTCCGGCATGCTCCGGCCGACGACACCGGCGAAGACCAGGTCGGTCGCCCAGCCCAGCACCATCGGCCCGACCGCCGAGAAGCCCACGCTCAGCACGGCCGCCACGAGCATCAGCCACAGCAGCGCACGGTCCGGCGCCAGCTGCTTCAGCAGCCGCTTGCCCGTGCCCTTGAAGTCCAGGGACCGTTCGACCGGGCCCATCATGATGCGTCCGCCCGGCCCGCTCATGCGGCCTCAGCCTCCGTCAGCTGCGAGAGAACGATCTCTCGGTAGGTCTCATTGCTCTCCATCAGCTCGTGATGCGTTCCCGCTCCCACGACCCGCCCTTCGTCCAGAACCACGATCCGGTCCGCCTCCCGGATGGTGGAGACCCGCTGTGCCACGATCACCACCGTCGACTCGGCGGTCTCCTCGGCCAGCGCTCTGCGCAGCGCCGCGTCCGTGGCGTAGTCGAGTGCCGAGAACGAGTCGTCGAAAAGATAGATCTCCGGCCGCTGCACCAGCGTCCGCGCGATCGCCAGACGCTGCCGCTGTCCACCGGAGACATTCGTTCCGCCCTGGGCGATGGGCGCGTCGAGCCCGCCCTCCAGCTGTCGTACGAAGTCGGCGGCCTGCGCCACCTCCAGCGCCCGCCACAGTGCCTCGTCGCTCGCGTCGGGCTGCCCGTACCGCAGATTGGTGGCCACCGTGCCGGAGAAGAGATACGGCCTCTGGGGCACGAGCCCGACCGTCCGCGCCATCAGCGCCGGGTCGAGATCGCGTACGTCCACCCCGTCGACGAACACCTCGCCGGAGGTGGCGTCGAAGAGCCTCGGCACCAGCCCCAGCAGCGTGGACTTGCCGCTTCCGGTCGACCCGATGATCGCGGTCGTCTCACCGGGCCGCGCCACCAGGGAGATGTCGCGCAGTACGGACTCCTCGGCGCCGGGGTAGCAGAACTCGATGTTCCGCACCTCCAGGTGCCCGTGCCGATCCAGCTCCCGTACGGGCCGGATCGGCGGCAGCACGCTCGACTCCGTCGCCAGAACCTCCTCGATCCGCTCGGCGCAGACCTCGGCGCGCGGCACCATCATGAACATGAAGGTGGCCATCATCACAGCCATCACGATCTGCATCAGATAGGCGAGGAACGCGGTGAGCGCGCCGATCTGGATCGCGCCGCTGTCGACCCGGTGGGCGCCGAACCAGATGACGGCCACGGACGAGACGTTCACGACCGTCAGCACGGTCGGGAACATCAGGGCCATCAGCCGTCCGGTGGCCAGCGAGACATCGGTCAGTCCGGTGTTGGCCTCACGGAACCGGCCCTGCTCGTACTCGTCGCGTACGAAAGCGCGGATGACGCGGTTGCCGGTGATCTGCTCCCGCAGCACCCGGTTCACGTTGTCCAGCCGCTCCTGCATGCTGCGGAACAGCGGCCGCATCCTGCTGACGATCAGGACGACCGAGACCCCGAGCACGGGCACGACGGCCAGCAGCACGGCGGAGAGCGTCACATCCTGGCCGAGCGCCATGACGATCCCGCCGATGCACATGATCGGGGCGGAGACCATCAGGGTGAACGCCATCAGGACCAGCATCTGCACCTGTTGGACGTCATTGGTCGTACGGGTGATCAGGGAGGCGGCTCCGAAGTGCCCGACCTCGCGCGCGGAGAAGCTCTGAGCCCGGTCGAAGACGGCGGCCCGCACATCACGCCCGAGGGCGGAGGCGGTGCGCGCGCCGAAGTAGACGGCTCCGATGTTGCAGAGCACCTGCACCACACTGACGCCGATCATGAAAGCGCCGAGCCGGAGGATGGTTCCCGTATCGCCCTTCACGACGCCGTCGTCGATGATGTCGGCGTTGAGAGTGGGCAGATAGAGGTTCGCACTGGTCTGGAGCAGTTGCAGCGCCACCAGCAGGGCGATCGTTCTCTTGTACGGACGCAGATACGTCCGCAGCAGTTTTATCAGCACGCGCTGTCTCTCGGGGTCGGCGAGTCGGGGTCCGGGGGCTTGTGAGCAGCATGGACCCTCAACCTCGCTCGAGGTCAAGCCCGGTCCGGAACTGGGACGCCCCGAACCATCTTCCGTCACCGAGGCCGCGAACCCCAGGAGAATATTTTCAAGGCCGGGTCAAGAAGAGCCGGGTCAAGAAGGACCGGGCCGGGACAGGCGCGACCGGGGCCGCCACGCGGCGCTCCGGCGGAAAGACGGCTGCTCCACAGAACCGTTTCCGCGTCGCGTCGCGCCGCCGAAAGTGGGCGCTTCTCCCCTTCTTCTGCTTCTTCTGCTTCTTCTGGAGTTCTTCCGAATTCCGAAGTTCTTCCGAAGCGGCCGATTCCCCCGACGGGGACGGTTCCTTCGCCGTACGGGGACGGCCTCTCCGGCAGGCGGCGGTTCCCGGCGGGCGGGCGGCGTCTCCCGGAAGCCGGCCGTGCTACGGGGCGGCCTGGATCTCCGGCGGCGGCGCGAACGCTCCGGGGTGGAGCTGGTCCCGGGTCGCGCTGTACTGCTGGCGTACGGCCTGCCCCACCGCCGCCTCGTCACCGGGCTCCAGTACCTGCACCGTCGCGGCCTGCCAGGTCGGCGGGGCCGCGGGCGACAGCGAACCCTGCGAGACGCCCAGCGCCCACGCGGCCTGCCGGGCCGCGCCCAGCGCCGCGTAGTCGGCGGGCTGCGGTACGACGATCTGCGCACCGAAAATGCCGGGCGCGGCGGCCTGAACGGCGGGCAGTCCGGCGCTCGCACCCAGCAGAAAGACCCGGCGCACCTCCACGCCTCGCCCGCGCAGCACGTCCATCGCGTCGGCGAGCGAGCAGAGCATCCCCTCGAAACTGGCCCGCGCCAGATGCTCGGGCTTCATCGACTCGCGGCGCAGCCCGCTCAGGGTCCCGGCGGTGTGGGGGAGCCGAGGAGTGCGCTCGCCTTCCAGATACGGCAGCAGCACCAGCCCCGACGAGCCCGGTGTGGACTTCATCGCCAGGTCGGAGAGGGCGTCGAGATCATCGAGGCCGAGCAGCTCGGCGGTGCCGCGCAGGGCGCGTACGGCGTTCAGGGTGTGGACCACCGGAAGGTGCATTCCGGTGGCGTCGGCGTACGACGTGATCATTCCGCTCGGGTCGGCCAGCGCCTCATGGTGCACGGCCATCACGGAGCCGGACGCCCCGAGGGACACCACCGCGTCACCGACGCCCACGCCCAGGCCGAACGCCGCCGCCATCGTCTCGCCGGTCCCGGCGGAGATCAGCAGCCCCTCGGGCGTGGTCCCGGCCGCGTCGGCGGGACCGAGGACCTCGGGCAGCGCGCACTCGTGCCCGAGCGCCAGCTCCACCAGATCGGACCGGTAGGAACCGGTGCCCGCCGACCAGTAACCGGTGCTGGAAGCGCCGCCGCGATCGGTGGTCCTGCGGGCGGGCCGCCCCAGCAGCTGCCACACCAGCCAGTCGTGCGGCTGCAGCACGGACGCCACCCGCTGCGCGGCCTGCGGCTCGGACCGGGCCATCCAGCGGAGCTTCGCCACGGGATGCGACGCCTGCGGTACGGACCCGACGGCCTCCGCCCACGCCTGCCGTCCGCCCAGCGCGTCGATCAGATCCGCCGCGGCGACCTGCGCGCGCTTGTCGTTGCCGAGCAGAGCAGGCCGTACGAGAGCGTCCTGCTGGTCGAGCGGTACGAGTCCGTGCTGCTGCGCCGAGACCCCGATGGCCTGCACGCCCTCCAGCAGCCCGCCCGCGGCGGCCTCCCCGAGCGAGAGCAGCCACGCCTGCGGGTCGATCTCGGTGGCCTTCGGGTCCACCGCGTGCGGCGCGTAGCCCTGCCGCAGCACGGCACCCGAGTCCGTGTCACAGACAACGATCCGTGTGAAGGCAGACGAACTGTCCAAGCCGGCGACTATCCCCATGGACAAGGATTCTGCCGCACCCGAGGAGCGTCGGCGTCATGTGTTGCTGGTTCCCCAGTCGTCCTCGCCGTTCGACGAGCGCTCCCGCAGGGACCGGACCCGCTCCGCGACGGACTCCGGCATCCGGTCGCCGACCTTGTCGGTGACGGCGTGGAACGCCTTGCCCGCCGCCTGCCTGCTGTTCTGCGCAGCGCTCTCGGCGGCGTTGCGGACCGCCGGGTTCTGGGAGAACTGCCGTACGGACTTCTTCAACTGCTCGTAGCGTTCGCGGCCGGCCCGGGTTCCGATCACATAGCCGAGGGCCAGTCCGACGACGAACGTGAGCTTGTACCGCATGGCTCTGCCACCCTTCCGAGACGTACGTCGGTGCATGCCCGCCTACCCGGCGCGAACCGTGATCACCCAGGGACCATACCGATTGGCGGAGCACCCCCCTGCTTGCGCTAATGTATGTGTCGCAGCGGACACACGCCCCTCGGGAGGACCCAGGGCAGGTACGTTCGATGCAACGCAGCAATCCCCTGTAGCTCAATTGGCAGAGCAGCCGGCTGTTAACCGGCAGGTTACTGGTTCGAGTCCAGTCGGGGGAGCGCGGTCCCCTGTAGCTCAATTGGCAGAGCATTCGGCTGTTAACCGGAGGGTTGCTGGTTCGAGTCCAGCCGGGGGAGCAGATGTCGGAACAGGACCCCCAAGCGGGTCCTTTTTCGTGTGGTCCGGGTGACTTTGGGAACCAGGCAGGGTTCAGCGCGGTCTTCATGGTCGAGTGTTGCCGACCATTCGAGGCAGGAGATCGTATGAGCGGCTATGCTGCGGCAGACGGCGCGCACATTTGTGCGCGACGCGCCGTTAGGGGCGGTAGCTCAGCCGGTTAGAGCAGCGGACTCATAATCCGTCGGCCGTGGGTTCGAGTCCCACCCGCCCCACCGAGCACTATGCGTGAAGAATCGTTCAGGCCGGTCAGAGCGGGAGAGCGGGCAATTCCGAACGCGGCGCGCACGGAACGTTGAAGATCATTCGTCGGCCCCTGTCGGCCCGAGCGGAAGCGATCAGGACCGGGAAGAGCCCCGGCCTGTCTGCGACGGGGCGCGATCGGACCAGGGCTGGCCTGTGCCAGGAGCACCCGTTGCACGGACCAGGGTCGGCCTGTGCCGGGAGCACCTGTTGCAGGGGTTACCGGCCACAGGCGCACACCTCCTGCGCCTACTTGGCGGGAATGGCCCATTCGGTCGGCCTGGACTCCTCCGGTTCATAGACGAGGTACTCGGGGCGTGTGTCGCCGGGTACCGGGAAGGCGATCAGGCCGCGCGCACATCGTCCTGGTTTGAGGGTCTTGTCCATGGGAAACTCGGGCTTCGGCATGTCGCCGCCCGAGGATCCGGTGATCTCGACGCTGGTGCCGTCGCTGTAGGCGAGTGACCAGGGGAACTGACTGACGGAGACGTCGGCGCCCTTGATGTTGCAGACCTTGATGTCTGCCGTTGCCCAGGTGTCGCCGCCTTGGAAGTCCTGCGGTGGCTGGGGCTGGGGTCCCTTGTACGGCTGTTGGTAGGCGAGTGCCTGGACGGTGATGTGAAGTTTGTTCTCGGGCTCGGCAATGTCCTTCTTGGTGCCCATTTCGAGGACCGTGTCGGGTTCGGCGGCCGCGGGTCGCACGTCAGGTGTGACGGTCTGTGTGACGGTGACCGTCGCCGCGGGCTTCGCGGTCCCGTCGCCTCCACAGGCGGTGAGCGTGATGAGGAGCGCGACGGTGGTGGTGGCCGTGGTGGTGGTGCGCATGGTCCCCCCAGGACTGTGCGTGATGAGAGGGGCACATCATGCGCCGGGGTTCGTAGCGCGGGTGGGGAGGTGTCCCGATCGTGACCGGCGGGCGGCTCGCGTACGACCGGGTCCGGATCTGTCCACGTAGGTGGTGCGGCGGCCGCTTGGACTGGCCCTGTCCGTCCCGCATGACCCCTGCGCGTGGTGGAGGCCGGACCAGCGCTGTCGGGTCCGGCCTCCGGGTCCGTGTCGCGCGCAGCCAGAGCGTGGATAGGGACGTGTTTCAGCGTAGGGGGAGGCACTGACAGCGCGTGCTGCCGTCGGTCGGCCGGGATATGGGGATAGCGGGATATGGGGATATGAAGGCATAGGATTTCGGCCATGGCTGAAATCGATCTGAATGAAGAGCTGGTGGCGCTGGAGACCCGGGCGTGGTCGGAGATCCAGGCGGGAGAGCTGACGATCGGGACAGCGCAGGCCGTACAGGAAGCGATCACCGCGCATGCCGCGGCCACCGGGCAGAACCGCTACGACGTGGAGAAGGCGCTCAAGGCGAAGGTGCGGTATCCGCAGCCGGAGCGTCAGGAGCAGGCCGAGGGCTGAATCGGCGGGATGCCGAGCGGTCGGCGGGCTTCGCGCCGGTGGTTCGCGCGCCCGGCGGCGCGCCCGGTGCAGTGCCGAGCCGGTCGGGCGGGCTCCGCGACGCCGGAGCGCTCGCGGTCAAGGGCTCCGGATCCTCGTCCGTGATCTCGGCGAAGGGCGCCCAGGCGATCGCGGACGCCGTGCCGGGGTGGGGTCGAGGCAAGGGATTCGGCTCCTTCCGGAGGCTCGCGCCCTCTTTCCCTTTGGGGCCGCATTCGCCATGAAAACAGAGGTCAAGCCTTGTAAATGCGATCCAATGATGCCTACCGTGTCGCATATGCAGTCCTACACGATCGGTCAGGCCGCGCGTCTGCTGGGCGTCAGTCCCGACACCGCGCGCCGCTGGGCGGACGCGGGAAAGGTCGCGACGCACCGCGACGAGAGCGGGCGACGGCTCATCGACGGCCGGGATCTGGCCGCCTTCTCCGTCGAGGTCGCCCAGAGCGGCATGGGGGACGAGGACGGCTCCTACACCTCCGCCCGTAACGCGTTTCCGGGCATCGTCACCGCGGTCAAACTCGGCGACATCGCCGCACAGGTGGAGATCCAGGCCGGACCGCACCGGCTGGTGTCCCTGCTGACCCGGGAGGCCGTCGAGGAGCTGGGGCTGGAGGTCGGCATCCAGGCGACGGCTCGTGTGAAGTCGACCAGCGTGCACATCGACCGTCCCTGAGCCGACCGCGACTGATCCAGACCGATCCAGGCCGATTCCGCCCGATTCCGAACCGACCGTGCGCCGGTACCTCCACGGCAGGGCCCGCAGAGCCGGATCCGAGAGCCGCCCGGACCCGCGGATCCGGACCGCGTTTCCGGACCCGTACACGGATACGCCCGACGACCGCCCCCGCGTGGACCGATTCCCCGCATCACCGAGGCTTCACCAAGGAGTGCCCACCTCATGTCCGCCGGCTCCCTCACCCTCACCCGTCGCCGCGCCGCCGCGGCCGTGCTGACGGCCGCCCTCCTCATACCGCTCGCCGCCTGCGGCAGCGACGACCCGAAGGACGACGCGGGCGGCGAAGCCACCGGCACGGCGAGCGGTCCGCCCAAGGCCGAACTGACCGTGCTGGCCGCCGCCTCCCTCACCAATGTGTTCAAGACGGCGGGTGCGGCGTACGAGAAGGCCAACCCCGGTACCAAGGTCACGTTCTCCTTCGCCGGGTCCCAGGAACTGGCGGCGCAGGTCAGACAGGGCGCCCCCGCCGACGCGCTGGTCACCGCCGACACCAAGACCATGGACGGGCTGAAGGCCGACACCACGACGCCCGACGTCATCGCCAAGAACCGGCTCGTCATCGCCACCGCCGAGGGCAACCCCAAGAAGGTGGACGGACTGGCGGATCTGGCCGATCCGCAGCTGAAGGTCGTGCTCGCCGCGCCCCAGGTCCCGGCGGGCCGCTACAGCCAGCAGATTCTGGACGCCCAGAAGATCGTGGTGAAGCCGGTCTCACAGGAGCCCAATGTGCGCGCCGTGCTGAGCAAGGTCGAGCTGGGCGAGGCCGACGCCGGTCTCGTCTACAAGACGGACGCGTCCAGCGCTCCCGACAAGGTCGACGCGGTCGAGATCCCGGACGCGCAGAACGCCATCGCCGAGTACCCGGCCGCGGCACTCAAGGCGTCCAAGAACCCGTCCGCGGCCGAGGCGTTCGTCACCTGGCTGAGCGGCCCCGCGGCGCAGAAGATCCTCCAGGACGCCGGGTTCCAGCAGCCGTGACCGCCGGATGGCGTGCCGGTGCCGGCGGTGTCGGCGGTGCCAGTCGTAGGGGTAACCGCGTTCCCGTCGCGCTGGCCGTGCCCGCGCTGCTCGCCATCGCGTTTCTGCTGCTGCCCCTGCTCGGCATCCTGGTCCGCACCGAATGGGGCGAACTGGGCACCCATCTGAGCAGTCCGGGCGTCACCGAGGCGCTCGAACTGTCGCTCGTCGTCTCCTTCGCCGCGCTCGGGCTCTCCCTGGTGCTGGGGGTGCCGCTGGCCTGGCTGCTGGCCCGTGTCAGCTTTCCGGGGAAGGCGCTCGTACGCTCCCTGGTGATGCTCCCGATGGTCCTGCCGCCCACCGTCGGCGGTGTGGCGCTGCTCCTCGGCTTCGGACGGCGGGGGCTCATCGGCCCCTGGCTGGAGGACACCTTCGGGGTCACCCTGCCGTTCCACACGTCGGGTGCGGTGGTCGCGGCGACCTTCGTCGCGATGCCGTTCCTCGTCATCAGCCTCGAAGGCGCGCTGGGCGGACTGCGCCCGAGTTACGAGGAGACCGCCGCCTCCCTCGGGGCCTCTCCCGTACGGGTGTTCTTCACCGTCACCCTGCCCATGGTGGCCCCCGGGCTGATCGCCGGCGCCGCGCTCACCTGGGCGCGGGCGCTGGGGGAGTTCGGGGCGACGATCACCTTCGCCGGGAATCTGCCCGGTGCGACCCAGACGCTGCCCCTCCAGGTGTATCTGCTCCTCCAGGAGGAACCCGAGGCGGCGACCTCGGTGTCCCTGTTGCTGCTCGCCATCGCGATGGCGGTGCTGATCGCCCTGCGGGGCCGGTGGACGGGCGGCGCGACGGCGGACCGTGACACGGCGGACCGCGCGGCGGCGAACGACGCGGAAGCGGACTCCGACAAGCCGGACCGCGGTGAGTCGTACCGCGGTGAGTCGTACCGCGGTGAGTCGTACCGCGGTGAGTCGTACCGCGGTGAGTCGTACCGCGGTGAGTCGTACCGCGGTGAATCGCACCTCAACGAGTCGGCCCGTACGGAGCACGACCGTACCCAACGCGACCGCACGGAGCGCGACCGCACGGCACCGGCGGCCTCCCCTCGGCCCGCCGTGGATTCCCTCCGGACCTGGTCCCTCCGCGCCGAGGTCACCGGCTTCACCCGTCTCACCCTCGACGCCGACCCCGGCACCACCATCGCCGTCGTCGGCCCCAACGGCGCGGGCAAGACGACCCTGCTCCGCGCCCTGCTCGGCCTGACCCCACGGGCCCGTGCCGAGGTACTCCGCCTCGGCGACGACGATGTGACGGGGCTGCCGCCGCACCGCCGTGGCGTCGCGTGGGTCCCGCAGAACGGCGCGCTCTTCCCGCATCTGAGCGCCCTCGGCAACACGGCGTACGGCCTCCGCGCGCACGGCGTGCCGCGTGCCGAGGCCCGCCGCAGCGCGCAGGAGTGGCTCGACCGGCTCGGGGTGGGCCACCTCGGGCACCGCAGACCCGCCCAGCTCTCCGGCGGTCAGGCCCAGCGCGTCGCCCTGGCCCGTGCGCTGGCCGCCCGCCCCCGGCTGCTGCTGCTCGACGAACCGCTCGCCGCGCTCGACCAGACCACCCGTGCCCGGGTAAGGCACACCCTCCGCGGCCATCTCGCCGGTTTCGGCGGAGTGTGTCTGATCGTCACGCACGATCCGGTGGAGGCGGTCTCCCTCGCGGACCGGGTACTCGTCCTGGAGGAGGGCCGCGCGGTCCAGGACGCGCCGCCCGTCGAGGTCACCCGCCATCCGCGCTCCCCGTGGGTGGCCAGGATGCTCGGCCGCAACGCCTGGCCCGGCACCGCCACGGAGAACGGGCTTCGTCTGCCCGGCGGCGGAGTTCTCGTGGTGGCCGAGCCCCTGCCCGCCGGCACGGAGGCCCTGGCGATCATCGCGCCCGAGGCCGTCTCCGTGCATACGCGGAAGCCGGGCGGCAGTCCGCGCAACGTCTGGCCTGGGACGGTACGGGAGATCACCGCGAGCGGCAGCAGGCTGCGCGTTCTGGTGAGTTCGCCCGAGGCGCCCGACGTGGTGGCGGAGATCACTCCAGAGGCCGCGGCGGAGCTGGAGCTCGCCGACGGGACCGAGGTGTGGACGAGCGTCAAGGCGACGGAGGCCGTGATCGTCACACTCTGATCGCTCCGGCATCAGTGAACGGCCGGTGATGTCAGGGGAGTTGGCCGGATGCGTACACGCGGATCGGTGTACGACCGGTGTTCGGCGACTCCGTGCTCAAACGAGGGTGGTCACGCCCGGATGCCATACGGAAAATCAGTCAATTCCGTTCAAGACCGGGGCAGTTCTTTTCAATGTCGATGTGACTCCTATTGGTAGGCGGTTCGGGAACTCTTGTTCCATGCCTGCGGGTTGTGCGAGGGTGAGTTTCCTCGCGCCCGAACAGGGGCGGTTTTGTTCAACCGTTCGAATGAGGGAGCGGTATAGACCACTACGCGCTCCCTTTCGGCGGCCTTTAGCACCCGCCCGTATCCGGGCCGGGGCGGCACTACACTGCACTGCTCAACCCCCCACCGCAATGCCCTGGATGGAAAGACATCTGATGCAGAAGCCACACACTCAGGGTCCACTCCCACCCACCCGTACGGATTCCGGTACAGGTTCCGGGATCTCCGATGAGGCTGTTGCGGCCGTGCTGCGGACCGGAGACGCGGACGACGACGCCCGTCCGACGGCCGTACTGCTGGCGAGGCACTGGCAGTCCCTCTTCGACTACGCGTCGATCGGGACGCCTTCGCCCAAGGCCGCGTCCATGCTGGCCACGGCCGCGTTCAGCAAGGTCCTGGAGAATCTCCGGCAGACCCGTACGACGGCCGCACTCCGTCCACTTCTCCTGGTCACCGCGCGGCATATCGCCAAGGCGTGGGCCTCCGACGGCCGGGTCACCGCGCTGCCCGATCTGCAGAATCCCGAGACCGGTCGCACGGTCCCTGTCGACATGTTCACTCTGGCCGAGAATCGAAGTCTGGTCTCCCGGTCATTCCTCTCCATGCCCGGCCCGGCCCAATGTCTGCTCTGGCATGCCGAGGTGGAGGGGGAGGGCATATCCATACCCGCGGGATTGCTGGCGATAGATCCGCGTTCCGCTTCGGCCCAGCTCGAACAGGCCAGGGAATTGTTCCGGGCGGGCGTCCTGCGCTTCCATCTCGAACTGGCGCCGGACCCGGAATGCCGTCACTACAACCGACTCCTCGACGTGTCCATGCGGCGCGGCGGCACTCTGATGCCTGACATTCAGGTGCATCTGGTCGGCTGCCGCCACTGCCGCCTCGCCGTCGAGCAACTCGACCACAGTGGCGGCCGGTTGACCATGCTGCTCGCCGAGGGGCTGCTCGGCTGGGCCGCCCAGCCCTATGTCGACTCACGGCCCGCCCGCAACCGTCAGCGCTTCGAGGCCGACGGCGGGGGCGTACGCGGCGCGGTGCGCAGGACCGGACGGCACTCGCGCGGCGGGCGTCAGCGCGCACTGCCGGCCGTCTCCCCCCGTGGCCGCGGACTGTCGGGGCGCGGGCTCTCGGGCCGCGGCCGGGCTGCCGTCGTCACCGGCCTCGGCGTCGTCACCGGTCTCCTCGTCGTCGCGACGGTCGTCACCGAACTGTGGGCGGACGACGGCACCGGCAGCGCGAGCCCCGTGCCGAGCGCCTCCTCGGCGCCCGAGGCCGGCGGAACCCCGAGTGCCGGCGCGCCGGCTCCCCGCCCGTCGACGACCTCCGCGGGGCATCCGGGCGGTGCTCTCAACACCCATCTGCGCAACGCCGAGGCCGGTCTCTGTCTCGACGTCGGCGACAGCCGGGCGGAGGCCGGGGCGGAGACGGCGATGGCCGCCTGCGCGGAGTCCCCGACCCAGGAGTGGACGTACGAGAACGACGGTCTCCTGCGCAGTGCCGCGGCGCCGGAGCTGTGCCTGAACTCCCGTGGGCTGGACGGTGCCATCGTCCTGCGGCCCTGCGACGAGCCCTCGGCGGATCCGGCCGCCGTGCGGTACGACCTCACGATCCAGGGCACGCTGATCCCTCGCTGGAACGATCAGCTGGCGGTCGTCCCCGTCTCCGCCGAGGCGGGGGCGGCGGCCGTGGTGAAGGTCCGTGACGGCTCGCGGGAACAGCTGTGGGATACGGACAACGTTGCCGCCGCTCCCCGGATCCTGCCGAGTGCCCGCACGCCCAACACCGAAGAGGTGAACGCCTCGCCGGCCCCCGGCGCGGGCCGGGCGTCGGCACCGTCCCAGCCCGGGCGCGCGGCCGCGTCGCAGCCGCCCGGAGAAGGGGGCCCTCCGGAGCCGGCGTCACAGCCGTCCGGAGTCCAGGACGTCAGCGACCAGCGGCTGACCAGGGGAGTGCCCCATCAGGACGAACGGCCCCGGCGCGCGGCGGGGCCCGGCTCCGGGGCGCTGCCGTTCCCGGAGTCGCCGCAAGGCTGAACGCGGGCCGGGGGCTTACGGGTCTACCCCGTAGGCCCCCGGCCGTGCGGCGACCGTTCGCCCACCGCTCGCTCTGGGCGGGGGCGGTCCGGCCACCGGGCGGCGCGCGGATCGGCTCTGGCGCGCGGATCGACTCGGGCGCGGGGCGGCCCGGATCGCGTACCGCTCAGCTGAAGGGGGGCCACTCACCCACACGGGTCTCCGGGTCGATGAGGGAGAACACCGCGCCCTGCTGGTCCAGAACCGTCGCGAACCGCCCGAAGGGGCTGTCCGTCGGGCCGAACACCGTCCGCCCGCCGAGCCTCCCGACCGTGGCGAGCGCGTCGTCCACCTGCGACACGGCGAAGTACACATTGACGAACGGCGGCACCTGATCCGGGAAGTCGCCCGGCGTCATCTTCATCCGCCCCACAACCGGCCGTTCGCCGACGGTCCACACCTGGAAGTCGATGTCCTCGTCGTCCATCTTCCTCGTGGTGAAGGGGAAGACGGCGGGGAAGAAGGCGTCGGCCTTCTCCACATCCCGGGTGAGGAGGTCGGCCCAGGCGTACGAGCCGGGCTCTTCGGTCTTCTCGAAGCCCTCGTGGCTCGCCGCCTGCCAGGCGCTGAAGTACAGCCCGCTGGGGTCCTGCGCGGTCACCATGGTGCCGAAGTCGCCGACGGCCATCGGTTCCGCCATCAGCGTGCCGCCGTGCTCACGGATCTTCGCCGCCGTGGCGGCGGCGTCCGGGGTGGCGAAGTAGAGGTTCCAGGACGCGGGGACGCTCTCCATGCCCGGCATCTGAGGGGAGAGCGCGGCGACGGTCTTACCGTCGACGTACGCCTGCGTGTAGTCGCCGTACTCCTCCGCGCGCTCACCGAACGTCCAGCCGAACAGCTCACCGTAGAAGCTCTTGGCGGCTTCCAGATCGGGGAACATCGCATCCGCCCAGCACGGTGTGCCTTCCGGTCGCGCAGCCATATGAGCACCCCATCTGTGTCGAGATCGACCCATCGAGCCACTGGACGATCGAGCCGTCGAGCCGTCGAGCCGTCGAGCCGCTGGGCTATCGGGTCATCGAGTCGGATTCATGCGCTTCCTCACGCTATGCGAGGGTGGGCGGCGGCGCGCGCCGACGGCCACCGCCGGGCTCGGGGGAGCGCCGGGGGCCGGGGGTGATTCGCTTCACGTCGGCCCGTGTAAGGGGCGCATTCCGGGCCACCCATATACTGCGCGCCATGCCGCCGTCCAGTTCCACCCGCTCCCGGATACTCGCCGACCTCACTCCGCTTCGGGACTCCGCCGACTACCGGCGGCTCTGGTTCGGCAACACCGTCTCCTGGGTCGGGCATGGCATGACGGCCCTGGCGATCTCGCTCCAGGTGTACGACATCACCGGTTCCACTTTCGCGGTGGGCCTCGTCGGACTCTTCTCGCTCGTTCCGCTGGTCGTGTTCGGGCTGTACGGAGGCGCCATCGCCGACACGATGGACCGGCGCAAACTCGGGCTGATGAGCGCGAGCGGATCGGCAGTGCTCTCCGTCGTACTGGCGGTGGCCGCCTTCTCGGACTTCCACCGGGTCTGGTTCCTGTACGCCGTGGTCGCGCTCCAGGCGGTGTGCGCGGCGATCAACGCCCCGGCGCGGGCCGCGATGATCCCCAGGCTCCTGCCCCCCGAACAGCTCCCCGCCGCGAACGCGCTCAACTCGATGACCATGACCTCCGGTGTGCTCGTCGGCCCGATGCTCGGCGGTCTGATCGTGGGGTACGCGGGGTATCAGGCGGCCTACTCGATCGACGCGGTCGCGTTCTCCGCGTCCCTGTACGCGATGTGGCGGCTGCCGTCGATGCTGCCGGAACGGGCGGCGGGGGCGAACGGCGAGAAGGCGTCCGTACGGGACGGGCTGCGGTTCCTCGCCACGCGGCCCAATCTGCGGATGACCTTCCTCAGCGACTTCTGCGCGATGATCCTCGCGCATCCTCGGTCGCTCTTCCCGGCGGTCGCCGTCCTCTGGTACGACGGCGACGCCCGTACCACCGGCCTGCTCGTCGCCGCTCCCGCTTTCGGGGCGCTCCTCGGCGGGGTGTTCTCCGGCTGGCAGGGCCGCATCCGCCGTCATGGTCTCGCGGTCCTGGTCGCGGTCGGCTGCTGGGGCACGGCGATCGCGGTCTTCGGCCTCACCCGCGATCTCTGGCTCGGGCTGCTCTTCCTCACCCTCGCCGGCTTCTCCGACACCGTCTCGATGGTCTTCCGCAGCACGATGCTCCAGGCCGCCGTTCCCGACGAGATGCGCGGTCGTCTCCAGGGCGTGTTCGTGGTGGTGGTCGCCGGCGGTCCGCGACTGGGGGAGTTCCTGGCGGGAAGCGTGGCGGATCTGACGTCACCGACGGTGGCGGTGACGGGCGGAGGCGTCGCGTGCGTGCTCGCCGTGACGCTGCTGGGGCTGCGGTGGAAGGCGTTCGCGCGCTATGACGCGCGCGATCCCCAGCCGTAGCGAGCCGACCACCGGCCGTCGGCTCGATCAGGCACCCTCGATCAGGCACCCTCGATCGGGCTCCTTCGATCAGGCTCCCTCGTTCGACGCGACCGGACACCAGGGCGCGGCCGCGCTGGACCGGCTCCCGTGGCGCGACCCGGCTGGACCGGCCCGGCTGGACCGGCCCGCCGGGTGCGGGGCCGGCGGACGCTCGGGCCCTGCCGGGTGGGGCGAGCCGGGGCACCACGGTCCGGTGTGCCGCAGGCCGAGTGCGCTGCGGGCCCGGTGTGCGACGGGGGCGGGGGGCGGCCGTTCGTACCGCGCCCGCCGTCACGCCCCGCCGAGCGCCCGCTTCATGATCTTGCCCATGTCATTGCGGGGGAGCGCGTCCAGGAAGTGGACCGTGCGCGGGCGTTTGTGCGGCGCCAGCAGGGTGGCGACATGCGTGGCCAGCGCCTGTGCGGACGGCGGGGCGTCCGGGTCGGCGGGGACGACCCACGCCACCACCCGCTCGCCCAGGTCCGGGTCCGGCTCGCCCGTCACCGCCGCCTCGCGGACCCCCGCATGGTCGAGGAGAGCGTTCTCGATCTCGCCCGCGCCGATCTTGTAGCCGCCGCTCTTGATGAGGTCGGTCGCCTTGCGGCCGACGAGGCGGACCGAGCCGTCCGCCTCGCGTACCGCCATGTCACCCGTACGGAACCAGTCGCCGTCGAACGCCGCCGCCGTCGCGTCGGGCCGGTTCAGATACCCGGAGAAGAGGTGGTCGCCACGGACCTGGATCTCGCCGATCGTCTCTCCGTCGTACGAGGCGACCTCGGAGCCGTCCTCCTCGACGAGCCGCAGTCCGACCCCCCGCAGCGGGACGCCCACCGAACCGGGCCGGGCCCCGCCGTCGGCGCGGACGCTGGTGTTCATCAGGGTCTCGGTCATGCCGTACCGCTCGACGACCCGGCGGCCGGTCGCCGCCGTGATGCGCTCGTGGTCGTGGACGGGAAGCGCGGCCGAGCCGGAGACCAGCAGCCGCGCCCCGGCGAGGGCCTTCGTCAGCGCGTCGTCGCCGGGGAGCGCCTCGGCCAGCCGGTGGTACATCGTCGGCACACCGAAGAGCATCGTCCCGCCGTCCGCCAGTTCGCGGCTCACGCCCTCGACGGAGAACCGTCCGAGATGCCGGACCTGCCCGCCTCGGCGGAGCGGCCCGAGAATCCCCAGGATCAGCCCGTGCACATGGAACAGGGGCAGCCCGTGGACGAGGACGTCGTCGGCGGTCCACTGCCAGGCGTCCTCCAGGGCGTCGAGCGAGGTCGCGACGGCCCGTCGTGGCAGCACCGCGCCCTTCGGCGGTCCGGTCGTGCCCGAGGTGTAGACGATCAGCGCGGGGGCGAGCGGACCCGCGTCCACCGGCGGCGGACCGGCGGTCCCGGTCACCGGCGCCTCGATCCGCTCCAAGGCGTCGAGTGCCTGCGGCAGTTCGTCCCCGGGCCCGGCCAGCACCGCCGTCGGCGCGCAGTCCGCGACGATGTGCGCCAGCTCCCGCTCACCCGTCTTCGGGTTCAGCGGCACCACCGGTACCCCCGCGAGGAGCGCGGCCACCGCGCCCACCGCGGTCTCCAGCGTGGGGGTCGCCCACAGCGCGACCCGCGAAGCCCCGCCGATCCGTACGGCCAGGGAGCCCGCCGCGTCCGCCAGTTCCCCGTACGTCAGCGCACGCTCGCCGAAGCGCAGGGCGGGCCGGTCAGAGCCGGTGCGCAGCGCAGGGAAGAGGTCAGTCATTCTCGTCGTCCTCCATGTGGTGGGAGTGCGGGGTCCCGGCGGCTCCGGGGGCTTGAGGGGAACCGGCGGGGTTCCGGTCGGCCGGGTCCCGGCGGTGGTCCCATTCTCCCGTGCGCCCCGGAGCAGGGATCCCGCGACGGCCGTACGTCCCGTATCCCGCTGTGAGCAGACCTGCCCGGCTCCTTCCGACCCGCCTCTTTCCGGCCCGGCTCCTTCCGGCCCGCCTCCTTCCGGGCGCTTCGGATCACAGCGTCGGCAGAGGGACGGCCACCTTCACCGCGTACGCCGCGACCAGCCCGTAGGGAGCGCGGTGCCAGGGCACGCGAGCGCAGCAAGATCCGAACGAGAGGCCCTAGCGCGGAGCCTCCCAGGTCACCTCGGTCCCGCGCTGCTCGCTCTCCTCCCGGACACCGTCGTCCGTGACCGTGAGCCGGACCCCCGCCCGGTCGTTCTCCAGCCGGGCCGCCGCGTCCACGACCACCTCGATCGATGAGACGCCCGGCCGCCGGTGGGCCGCCGCCAGCGCACCGCGCAAGGCCGCCAGCAGCTCCTGATCGGCGGGCGGGCTCACGAGAGTGTCGACCGCGCCCCTGAAGTGCACCGACGGCTGGAAGCCGAGCAGCGTCGCGGCGCCCGCGGTCTCCCGCAGCACCCTGCCCCGGAAACTCGTCTGCGCTTCGGCCGGTGGCTGCTGGAGGGCGAATATCGTGGTCCGCACCTCCTGGATCGTGGAGTCCAGTTCGTCCACGGCGCGGCTCAGCAATTCGCCCGCCTCGCTCGCCGCCGCCCGTCTGCGGGTGGACTCCAGCATCATCTCCGTGGCGAACAGCCGCTGGACGACGAGATCGTGCAGATCGCGGGCGATACGGTCGCGGTCCTCGTACACCGCCAGCCGCTCGCGGTTGTGCTGAGAGTCCGCCAGCACCAGGGCGAGCGCGGCCTGGGAGGCGAACTGCGAGGCCAGGAGCCGGTCGACGGCGGTGTACGGGCGGCCGTTGGGCCGCCGCGGGAGCGCCAGCGTGCCGATCAGCCGCCCGCCGCTCTGCAACGGCAGCATCATCGAGGGGCCGAAGCGGGTGCGTACATGCGTCGTCATCCGGGGATCGGTCGCCGAGTCCTCGATGAACACCGGCTCTCCGCCGAGGAGTTGGACCAGCACGGGTGAGCCGGGCGCGATCGTGGTGCCGACGATGTCGCCCGGATCGTCCACCGTGGACGCGGCGACGATCTCCATACCGCCCTCCTCGGTGGGCTGGAGCACCACTCCGGCGGACGCGTCGGCGAGAACGCGGGCCCGTTCGGCCACCGTCGTCAGCGCGTCCTGCGCGCTGCTGCCGGTCAGCAGCGCGGTCGTCACGGCCGCGGCGCCCTCGATCCAGCGCTCCCGCTGGCGGGCGGCCTCGTACAGCCGGGCGTTGCCGATGGCGATTCCCGCCTGGGAGGCGAGCACGCGCAGCACCGCGAGATCCTCCTCGGTGAAGGGGCCGCCGCGTTTCTCGGTGAGATAGAGATTGCCGAAGACCTCGGTGTGCACCCGGATCGGCACGCCGAGGAAGGAACGCATCTCCGGGTGGCCCTCGGGCACTCCGGACGAGCGGGGGTCCTTGCCGAGGTCGTCGATCAGCAGCGGCTGCGGGTCGCGGATGAGCAGACCGACGATTCCGCTGTCCCCGCTGGGCAGAGGGCCTATCCGCTCCCGTTCCTCGTCGCTCAGTCCACAGGTGAACAGATCGCTGAGGACCTCGCGCTCCGGGTCGATGACCCCGAGTGCTCCGTAACGCGCCCCGGCCAGCTCCGTCGCCGTGTCGACGAGGTGCTGGAGCGTGGCGCGCAGTTCGAGTTCCGTGCCGACGCCGAGGACGGCTTCGAGGAGCTTGGGCAGCCGGGGCCCGGCGGTGTCCGCGTCCACCCCGGCCCCTGCCCTGGTCTCTGTCTGTGCCTCAGTCCCTGCTTGTGCCTCAGTCCCTGCTTGTGCCTCGGTCTCTGCCTGAGCCTCGGCTCCCGTCCGCGCCCCTGCCCCGGTCTCCGCCTGCGCCCCGGCCCCCGTCCGCGCCCCCGCCCCGGTCTCCGCCTGAGCCTCGGCTCCTGCCAGTGAACCGGCCTCGCTCACGCTCTCACCCCTGACCGTTCCCTACTCGACCTCGGCCAGCGGATTCAGGATCATCGGCTGGATCTTGCCTTCCAGCATCGCACCGAGGCCCAGAATGGCGCAGATGTCGGGCCTTTCGGCGATCTCCACCGGCATGCCCGTCGCGTCGCGGAGCATCTGGTCGAGTCCGGGGAGCAGAGCGCTGCCGCCCACCATCATGATGCCCCGGTCGGCGAGATCGGCGACGAGGTCGGGCGGGCAGTCCCGCAGTACCTTGCCGATACCGTCGAGTACGGAGGTCAGGGGCGTGTGGATCGCGTTCCGTACGGCGGCGGTGTCCACCTGCACGGAACGCGCGAGCCCGGTGGCCACGTCGCGGCCGTGGATCTCCGTCGACGCCGGGGCCTGGGGGGTGAGGCCGTTGCCGTGCAGGGCGATCTGAAGATTGCGTACCGACTGGCTGGGCAGCATCAGCTCGTGCTGGGTGCGCAGATACTGGATCACGGCATGGTCGATGGCGTTGCCGCCGACGGGGACGCGTTCAGCGGTCACGATCGAACCGAGTGACAGTACGGCCACCTGGGTCGCAGCCGCGCCGCACACCATGATCATGGTCGCGGTCGGCTGCTCCACGGGGAGCCCGCAGCCCACGGCCGCGGCGATCAGCGTGTCGACCAGCTCCACCCTGCGGGCCCCGAGCCCGACCAGCGTCTCCACGGCGGCGCGCTGGGCGAGCGGGTCCGCGTCGTGCGGGGTGCAGGCGGCGGCCCGCAGCCGGGGCTTGCGGCGCAGTTGCCGGCGCAGCTTCTCCCCGAGGAGGTGGCGGAGCATGCGCTGGGCCATCTCGATGTCCACGACCGTACCGCCGGACACGGGGCGCACGACCCGGATGTACTCGGGCGTGCGCCCCGTCATCTGCTCGGCGAGCGCGCCGACCGCGATGAGCGCGCCGGTCCTGGTGTTCATCGCGGCCACGCTCGGCTCGTCGACGACCAGCCCGGCTCCCTTGACGAAGACCCTGGTCCGCGCGGCGCCCAGATCGACGGCGACGTGGCAACGGCGCAACTGCTCAAGACTCACGGTCACGGCGGATCCTTCCGAGTGCGGTACGTGATCGCATCCTCGGTCGATTCGCGCGTCCGCGCGCGTTGAGGTGGTCCGCTTGGGTCGGTCCAGTGACCCGAGTTCCCCCATTGGCAGCAGGATCGGCCACTCCATCGCCGAGGGCGATCGCCGGGGGCGGGCGAGGCGACTGGCGAGCGGCCGCCTCGGAGCCCGAGGGCGAAGCCGGGCCCGTTCCGGGCCCGTCCGGTGTTCGCGGCCGGACCTGGGGCGGGGGTGGGGCCGGGGGTGGGCCGCTTGGCGTGCGCGGATCACCGGATCGAGCGCGTCCCGCCCTGCGTCGGCGACCGCGTCGACCGCCACGGGTGACACCCGGCCGGAGGCCACCGCCGCCCCGGAGTCACAGGAGCCGCTGGTACAGGCCCCAGGTGAACTCGGCCACGCGCCGGCTCTTGTCCGGGAGCGTCAAGGAGAGGTGCCAGCGGGTGGGGGCGGAGCCCTCCATGGGGGTCGCGGGGGCGAAGGCCGCGGCCGCCTCGTCGACGGTGCAGGACCAGGGAGCCAGATCCTCCACGGTCCGCAGGACGGGACCCGCCGACCCCGGCGCTCGTACGAGCCATTCGTTCCAGACCGCGCCGCCCTTTCTCAGGGCGAGCACCTCGAAGCGGAGGTCCGGCCAGAGAGGTACGGGCCACAGGTGCGCCTCGCAGTCGAGGTCGCCGATGCGGCGGGGAACCGTGTTTTCCGGCGGGCCGAGGACCGAACGGTAGCGGGAGAGCGTGCCCCGCGCGCCCCGGCCGTGGACCATCGCCTGCCAACGGCGGTTCGCCTCACGCATCTCGGCAACCGAGACGCCCAACGCGTGGCGGGCGTCCTCGACGAGCTCCGGCTGGTGGTCGGCCATCCGGCGCAGCAGCACCAGCTGGAAGTCGAGAGGTCCGAGAGGCGCGGCGGCGGTCATGCCCGACATTGTGACTCAGCGCCTCAGCCGGCGCGTTGAGAGCTGTGGTCGGCGAGCGAGCCGATCTCGCCCCCGATCCGAAGTCGAGGTCGGTGGCCCCCAGGGCACGCGGCTGGGCCACCTCCGCTGCTCGGACGTGACTGGGGTACGGCAGCAGGTCGAGATGGACACGGTCCGGCACGGTCTTCACGCCGGGCGTGCGGAGGAACTCGAGATACGGGCTGACACCCTTGGCGGAGCGCAGCGCCGGATGGTCGTCGGTCACCTCGTGCAGAGTCAAGGCCGTCGTCTCGCCCCAGAACCGGGCCATGGTCCGCGGATCCTCGCAGCCGACCACCACCGCGGCGATCGGCCCGGTGCCCTGGTAGATCTCCCGAGGCTCCAGCACGCAGAACTCGTTGCCCTCGGGGTCTTCCGACACGCGTGTCTGGCAGTTCTAGGGGACGCGCCCGATGGCGACGTTTACGCAGGTCAGCGGTAGCGACTTCACCAAGAAGCTCGTGGAAGGGGTGAACCCTTCCTATGACCAGCCCCGCGCACCGTCCGCGATCCGCCTGTCGTTCGAGACCGACGAAACCACCTTTATCAGCCGTCAGCGGGAGGCGAACGACAAGGCCGCCGTATCTATCGGCGCGCACATCACCGGGGAGGCCGTAGACCTCGGGGTGAGTGCGAGCAAGACGACCCCGATCGAGCGTCCTGAACTGGGCGGGTGGCTGACCCGCCCCGACGACTTCGATGTGATCCTGTTTTGGTGTCTTGACCGCGTTGTCCGGTCCGTGGCGACATGTCCGCGCTCGTGGGGTGGGCGCGCAAGCACGGCAAGCGGCTGATCTTCGCGGAGGGTCCGGGCGGGGACCGGCTCGAGCTCGCCATGTCCAACGTCGTGGGTGAGCTGATCGCAATCCTTCTGGCACTCGCGGCGCAGATGGAAGCGCAGAGCTAGACGCCGCGGGTGAGTGTCTTCAGTACCTGATATGCCTCTCGCAAGTCCGAGGCTTCCGGAAGCCTTCGCCGCTCAACCGCCTTGACCACCTCCAGCGCGCGCCAGTGATTCGACGGGACGATACGGCCGGACAATATGGCTCGCTGCGCTGCGTGGCACGCCTCGTCCAACCGGTCACCGCCGAGCAATGCCAGCGCCAAATCAATGTTCGCGGAAGCCACCCGGCGCGGCCATTTCTTTGCATCGTCAGCGGGAGCGAGCCGCGTGATGACCTGCCGCGCGTAGTCCTCGGCTGCGGGATCTCCGACCCATGCGAGCGTCGTTGCTGTGTAGGCCAGCGCCTTACCAGGGTCGTACTGGTAGTGATGCTCGGTGCCCTTGCGCGGAACCATCGCAGCTGACATGCGCTGAACTCGGTCAATGGCCGCGTACGTTTCCGGCCCTTCCCCGAGTCGCGCTCTGGCCCTTCCCTCTTGCGCTGTCGCCTGGATCGCGGCCGAGGTTCCGGCCGGTGCCAACTCCTGTGCAATCTGGGAGAGTTCCAGTGCGCGGGCGTAGTCGCCATCCGTGAGCACTCGCCAAGCGTCAGTCTCGTAACACCATGCCTCAATTTCACGGTGGTCCGCGTGCTGCGCGAGGGTGGCCGCCGTCTGCAATCGGGCCGTCGCGGAGTGTTCCTGGTTGAGGTCAATATGCAGCGTGGCCCCCAATAGCTGGAACCACCCCCCGACCACGTAGAGGCGGCGCTGTTCCGCAAGGGTCATTCGCGCATCCATGAGATGAGCGACATAAGCGGAATGCCGCCTTACTCTTTCGATCAAGTCTTGCGGCGGAGACACAGGGTACTTCATTGCCAATTCATCGAATACGTGTTCGAGGTGATTTAGCGTCTCTTTGCCCACGTCGCTAGCCGATACCCGCCGGGCCAATTCGAGCGCGTCGAACTCATCGTCACTATCCGGGGGTGTGACAGCGAGCCAACCGGTACGAGACTGCGGCGGGGCGTAGGCGTCGGGCACGAGCAGCGCGTCGAGTTCACTCGCCGTGATCGACAGGGTCTTTGCGATCTTCGGCCGCTGCCAAGGTTGGGGGTCGGTCTTTCCGCTCTCCCAGCGCTGGACTGTTGACCGATCAGCGCCGACCGATTCCGCGAATCCCTCTTGACTGAATCCGCGCGCTTTCCGGAGATCCGCGAACCTCCGCCGCCTGCTGGTCATTGTGGCCGGTCTCCTCTCGGGAATGCGTCTGCCCTGGTCAGCGTATCCAGTGCGGCCAGGGTGCGGCAGGACTGCGGCCTTTCTGCTGTGGTTCCCGCCTCCTCGTCACGCTTTTCTAGGCCAACGCCCTGCACCAGCAGCGGACTTGACGGGATGGCAACCATGGCGATCGTGACCACGGCAGACACCGACGCACGACAGTGGGAGGACACGACGTTCGCCCCCTCGGGTGGGACGTGCTCGGCTTGCATGAAGCCGATCAAGGCCCTTGAGCGAAGCCGACGTGGGGAGATCGAGCGGCAGTCTGGAACCCCCGTCACGATCTACCGACACATTGACTGCGCCGACCCGGAGGGGGGCAAGCGACGGGGGAGCGGTGACGACCCCCGTAATGCCGCAACGGCGCCGTACGCGGGCTCTCCAGCCGGTTGGTGGGATCAGTACGGCGGAGCGCTGGACCGTGCCTCGAGTGTGGTCTACCTGCCCGGCCCGACGCATCCCCCGTCCCCGCTCCACTCGGACGAGTGCCCGAACTGCGTTCCGCTCCTGGGCAACTCGTGAGACATGTACATCGGTTCGGGTGGTCGGTTTTCGTCTTCACGGTCGCCGCGCTGTCAACGGCGATTCCCACACTGGCCGCAACCGGCCGCCTCCAATCTCCTGCCCCTGCCGAACGTAACCGAACCCGTTCCCTACGCAATTCGGAGTCTCGGCAGGGGCGGGGCAGCAAACCCCAACAGTCGCAAGGAGATGCAATGAGCGCTGCCGGAAACCGTCTCTTATTCGCGTGGCTTGAGGTCACGGGGCTCTGCAACGAGTTCTGTGACCACTGCTACGCAGACAGCGGGCCCAAGGGCACGCACGGCACCATGACTGTGCGGCACTGGTTGAACGTGATTGACCAGCTTGCCGACATGGGAACCCTGGACGTTCAGTTCATCGGGGGAGAGCCGACGCTCTACCCGAGCCTGCCCGCGTTGATCAAGCATGCTCACGGGCGGGGCCTCGGTATCGAGGTGTTCTCGAACATGACCCACGTCCGCCCGGAGTTGTGGGACGCGTTCAGGGAGTACGGCGTCAAGCTCGCCACCTCGTACTACTCGGACATCGCCGAGGAACACGACCAGGTGACGCAACTCCGAGGGTCACACAAGAAGACGCGCGCCAACGTCCAAAAGGCACTGGCACTCGGTATTCCGCTGCGGGGTGGAGTCGTCGCCGTGCGGGACGGACAGCGAGTACAGGAAGCGACGCAGGACCTTACGGGCCTCGGTGTCGGAACGGTCGGCGGAGACCGGACCCGCGCATTCGGGCGAGCGAGTCAGGGGGCCGCGCCGACCATCGCTGATCTGTGCGGGCACTGCGCCCGCGAGAAATGCGCCATCGGTCCGACCGGCGATGTGTGGCCGTGCGTCCTCGGTCGGTTTCTGGCCATGGGCAACGTGCTGGAAAAACCGATCTCCGATATCTGGGGCGGCGCGCAGATGACCGACGTCGCGGCCGGTATCGCGGCGGTGCACGGGGATGGCGTCCAGTCGTGCACTCCTCCGCAATTCCTGCCCATGTGCGGCCCCTGTGGTCCCTGCGTTCCCTCGGTGGGGCACTGCGACCCCAGGGAGGCGGACAGCGCCGATACCATCGCCGCACCGGCCTAATCCGCTGATCACGAGGGAGTGCACAGATGGACGATCACGGGGACGACTTCGGCCCGTGGGGGTGGGAGGACCAAGGCAACGCCATTCGGCGGACCGAGGACGAATGGCTCACCATCGCTCGGTACGTCCGGCACGCAGCCAACAAGCTGGGGCCGGAACTCCCGCTGTGCCTCCCCGGTGAACCGCAGGAATGCGGGCGGACGGCTCAACAGCACGTGATTGCTTGGGCCGCTCATCTCAGGGCGGTTTCCCATCACCTGATCGAACAGGCCACCCCGAGCGAGGCCAGGGGTGCACATGCTGTCGGCCCGCTGTACCAACGCCGTCTCGCTGAGCTGCGCGCATCCACCTCCGCGCCGCACTGAACGACAGCGGCCCCTGACCGGCCCCGTCGTGCACTGCCCTCGTGGTGTGCGGCGGGGCTTCTCTATCCGCCGACCAGCGAACTCACCCCCGCCAGGTGAACTGCTCACCCACCGGAAGAAGCGTCACGTCACGGACATCCCGCCCGCTGCGCCCGCCCGATAAGCGGGCACATCGTCAACTAAATAACTCTCCGTTCACACGGAAGTGGAGACTCCACACAGGATCCTCACAGTGCCCGTCACCTCTCGTCCCTCCTGCCCCATAGCCTGCGGACGCCATGGATTTCTGCCATCAGTGCCGACGACATCTCAACGGAGCCCTGGCCTGCGCGGGCTGCGGCACCCCGGCCGAGGAGCTTCGGCAGCGAAGTCCCGGCCCGCCCGAGGGGGACCGCGTATTCGAGCTGGACGTGGTGTCCGCTCCGGTCACCGGGCCCACGGGGTCCGCTCGCGGCGTTCAGGCGGCCCCTCGCAGGGCCGGCCGCAAGGCCCCTCCCCACGCGCGGGACAACCGCCGCCGCGCCGCCGGGAGAGGCGGGCGCATCGTGGTGATCGGCTCCCTCGGTCTGGCGCTCGCGGCCGGTGCGCTCGGCATCGCCGAAGTCGTCCTCGACGGCGGCGACGGCGCCGCCACCTCCGTCAAGGAGGACACGGACACCGAGAGCGCACCCGCTCCCGCCCCCACGGATCAGCCCCGGACCCCCGACAGCCCGGCCGGCGTGACGGAACGGCCGACCGGGTCACCGGGCTCACGCGATTCCGTACGACCCGTCAACCCCTCGTCCCGCAACGGCCCGCCCGGTACGGCCCCCGCCGCCCGGCCCGGCACCCCCCGCCCGACCACCACGAGCGCCGTGACACCGCCGGTCGCCAAGCCCTCCGCCTCCACCTCGCCGACCGCGTCCTCCCCGCCCGCCGAAACAGAGGACCCGGAGGAACCGGACGAGCCGTGGGACCCCCGCGACCCCCGCAAGCCTCGGGCGTTGCCCCGGAACCCGGCACCCACGCCCGTCGAGACCTGTGAACGCTTCCTCTGGTGGTGTGTCTGACGGCCGATCGGCCGTCACCTCGCCGAAGAGATCCACGGCCTTGCGTACCTCCATCAACCCGGGCACGAGGGCGCTCACCGAGCCGATCGCGCCCGCGATC